>NZ_JBFAPA010000001.1:111449-523227 GCF_040675465.1 Actinocrispum sp. NPDC049592 | reverse complement strand
GGNACCGGTGCCGAGCCGGGCCAGTCGTGGGCTGCTGACCTGGACTCTCAGGCGGGCTCCGCCGCTGAGCCAGCCCCGTCTTGGGCAGGCGAGTCGGATGCCGAGTTGGGTACCGGTGCCGAGCCGGGCCAGTCGTGGGCTGCTGACCTGGACTCTCAGGCGGGCTCCGCCGCTGAGCCAGCCCCGTCTTGGGCAGGCGAGTCGGATGCTGAGTCGGGCCAGTCGTGGGCTGCTGACGTGGAAGCTCAGTCGGGTTCGGGCGCTGAATCAGCTGCGGTATGGGCAGGCGAGTCGGATGCCGAGTTGGGCGCCGGTGCCGAGCCGGGCCAGTCGTGGGCTGCTGACCTGGACTCTCAGGCGGGCTCCGCCGCTGAGCCAGCCCCGCCTTGGGCCGCCGGGTCGGAGACCACATCGGACGCTGCCGATGAGTCGGTCTCTGCAGCCGATCTGGACATCCAGTCCAGCCCAACCGCTGGGTCGGCCGGGACGTGGGCGGATGAGTCGGCCGCCGAATCGGGCCCTGCCGATGAGTCAGTCCGGGCTTGGGCAGGCGAGCCGGATCCTGCTGCTGAGTCGGCATCGGGGTGGTCGGCGGATGGCGAGCCGGGCCCTGCCGCGGAGTCGGGCTCGAGGTGGTCGGCGGAGCCGGGCGCTGCTGATGAGCCCGATGTGGAGTCGGTCGATGAGGTCGATGGCGCGGAACCGGGCCTTGCCGCTGAGGTGGCCCCGGAGGCCGAGCCGGAGCTGTGGGCGGGGTTTGCCGCTGAGGTGGCGTCGGCGACGGAGCCGGCTTCCGCGGGGGTGCAGGGGCCCGAGGCTGAGCCTGCGACGTTCTCCGGGGTGGCGCCTGTTCAGCGGGATGAGGACGGCGACACCGGCCCGTCGTGGAGGTGGTCGGCGTTCGAGCCGAGTGGTGAGGCTCCGGATGAGCCCGGGTGGTCGTTGTTCCAGCCGTCCGAGGAGCGCGTTGGCAAGGAGCCTGATGAGCCCGCGACGCTCTCGCGGATCGAGCCCGTGCGGCGCGACGACGTGGCGGCTCCCGACGAGCCCGCGACGTTGTCCGGGGTGGAACCGGTCAAGCCCGCGGCGGGTGAAGGCGAGAAGACCGCCCGGCTGAGTGAACCGCCGACGGTGTCGGGGTTGAAGCCGGTCAAGCCGAAGACCCCGGAGCCGTCGGACGAGCCCGCCACGGTGACCGGCCTGACCCCCGTGCGACCCGGCAAGACCGACGACTCACCAACCCAGCCACGCACCCGCGACGACTCGCCGACCAAACCCGGCCGCACCCGCCCCACCACACCAACCCGTCCGACCGAACCGCCCAACCAACCAGGACGGCCACCAGCCCCACCCACCCGGTCAACGCAACCGGCCCAGCCCGGCAAACCACCCACCCAAACCAGCCTCCCGGGCAAGACCGCCAATCAAGCCGGCCCGCCACTCACCCCGCCCGGCCTGGCAGCCACCCAGTCGGTGAAGCCGCCGGGCAACGCAGCCATGGCAGGCAAAGCAGGCCCCCCGAACGCCCCGGCCCAGCCTGGCCAGGCGAACAAATCAGGCCCGCCGAATGCCCCAGGCGCACCGAGCAACACGGGGCCCCAAGGCAAGACCGGGCCTCTGAACGCGCCGGGCAAACCCGGCACGCAGGGCAAGCCAGGCCCCAACGGGCCGGGTAACCCTGGCCTCCTGACCACGCCGGGCAACACCGGCGTCCAGGGCAAGACCGGGCCCCTAGCCACGCCGCGCAAGGCCATCGACCCACCGACGGTCGCGGGCCTGGCGCCCGTCCGCCCGGCCAAGCCCGAAGCGCAACCCACCTCGCCGATGCGCAAACCCGAGGCGGCCACCTCCCGCCTCCAAGTCCCGCCTCGCCAACCCGGCTCCTACACCGAGGAAGCGACCAAACGCATCCAGCTCCCGGCCATCTTCCCGATGGTGGACCCGGACTCCCGCCCCGCGGTCAAACCCGTCAGCCGCCCCGGGTACCCACCCCCGGAGCCCCCGCGCGCCGCCCCCGTCCGCATCGAACCCAAACCCACCAAGGAAGAGGACGACGAGCCGACCCGGGAAGCGCCCCCACGCAACAAGAAGAAGGCCCTGCTGATCACCGCCGCCGCTGTTGTCGTTGTGGCGGTTGGGGTTGCCTTCGGGGTGCCGCAGGTGCGGGAGAAGTTGCTGGGCAAGGACACGCCCGCGGTGGCGATCCAGCCCGCGCCTTCGCCGGTGGCGTTCACGCCTGCCCTCAAGGGACCCAGTGCGGACGCACCCATGCCTACCCCTGATGGGGTGAAGAACGCTTTGTCCGGGCCTGCGTCCGCGCCCGCGTTGGGCACGTTGACCGGCGCGGTGATGGACGCGTCGACCGGGACGATGTTGTGGGAACGCAACTCCACCACGCCGATCATGCCCGCGTCGACCGCGAAGGTGCTGACGTCGGCGGCGGCGTTGCTGAAGCTCGACCGTGGCCAGCAGTTCGTCACCCGGGTGGTGGCCGGGAAGGAACCCGGGTCGGTGGTGCTCGTCGGCGGCGGCGACCCGACCATCTCCTCGTTGCCCGCCGGGAAGAACTCGGTCTACGAGGGCGCCGCGCACCTGGATGACCTTGTCGCACAGGTGAAAGCGAACGCAGGGGGCAAGGTCACGCAGGTCTACCTGGATGTCACCCGGTACACCGGCGACGGTCTCGCGCAGGGCTGGATCCCCGGGGACGTGCCGGGTGGGTACATCGCCCCGATCGTGCCCGCGATGATGGACGGCGGACGGCAGAACCCGGCGCTGGATGTCAGCGCCCGCAGCGGCCAGCCCGCCCGCACGCTCGCCACCGAGCTGGCGAAACGCCTCGGTGCCACGGTCGCCGCGAAGCCGGAGATCACCGCCGAGGCCGACGCGAAGGTGCTCGGCGAGATCCGGTCCGCGCCGCTGGCCGAGCTGATCGACAACTACCTGCAGATCTCCGACAACGTGCTCGCCGAGACCGTCGCCCGTGAGGTCGCCAAGGCCGTCGGCGAGGAGCCGTCGTTCGCCGGGGTGAGCCGGTCGACGCTGAAGGTGTTGCAGGAGAACGGGTTCGACACGACCGGTGCGGCGCTGATCGACGGCAGTGGACTGTCCACATCGGACCATGTGCCTGCCAGGCTGCTGGCGTCGGTGCTCGCGGTCGCGGCCGGGCCGGACGGCAAGGATCCGAGGACCGCCAAGTTGCGTTCGTTGCTCGGCGGTCTGCCCGTCGCCGGTGGCAGCGGGACCCTGGAGCCTCGGTTCCAGCCCGGGACGCCGTCCGCGGTCGGCCGCGGCTGGGTCCGGGCCAAGACCGGCACGCTGTCCGGGGTGAACTCGCTCGCCGGGGTCGTCCTGGACGCCGACGGCCGGATCCTGGTGTTCGCGATGATGACCAACGGGACCGCCGCGGACGCCGCCCGCCCGGCGCTCGACGCGGTCGCCTCGACCCTCCGGAGCTGCGGCTGCAGGTGAAACCCGGTGAACACCGAGGTAACCATTCATGTGCTGTCCGTGGTTGTGTCGCCACGGGACGCAAATGCTGAGGTAGCGTCGGTGGGGTGGAAGCGGCGATGGAGATCAAGCGTGATGGGGCCGGGTCGCCCGTGGACTGGGCGCTCGCCGTCTCCACCGGGCAACGGCTGGTCCGGGGCGGCCCGAACGTCCCGATAGCGGAGGCCGAGGCGGCGGTCCGCGAGCTGCGGGAGATCACCGACGTCGCCGAAGGGCACGTGCGGCTGCAGACCGGGCTCGGTGCGGGCCTGCCACTGCCGCCGGGCGAGGTCGTCGACCGGCCCGGCTGGATCAAGGCCGCGGCCGAGGGCCTGGCCGTGCTCACCGAAGGTGCCCTGCCACGGGCCTACTCGGGCCCCTTGGGCAGCGTGATGGCGGGCAGCGCCGGGGTGCAGGCCGGGATGGTGCTGGCGTTCCTGGGTTCCCGGGTGCTCGGCCAGTACGACCCGTTCAACGACGGCGGCCGTCTCCTCCTGGTCGCGCCGAACATCATTGGCGCGCAACGAGCTTTGGACGTGCCCGCGCGCGACTTCCGGATGTGGGTGGCGCTGCACGAGTGCACGCACCGGCTGCAGTTCACCGCGGTCCCGTGGCTGCGCGAGTACTTCGCGGGCGAGGTGAAGAAGTTCCTGTCCGGCATGGACGACACCGCCGCGAGCGCGCTGAACCGGTTGCCCGAGGTGATCAAGCAGGCGCGGCGGCGGTCGCTGGACAACAGCGGCACGTCCACCGGCCCGGTGGCGTTGATGGAGCTGCTCCAGTCCGCCGAACAACGCGAGACCTTCGATCGGCTCATTTCGCTGTCGACGCTGCTCGAAGGGCATGCGGACTTCGTCATGGACGACGTTGGCCCGGCGGTCGTGCCGACCGTGGACGTCATCCGGCGGCGGTTCACCGAACGCCGTCGCGGCGGCGGGTTGCTCGACCGGGTGCTGCGCACACTTCTGGGTGTGGACGCCAAGGTCAAGCAGTACGCCGCGGGCGCCGCGTTCACCAAGCACATCGTCGACGCGGCCGGGATGGACGGCTTCAACACCGTCTGGACCTCGCCGGAGACCCTGCCGCGGCGCGCGGAGATCACGGACCCTGAGGCATGGCTGCGCCGAGTGCGTCCCTGATCGTCCGCACCGCGGTCAAAGCCCTGCTCCAGCACACCGATCCGGACCGGATCGCGGTCGGGGTGTCCGGCGGAGCCGACTCCCTCGCGCTGGCCGTAGCGGCAAGCACGCTGACCGAAGTGACAGCGGTGATCGTCGACCACGGCCTGCAGCACAACTCCGCCGAGGTCGCCGAGACCGCGGCGGAGCAACTCCGGCAACGGGACATCAAGGCCAAGATCGTCCGGATCCAGGTCGGCACCCACGGCGGCCCCGAAGCAGCGGCACGAAAAGCCCGTTACGAGGCGCTCAGACACCACGGTGACCTGGTCCTGCTCGGCCACACCCTGGACGACCAGGCCGAGACGGTCCTGCTCGGACTGGGCCGCGGCTCGGGGCCGAGGTCGATCGCCGGCATGCGCGCCCTCGACCCGCCCTGGGGCCGCCCGCTGCTCACGGTTCGTCGCGCGACGACCGTTCAGGCGTGCCGGGAACTGGGCCTGGAGCCTTGGCGGGACCCGCACAACGAAGATCAACGCTTCACCCGTGTGCGTCTGAGGCATGAGGTCATCCCCCTCATGGAGGAGGTCCTTCAGGGTGGAGTTCCCGGGGCCCTCGCGCGGACGGCGGATCAGCTGCGGGAGGACCTCGACGCGCTCGACGCATGGTCCGCGCGCATTCTGGAGTCCGCAGAGGACAAAGGAACACTGCAGGTAGCGGCTTTGCGTGACGTGCCGGTCGCGGTCCGCAAACGCGTGCTGAGAAGTTGGCTGAAAGATGCCGGGGTGGCCGAACTCACTGCCGGACACCTCCGGTCGGTGGACGCCCTTGTGAGTGAATGGCGTGGTCAGGGGCCTGTGTGGTTGCCGGGCGGCTTTGCGGCCCGGCGCGGCCATGGGACGCTCTGCGTGCACAAGCCGGACCGGGAACCTTGAGAGGGGAAGGCGTGTACGACGGCGACATCGCCTCCGTGCTGATCACCGAGCAAGAGATCAACGAGAAGATCGCCGAACTCGCCAAGCAGGTGGCCGATGACTATCCGGCCGGCGGCGCGCGTTCGGACCTCGTGCTGGTCGGCGTCCTGAAGGGCGCCGTGATGTTCATGACCGACTTCGCCCGGGCCCTGCCGATCCCCGTCCAGCTGGAGTTCATGGCGGTCAGCTCCTACGGCTCGGCCACCTCCTCCTCGGGGGTGGTGCGCATCCTCAAGGACCTCGACCGGGACATCGCCGGCCGGGACGTGCTGATCGTCGAGGACATCATCGACTCGGGCCTGACCCTGTCGTGGCTGCTCAAGAACCTGCAGTCGCGCGGGCCGGCCACGCTGCGGGTGTGCACGCTGCTGCGCAAGCCGGACGCGGTCAAGGTGGACGTGCCGGTGGAGTACGTGGGCTTCGAGATCCCGAACGAGTTCGTCGTCGGGTACGGCCTCGACTACGCCGAGCGCTACCGTGACCTGCCCTACATCGGCACGCTGGACCCCAAGGTCTACGCAAGCTGAGGGACCCCTCAGTTTCGCCGGGAACCGCACGTGGAACCCGCCCGTTAAGTTCCCGTGTCCGGCGAGGGCACCCTGCCGCGAGCTACCCTCAGTGAACTAGACGCCAACGGCGTTGGATATGGGCGGTACGCTGGTTGGACCGGATTGTCCCGCCGGTGTGGGCTGTGGGGTTGCCACGGCCCGGTAAGCAAGCCAGGGAGGGTCGAGGCCGCCGGGCGGCCGTAAGTGAATTGGACCGCAAGCGACTGCTCCGAAACCCGCTGCTGTGGATCTTGGCGGTGTTCCTGCTGTACCTCGCGTTCAGCACGATCTTCGACGACACCCGTGGCTATTCGCAGGTCTCCACCACACAGGCGATCACGCAGGTCACCACGGGCAACGTTGACAAGGCGACGCTGGAGGACAAGGAGCAGCAGCTCAAGCTGACCCTCAAGGACCCCAGCAAGGCCGACGGCCAGCGGCAGATCTTCACGTCCTTCCCGGCCACGGCCGGCGACGACGTGTTCAACCTGCTCCGGACGAACAACGTCAATTTCGAGACGAAGGTCACACAGGAGTCCTTCCTCTCCCAGATCCTGCTGTTCGCCATCCCGCTGGTGCTGCTGGGCCTGCTGCTGCTCTGGATGATGAACAACGTCCAGGGCGGCGGGAACCGGGTGATGAACTTCGGCAAGTCCAAGGCCAAACAGTTGTCCAAGGACATGCCCAAGACCACGTTCGCCGACGTGGCCGGTGCCGACGAGGCCGTCGAAGAGCTGTACGAGATCAAGGACTTCCTCCAGAACCCGGGCCGATACCAGGCGCTCGGCGCGAAGATCCCGAAGGGCGTGCTGCTCTACGGCCCGCCCGGAACCGGCAAGACGCTGCTGGCGCGTGCGGTCGCCGGTGAGGCGGGCGTGCCGTTCTACACGATCTCCGGATCGGACTTCGTCGAGATGTTCGTCGGTGTCGGTGCCTCGCGTGTCCGCGACCTGTTCGAGCAGGCGAAGCAGAACGCGCCGTGCATCATCTTCGTCGACGAGATCGACGCGGTCGGCCGCCAGCGCGGCGCCGGCCTCGGCGGTGGTCACGACGAGCGCGAGCAGACCCTGAACCAGCTGCTGGTCGAGATGGACGGGTTCGACGCGCGCGGCGGGATCATCCTGATCGCGGCGACCAACCGGCCGGACATCCTCGACCCGGCGCTGCTGCGCCCGGGCCGGTTCGACCGGCAGATCCCGGTCTCCGCGCCGGACCTGACCGGCCGCCGCAAGATCCTCGAGGTGCACTCCAAGGGCAAGCCGATGGCGGCCGACGTGGACCTGCAGGCGCTGGCCAAGCGGACCGTCGGGATGTCCGGCGCCGACCTGGCCAACGTGCTCAACGAGGCCGCGCTGCTGACTGCTCGCCAGAACGGCACCATGATCGACGGTCTCGCGCTCGAGGAGTCGGTGGACCGGGTGATCGGCGGTCCGGCCCGCAAGAGCCGGATCATCTCCGAGAAGGAGAAGAAGATCACCGCCTACCACGAGGGCGGGCACGCGCTCGCCGCGTGGGCGATGCCGGACCTCGAGCCGGTCTACAAGCTGACCATCCTGCCGCGCGGCCGCACGGGCGGGCACGCTCTGGTCGTCCCCGAGGACGACAAGGGCTTGATGACCCGCTCGGAGATGATCGCGCGCCTGGTGTTCGCGCTCGGCGGGCGTTCAGCCGAGGAGCTGGTGTTCCACGAGCCGACCACCGGTGCCTCCTCGGACATCGACCAGGCCACCAAGATCGCCAAGGCGATGGTGACCGAGTACGGCATGAGCGCCCGGCTGGGTGCCGTGAAGTACGGCCAGGACCAGGGCGACCCGTTCCTGGGCCGGTCGATGGGCCACGCGCCGGACTACTCGCTGGAGGTCGCGCACGAGATCGACGAGGAGGTGCGGGCGCTGATCGAGGCGGCCCACACCGAGGCGTGGGAGGTGCTCAACACCTACCGCGACGTCCTCGACGACCTGGTGGTCGAGCTGCTGGACAAGGAGACGTTGCAGCGCAAGGACCTGGAGCGGATCTTCTCCCGGGTGGAGAAGCGCCCCCGGATCACCGCGTTCAACGACTTCGGCGAGCGCGTCCCGTCCGACAAGCCGCCGGTCAAGACCCGCGGTGAGCTGGCGATGGAGCGGGGCGAGCCGTGGCCGCCGCTGCAGGAGGAGCCGGAGCCGACCCCGGTCGGTGCCGTGGGCGGGGCCAAGGACCTGCCCAAGGAGGCGAACAACGGCGCGCTGCCCAACGGCCTGCCGCCTGCCTCGTACACCCCGCAGCCCGGCTACTCGCCTCCGCCGCCGTACACGCCGGAGAAGCGGGCCGGCGGCCCGCCCAACTACGGCGCGCCTCCCGGCTGGCGGCCCGCCACGTCCCCCAACCAGGACCCGGACGAGCGGGACAAGAGCTGAGCAGCGACATCAACCCGAACGGAGTGGCCCCCGGTCACTCCGTTCGGCCTGTATTCGACCAGGTCCGCGCCGAGAACGCGGTCCGCGAGCTGCTGCTGGCCTGCGGCGAGGACCCCGACCGCGAAGGCCTCGCGGACACCCCGGCGCGGGTCGCCCGCGCCTACCGGGAGATGTTCGCCGGTCTGTACATGGACGCGGACTCCGTCCTGGCCAAGACGTTCGACGAGAGCCACGAAGAACTCGTCCTGGTCACGGACATCCCGATGTACTCGTACTGCCTGCCGGGGGCGCAGCCGGTCGATGCCGTTGACGGGCCGAAAGCGGCTCGGATCGTCGGTGCCGGTGACCGGTTGTGGACCTTGGTGGACGGCGAGCTCACCGAGACCACGGTCGTTGGTGTGACCACTCGGACGGCTCCCGGGCTCGTCGAGGTGCGGACCGCGAAGGGCCGGTTCCGGGTGACGCCCGACCATCCGCTCGCGACGCCCGCGGGCTGGATGGAGGCGAAGGACGTCGCCGGGACATCCGTCGAATGGACGGTGCCGGGTGGGAAGGCCCTTGCCCGTCCGGCGCTCGCCGCGGTCGGCGCGTCGGTGGACGGGTGGTCCCTGCGGCACGGGTTCGCCCAGGATTCGCACCGGACCAGCCTGGCCGGCTCGGAGTGGGCCGAGGTCGAGTCGGTCGAGCCGATTCCCGGGCCGGTCACGGTTCACAGTTTTACTTGTGACCCGCATCCGACTTTTTTGGTGGCGGGGCATTTGACGCATAACTGCGAACACCATTTGCTGCCATTCCATGGGGTCGCGAATGTCGGTTACATCCCCAACGAACACGGGAAAGTGACCGGGCTTTCGAAGCTGGCGCGGCTGGTCGACGCCTATGCGAAACGGCCGCAGGTGCAGGAACGGCTGACCTCGCAGATCGCCGACTCGCTGGTGCGCACGTTGCAGCCGCGCGGGGCGATCGTGGTGGTCGAGGCCGAGCACCTGTGCATGTCGATGCGGGGGATCCGCAAGCCCGGGGCGCGGACCACGACGTCGGCGGTGCGCGGCATCTTCAAGACCTCGGCGTCGTCCAGGGCCGAGGCGCTGGACCTGATGAAGGCGCGCAGATGACCCACCGGCTGCTGCCCGACCCGGGCCGCTGCGTGGTGATGGGCGTCCTGAATGTCACCCCGGACTCGTTCTCCGACGGTGGCCGCTACCTCTCGGTGGACGACGCGGTGAACCACGCGCACGAGATGTGGGCGCTGGGTGCCGACCTGGTGGATGTCGGCGGGGAGTCGACGCGGCCGGGGGCGGAACGGGTCGAGCCGGAGATCGAGATCGCCCGGATCGAGCCGGTGATCAAGGAACTGTCCGGCGCGGGTGTGCGGATCAGCGTGGACACCATGCGTGCACGGGTGGCTGAGGCGGCGCTGCGGGCCGGGGCCACTGTGGTCAACGACGTGTCGGGTGGGCTCGCGGACCCGGACATGGCGAGGGTCGTGGCGAACGCCAAGGTGCCGTGGATCCTCATGCACTGGCGTGGCCACAGCAAGGACATGAACTCCCTGGCCAACTACACCGATGTGGTCGGCGAGGTCCGGGCCGAGCTCCACCAGCGCATCGACGCGGCGATCCAGGCAGGTGTACCCGAAGAGGCGATCGTCATCGACCCAGGGTTGGGCTTCGCCAAGCAAGCGCCACACGATTGGGCGTTGTTGCGTCACCTGGACGTGTTCATCGGCTCGGGCTTCCCAGTGCTGGTCGGCGCCTCGCGCAAGCGTTTCATCGGCCGGCTGCTGGCGGACGCCGACGGCACGCCAAGGCCGCCAGACGGCCGCGAGGACGCCACAGCGGCGATTTCGACGCTGGCAGCGGCCAAAGGCGTGTGGGGCGTGCGGGTGCACGATGTGGCGCGTTCGCTGGACGCCGTGCGGGTCGTCGCCGAATGGGGGACTTGTGGCTGATCGGATCACGCTCACCGGTCTTCGGGTGCGTGGCAATCACGGCGTGTTCGAGCACGAGAAACGCGACGGCCAGGACTTCCTGGTCGACATCACCGCGTGGCTCTCGCTGACCGAAGCGGCGGAGACGGACGACCTCACCAAAACGTTGCACTACGGCGAACTCGCGGAGCGCGCGGCGGCGATCGTGGCCGGTCCGGCGCGCGACCTCATCGAGACCGTGGCCGCCGAGATCGCCGGCGATGTGCTGACCGACGAGCGCGTGACCGCCGTGGAAGTGACTGTCCACAAGCCATCAGCGCCGATCCCGTTGACGTTCGAGGATGTCGCGGTGACCGTGCGCCGGGAGCGCGGATGACGACGGCAGTGCTGTCCATTGGGTCCAACATGGGCGATCGCCTCGGCCACCTGCAGTCCGTTGTGGATGGTCTGCCCGCGCTGGCGGTGTCGTCGGTGTACGAGACAGCGCCGTGGGGTGTCACCGGCCAGGACGACTACCTCAACGCCATCGTCGTCGTGTCCCATGAGGACATCGACGAATGGGGCTGGTTGCATCGCGCGCATACGCTGGAGAACGCGGCCGGCCGGGTGCGTGAAGTCCGTTGGGGACCGCGGACGTTGGACGTCGACGTGATCACCGTAGCGGGCGTGACCAGCGAAGATCCCACCTTGGAGCTGCCGCATCCACGTGCGCACGAGCGGGCGTTCGTGCTGGTGCCGTGGCTCGAGGTGCAGCCCGACGCCGAACTTCCCGGGCACGGCAGGATTGCGGACCTGGTGGCCGCGCTGCCCGCGAGCGAGATCGCGGGTGTGCGGCGGCGCGAGGACCTGAAGCTGGAGGCCGTGTGAGGTTCACCAAGCCGCGCGACCTGATCGCCGCCGGGCTGGTCGCCGGGATCGTGCTGTACCTGATCATGCAGTCGGCGTACGGCTCGCTGCCGCCGTTGCCCACTTTGGCCGGTGTGACCCTGGTGGTCATCGCCGTTATCGACGTGGTGCTGGGGTTCTCGCTGCGCGCGCGGATCCGGTCGAAGACGGGCCGTCCGGTGCAAGCGCTTGCGGCGGCGCGGGCGGTGGCGCTGGCCAAGGCGTCGTCCATGCTGGGCGCGATCATGCTCGGCGCCTGGCTGGGGGTGCTCGTCTACGTCCTGCCGAAGCGGTCGGACATCGTCGCCGCGGCGAACGACACCACCAGTTCGGTGATCGGCATCGTGTGCGCGGCCCTGCTGATCGGCGCGGGTCTGTGGCTGGAGCACTGCTTGCGGACGCCCAAGGACCCGGACGATCCCGGCGACCACTGACCGCTGCTCAACGCGGATTTAACTTTTGAACCGACACGACTTGGTCTCGACCTTGTAACTGCCCGGTACGGTGTAGGGCATGACGAGCCGTGCGCCCTCGCCGCGTGAAGGCCGCAGGGTGCCGAGCACGGCGCGCCTGTTGCTGGGCGGTGCACTGGTGCTGGGGCTCGGTGCCACGCTCGTCCTGGTGTTCAGCGACGACGCCCGGTTCCTCAAGCTGGGGATCGTGGCCGCGCTGTGGGCCGCCCTGGTCGGCGCGTTCCTCGCCGCCCGGTTCCGCCGCCAGGTGACCGACAGGACCGACAACTCCGCCGAGCTGCGCGCGATCTACGAGCTGGAACTGGAGCGGGAGATCGCCGCCCGGCGGGAGTACGAGCTGGAGCTGGAGGCCGAGGCCAAGCGCAAGGCCGAGGAGCAGTCCAGCAACGAGATCGCCGCGCTGCGCACCGAGCTGGGCGCGCTGCGCGAGACGCTGCAAGGCCTGCTGGGCGGCGAGGTGCTGGTCGAGCGGCTCGCGCTGCAGGCGACCCGGATGCGGTCGCTCGGTGACGAGGCCCCGCAGATCTCCCGGCAGTCGCAGGTGAAACGGCTCAGCCCTAGTCAGTCGTCCGGAGCAGTGTCCCGCGAACAGGTGATCATCCCGGCCGAGCCGCAGACCGAGCTGATGGACCGCGTGCCGGCGGACCGCCAGGCACCGCGCCGCCCACCGACCCAACGTCAGCAGCCCCAGCGTCCGGCCGCGCGTGAGGCGCAGCGCCCGCAGGAGCGGCAGGCTCGCCAGCAGCCGCGGCCGTTGACCCGCGAGGAGCGCATCGACCCGGCCGATCCCGGTTCGGGCTGGTGGGAGCCGGTCGTCCAACCAGGACAGGCCACCCCGTCGCGTCAGGACTCCTACCAGCGGCCGTTGGCCGGTGACTCGGCGCGCAGCCTTGGTGAGGGCATCGATCCGAACTGGACGCCGTCGTGGGAGCGCCAGGCCGCTGCTCCACAACAACCGCCCCAGCCGCCTGTTCAGCCGGGCCGTCCGCCGCGTCCGCCGAAGGGCCAGCAGAGCCAGCCGTTGCCGCGTCCGGAGGCTGAGACCCGCGTGCAGGCGCCCATCCCGGCGGATCCCGCGACGCGCGTTCGGCCGGTGTCGCCTGCAGCAGCGGAAACTCGTGTGCAGCCACCAGTCTCCCCAGCTGCCGCAGAGACTCGGGTACAGCCGTTGTCTCCTGCAGCCGCTGAGACTCGTGTGCAGCCGTTGCCTCCGGCTATGTCCTCTTCGGCCTCGCAGACTCGTGTTCAGCCCGTGAAACCGGCTGAGAACCGCATGCCGCCTCCCGCCGAGCCCCGCCCGCCGCGCAGCCAGCCTTCCGCCGAGATGCCCGTGCCGATGGTGCCCGCGGCCGCGGAGACCCGGGTGCAGCCTTCGTTCCAGACACGCGTACCGGAGTCGCGGGTTGTCGACACCCCGCCGCCTGCCGACTCGGGTGGCCGCCGCCGCGCCGAGGAGACCGGTGGCCGCCGCCGGGCCGTTGAGGAGCCGGGCGCGTCCACCGGCGGGCGCCGTCGCCGCCCCGACGACGTTGCGTCCTGGCAGGACTCCATGTCGGGTGCGCGGAACACCGGCAGCCACGCCAAACCCGTTGCCCCACCCCCACCAACCGGTTCGCACGCCGAGGGCAAGTCCGTCAGCGAACTGCTCGCCGCCTACGGCACCGCCGACAGCCCGCGCCGCCGCCGTCGCCGCGACGACGACTAGCTTCCGGCGCGTTCCCAGGTCGCCCGCTAGGGTTTCGCGTCGTGATGATCGAGGAGCCGGCTGTGACCAAACGGCCGACACCGCGCCGGCTGACCGTTCTGTTGCCGGTGCTTGGCCTGATAGTTCTGAGCCTTTGTGGACTGGGCGTGTTCGCCTACCTCACCGCGCGGGTGGGGATAGTCGCCGAGCTGGTGGGTTTGGCGGGCGCGCTGTTGCCCGTCGTGCCCGTGGTCGCCGTGTTCCTGTGGATCGACCGCTGGGAACCGGAACCCGCCAAGCTCCTGTGGCTGGCGTTCGCCTGGGGCGCCTGCGGAGCGACACTGACGGCCCTGCTCATCAACAACACAGCGGAAGCCGTGGGTGACTTGCTGCTGGGCAGGCAGGGCGGGGACACCATCAGCGCGGTGGTGTCGGCGCCGCTCGTGGAGGAGGCCGCTAAGGGCGCCTTCGTGCTGGCGATCTTGTTGAAGCGGCGGCATGAGTTCGATGGCGTCATCGACGGGATTGTCTACGCGGGGATGTGTGCGGCGGGGTTCGCGTTCACGGAGAACATCTATTACTTCGGGCGGATCTTCGTTGAGCACGGGTTTGGGACTGCGACTACTGCGGGGGTGCTTGCTGCTTTCATTCTTCGTGGGGTGCTCGCGCCTTTCATCCATCCGTTGTTCACTGTGATGACTGGGATTGGGCTGGGGATTTCTTCGCAGGCTCGGACTCGGGCTGGGCGTATTGGTGCGCCTCTGGGCGGGTATCTGCTGGCTGTTGGGTTGCATGCGCTTTGGAACGCTGCGGCGACTCTCGGGTCGGGGACCACGTTCTTGAACGTCTACTTCTTGATCATGGTTCCGTTGTTCGTCGCGGCCGGTGTGCTGGTCAACTGGGCTCGGAAGCGGGAGCAGAAGATCGTCGCCGCTGCGCTGCCCAGGCTGGTCGAGGAGGGGCTGGTGGCGCCGAGTGAGGTTGAGCTCCTCTCGAGTCTCAAGCGGCGGAAGGAGTGGCGGGTCAAGGCTCGGCGGCAGTTCGGGGCTGGGGCTGGGGCCGCTGTTGGGGAGTATCAGGTTGCCGTTACCGAGCTTGCTTTTGCTTTGCACAGCCGGAATGGGCGGGAGGGGGAGTTGGCTGGGGTGGTTCGGCGGAGCCGGGCTGCTGCCCGTGAGGCTTCTCGCCGCTGACTCTTTTGGCCTCTGGGGCGTATTGGGGCATTGGGGTGTCTGGGGCGTTTTGGGGGCGCTGAAAAGAATGCGCTCGCCGCGCGGCAGGGCCACCCAGAGGGAGAAGGCACGAAGATCACGTGTGCGCTTGCGCGCCAATACGATGGTGGTGGGCTGTGAATGGTGGGCTTTTGCGTCAACTTTGGGATGTCGAGTCCTGGCCGGTGCGGAGCGTCTTGTTCGTGCCGGGGTAGTCGCTCGCGTGGCTCCGGACGGTGAGATCGTGCCGTTCCGAGGAAAGGCTCCTGCTTGGGACTGGCTCGGGTCACCGTGTGGTCGCGGTGGGCAACACAACGGTGTGGGACCGGAGTCGCTGTATGTCGTGCGGCCCGAGTCGCTGCTCGGCCGCGATCGATGAGGCGCCCGAATCCCTGACTGGTCGGTTTCTGGGTGTGCCGCAAGCACACAAAGTCTTGGTCGTCCACTGTCCGCAGGCTGTTGTGGATAACCCCGCACCCTGTGGATAACTCCCCCACGACTGAGGCCGTCCGCTCCGAACTGTCGCCCCTCCGTGCGATCGTGAAAGCAGGGGATCCCCCGGCGGGGGACCCTGGTTGCGGCGTGCGCTGGGGTGGGTGGGGTAACGATTCGGGGGTGGTTGGGTGGGTGGTGGTGGTCACCTGGATGATGCGGTGTCTTTTCTGCCCGGTTACCCTCGCGCCAATCGTCCGGTACCCGGGATCGGGACTGGAACGAAAGGGAGATGACTTGTCATGAGCCGCCCCGCGCGTCTCGGAGTGGGCGTTGTGTCCGCTGGGAGGGTGGGTGTGGTGCTCGGCGCGGCGTTGGCGCGGGCCGGGCACACGGTGGTGGCCGCCTCGGGGGTCTCGCGGGACTCGGTGCGGCGGGCCGAGGAGATGTTGCCGGGTGTGCCGTTGCTGCCGCCCGACGAAGTGGTGAGCAAGGCCGACCTCGTGTTGCTGGCGCTGCCGGATGACGCGTTGAACGGGATGGTCCGTGGGTTGGCGGCCACTGGGTCGTTGCGGCCGGGGCAGATCGTTGTGCACACGTCTGGGGCGCACGGGATCGAGGTCCTCGGGCCCGCTGCCGAGCATGGGGCGCTGCCGCTTGCGCTGCACCCGGTGATGACGTTCACCGGGCGCCCGGAGGACTTGGACCGGATCACGGCCTGCTCGGTCGGGATCACCGCGGCCGACGGGGATGAGGCCGCGTGGAACGTCGGTGAGGCCCTGGTGGTCGAGATGGGGTCGGATCCGGTCCGGGTGCCCTCGGAGGCGCGGGCGGCGTACCACACGGCGCTCACGCACGGTGCGAACCACCTGATGACCCTGGTCAGTGACGCGGTCGACCTGCTGCGCAAACAAGGCATCGCGACCCCGGAGCGGCTGATCGGCCCGTTGCTGTCCGCCGCGCTGGACAACGCGCTGCGGCATGGTGACCGCGCGTTGACCGGGCCGGTGGCGCGCGGTGACGCGGGTACCGTCCGGAAACACTTGGATGTGTTGCGGGACAAGGCACCCGAGATGTTGCCCGCCTATCGGGAGCTTGCCCGCAGGACCGCGGACCGGGCGGCGGCCAACGGCCTGCTGCGCCCGGACCTCGCGCCGGATGTGTTCAAGGCCATTGATGAGGAGCCCTGAGTTGACGACCGCACCACAGTTCACCCGTGGCAGGCTGCATGTGCACAGCAGCCCCCAGGAGGTCGCGCGGGTGACGCGTGCCCTGCGGGCGGTGGGCACCAAGATCGCGTTCGTGCCGACGATGGGCGCGTTGCACGCGGGCCACCGGGAGCTGATCCGCCGGGCCCGCAACATCCCGAACACCGTCCTGGTCACGTCCATCTTCGTGAACCCGCTGCAGTTCGGCCCGAACGAGGACCTGTCCCGCTACCCGCGCCCCATCGAGAAGGACCTCGAGGTCTGCTCGGACGAGCGCGTGGAGATCGTCTTCACCCCGGGTGTCGAGGACATGTACCCGCCCGGCTCGCAGGTCCAGGTGCACCCTGGCCCGCTCGGCGACCAGCTCGAGGGCGCGGTCCGGCCCGGTCACTTCGCGGGCGTGCTGACAGTGGTGAACAAGCTGTTCAACATCGTCCGCCCCGACTACGCGATGTTCGGCGAGAAGGACTACCAGCAGCTCACCCTGGTCAAGCAGATGGTCAAGGACCTGGACATGGAGACCCGTGTCCTTGGCGTGCCGACCGTGCGCGAGTCCGACGGCCTGGCCTTGTCCTCCCGCAACGTCTACCTGACCGAACCGCAGCGGCAGAGCGCGGTGGCGTTGTCGGCGGCGCTCACCGCGGGCGCGCATGCGGGCCGTGGCGGCGCCGAGGCCGTCCAGAAAGCCGCCCAGGAGGTCCTGGCCGCGCACCCCGACCTCGACGTCGACTACGTCGAGGTCCGTTCGCCGGACCTGGCCGCGCCGCCCGAACGGGGTGAGGGCAGGCTGCTTGTCGCCGCCAAGGTCGGAACAACCAGACTTATCGACAACACCGCGCTGTGGCTGGGCGAACCACCCGAGCCGGAACAGCACTAGAGGGGCGACCGGAATGCTGCGCACGATGCTGAAATCCAAGATCCACCGGGCCACGGTGACCCAGGCGGACCTGCACTACGTGGGTTCGCTGACGCTGGATCCGGACCTGATGGAGGCCGCCGACCTGCTGCCCGGCGAGCAGGTGGCGATCGTGGACGTCACCAACGGCGCGCGCCTGGAGACCTACGTCATCGAGGGCGAGCGCGGCACCGGCGTGATCGGCATCAACGGCGCCGCGGCGCACCTGGTGCACCCCGGTGACCTGGTCATCGTGATCTCCTACGGGCTGATGGACAGCGCCGAGGCCGCCGCGTTCCGGCCCAAGGTGGTGTTCGTGGACGCCGAGAACAAGCCGGTCAGCCTGGGCGACGACCCCGCGCACGCGCCCGAGGGCTCCGGCCTGCAGAGCGGCGCGGTCTCCGCCGAGACGGCCGACGCGGCGATGCTGGACGCGCTGCTGGAGAACTCCTGACGTGCTGTTCGCGATCGACGTCGGCAACACCAACATCGTCCTGGGCCTGTACGACGGTGAACGCCTCGTCCACGACTGGCGGATGCGCACCGACGCCCGGATGACCGCGGACGAGCTGGCCCTGACCATGCGCGGCCTGCTCGGCGAGAACGCGGACAAGGTCACCGCGGTGTCGGCGCTGTCCACAGTCCCGGCCGTGTTGCGGGAACTGCGGGTGATGCTCGGCCGGTACTACGACGGCGTGCCCAAGCTGATCGTCGAGCCCGGCGTCCGCACGGGTGTGCCGTTGCTGGTCGACAACCCCAAGGAGGTCGGCGGCGACCGGGTGATCAACACCCTGGCCGCGCACCACCTCTACAGCACTGCGTGCGTGGTCGTCGACTTCGGCACGTCCACGAACATCGACGTGATCTCCGCCAAGGGCGAGTTCCTCGGCGGGGTGTTCGCGCCCGGCATCGAGATCTCGGTGGACGCGCTGGCCGCGCGGGCGGCGGCGCTGCGCAAGGTGGAGATCGCCAAGCCCCGGTCGGTGATCGGCAAGAACACCGTGGAATGCCTGCAGTCCGGGATCCTCTACGGGTTCACCGGCCAGGTCGACGGCCTGGTCCGGCGGATCATCGCGGAGCTGCACGAGCAGGGCCACGACAAGACCGGTCCGGTCACGGTGATCGCCACCGGTGGCCTCGCCCCGGTCGTGGTGGCCGAGTCGGAGACGATCCAGTTCCACCACCCGGATCTGACCCTCTTGGGCCTGCGCCTGGTCTTCGAACGCAATCAGCGTTAGCGGCGGTACGTGCGCATGACGAGGGTGCGCAGCGGGACCTCGAACTCGCCGCCGCCCGCGGTTTCCGGGCGCGACTCGAGAAAGGCGTGCAGCCGGGTCAGGACCGCCGCCCGGTCCTCGTCGGAGGACACGAGCATGTGCGAATGCGTGCCGACGGTCGCGGCCAGGGTCTCGGCGGTCCGGCGGAACGAGTGGTCGAACGCCTGCTGCTGAAACGGCTCGAACAACGGGTGCCTGTCCGGCATGGGGTTGCGGGCCGTCCACTCGCGGCTCACCCGGGGCCGGATCAGCTCCTCGAACTGCGCCACCCATTCGACCCGCTCGTCCTCCAGGTTCCACATCGCGCCCAGCGCCCCGCCCGGCCGCAGCACCCGGCCGATCTCGTTGAGCGCTTTGGGCACGTCGAACCAGTGAAAGGCCTGCCCGACCAGGACCGCGTCCACCGAAGCGCCGGCCAGCGGAATGTCTTCGGCCGTCCCGGCCAGCGCCTTGGTGCCGGGAAACCTTTTCCGCAGTTCCGCGCGCATCCCCGGATCGGGTTCCACCGCGGTCACCCGCAGCCCGCGGGCAACCAACGATTGGGTGAGTTTTCCGGTTCCGGCCGCCAAGTCCAGGACATGCACGGGATCGGGCGGTAACACCCAGTCGATTGCCGGATCGGGATAATCGGGCCGGTGCTCCGCATAGGCCCGCGCTTGCGCACCGAACGAGCCGGCCCGCCGGGCACGCAGTTCCGCTTCGGGTGTGCTCACCCTCCCAAGGTATCCCGCCGGAAAGCCGTCCCGGTTTTTCCGTGCGCTTTGCGCCCATGGCCAGGTGGCCCGGCCTCGCGAACGTTGGCGGGGAATCGGCCGCGGCGACGTTATGCCGACCTGATCATGTACCCGGCAGGGGGCGCTGCATGGTACGCAACGACACGCAGTCGTCCGGTCATTGCGTGACTCGTTCCACAGCGGGGCATTCACCGAGGTCGAAACGCCGATGCCACGGCCGCTTCATGGCGGTCCTGCCGTTCGGCCGTTCGTGGAATGAGCGACGTGATTCCTCGCATTCGCCCGAGTTCGCATAGCGAAGTTCTCCAGGTCCGCGCCCGCATACCCGCGGCAGGAGTTCTGACCAGGCAGTCGATCGCGCCAGGCGGCGGACCACGTTTTCGGTGACGACCCGGTCACGCTGCCGTACACGCCCCCGATGACCTGGCGATGCGGTCGGACGAGGACTTTCTGCGCGCACTGGAGTACGGAATGCCACCCAGTGGTGGAGTCGGAATGGGTATCGATCGGCCGTTGATGGCACTCACCGGGTTCGCGATCGCCGACACGATCGCCAGTTCCCGCCGGTTCGCCGGCAATGAAACCGGCATCGCCTGTTCGAAGAATTTGCGCTAGCCTACGCGTACGGAGTATTCATTACATGCCGGTCACGCCAGCTATCCGCAACCAGCATTGACCCGAGGAGGCGACGTATGGCGCAGAAGGTCACGGTGACCCTCGTTGACGACATTGACGGATCAGAAGCCGAGGAGACCCTCGAGTTCGGGCTGGACGGCGTTTCGTACCAGATCGATCTGTCCGGTGGCAATGCGGAGAAGCTCAGGGAGATCCTGAGTGACTACGTGGATCACGCCCGGCGTTCCGGCGGCCGTAAGCGCGCACCGGGAAGGCCGGCCGTGGGCCGCGCCGCCCGCACCGCGGCGGTGGATCGCGACCAGAACCAGGCAATTCGCGAGTGGGCCCGCAAGAAGGGATACAAAGTTTCCGATCGCGGACGTATCCCGAAGGAAGTCACCGAGGCTTACCACAACAACCGGGACTAAAACCGCGCGGAGTGGCGAAAAATCCACTGGCCCGTGGCGCCGCCACGGGCCTTTTTCGCGTCAAAATGCGCCCTGACCAGGGGTTAGGTATGCCTAACCTGCCCGGCTATGCTGCGGTGGTGGCAGGTACGCAGGTGAAGACCCGGGTCCGGTTGCACGCGAGCGGCCTGGGCCTGGGCTACGGCGAGCGGCTGGTGGTCGACGACCTCGACCTGGCGGTCGAGCAGGGCACCATCACGTCGGTGATCGGCCCGAACGGCTGTGGCAAGTCCACCTTGCTGCGTGCGCTGGGCCGGCTGCTGGCCCCGCGGGCCGGTGAGGTGCTGCTGGACGGCAAGCGGATCGACAAGCTGCCGACCAAGGAGGTCGCCCGGACAGTCGGCCTGCTGCCGCAGACCCCGCAGGCGCCCGACGGGCTGACCGTAGCCGACCTGGTCGCGCGTGGCCGGCACCCGCACCAGACCTGGTACCGGCAGTGGTCGGTGACCGACGAGGCCGCTGTGACCGACGCGCTGAAGCTCACCGGCATGGACGAGCATGCTCACCGGGTCGTGGACGAGTTGTCCGGCGGGCAACGGCAGCGGGCATGGATCTCGATGACGCTGGCCCAGGAGACCGAGCTGCTGCTGCTCGACGAGCCGATCACCTACCTGGACCTGGCCCACCAGGTGGATGTGCTGGACCTGGTCCAGGACCTGCACGCGACCCGCGGCACGACCGTGGTGATGGTGCTGCACGACCTCAACCTCGCCGCCCGCTACTCGCACCGGCTGGTGGCCATGCGGGCCGGCGAGATCGTGGCCCAGGGCGACCCGCACGACGTGCTGACCGAGCAGCTGCTGCGGGACGTCTTCGACCTGGACGCCAAGATCATGACCGACCCGGTGGCCGGCACGCCGATGGTGGTGCCGATCGGCTCGCGCCACCGTGGCCGGATGTAGCCGGGTCATGCGCCCGTTTTGTCCGTCCAACCGGACAAGGCACCCGGTGCCGGGTTGATCTGATCGGGTGACCGGACGTCCCCGCGAAGTGCGGTGTTCGCGGACAGCGGACAGGTTCCATCTTCTGGAATCCGTGCTTCTGACCGCACGTTGTGAGGGATGTCCGGTAAGACGGTGCCCGGTGCAGAGTGCCTGTCATCAATCTGTGGTCGTGCGTGGCACTGAGCGCGACAGGCCGGGCGACTACAGTGGTCCTACGGTGCTGAATCCACCAACGCGGGAACGGGGTGGATTAGGGCCGCCGGCGCAGCAGTCAGGGAGTGCGAATGTTCGAGAGGTTCACCGACCGCGCGAGGCGGGTGGTTGTCCTGGCCCAGGAAGAGGCCAGGATGCTCAACCACAACTACATCGGCACCGAGCACATCCTCCTGGGCTTGATCCACGAGGGTGAGGGTGTCGCGGCCAAGGCGCTCGAGTCGCTGGGGATCGCGCTGGAGGGCGTGCGTCAGCAGGTCGAGGAGATCATCGGCCAGGGGCAGCACGCGCCGAGCGGGCACATCCCCTTCACACCTCGGGCCAAGAAGGTGCTGGAGCTGTCGCTGCGCGAGGCGCTGCAGCTCGGCCACAACTACATCGGCACGGAGCACATCCTGCTGGGCCTGATCCGAGAGGGCGAGGGCGTGGCCGCCCAGGTGCTGGTCAAGCTCGGCGCCGACCTCAACCGGGTCCGCCAGCAGGTGCTGCAGCTCCTGTCGGGCTACCAGGGCAAGCCGGAGACCGAGCCGGGCAGCCGCGGTGAGGGCACGCCGTCCTCGTCGCTGGTGCTCGACCAGTTCGGCCGCAACCTGACGGCCTCCGCCCGCGAGGGCAAGCTGGACCCGGTGATCGGCCGGTCCAAGGAGATCGAGCGGGTCATGCAGGTGCTGTCCCGCCGTACCAAGAACAACCCGGTCCTGATCGGCGAGCCGGGTGTCGGCAAGACCGCGGTCGTCGAGGGCCTGGCGCAGATGGTGGTCAAGGGCGAGGTGCCCGAGACGCTGAAGGACAAGCAGCTCTACACGCTGGACCTCGGCTCGCTGGTCGCCGGCTCCCGCTACCGCGGTGACTTCGAGGAGCGCCTCAAGAAGGTGCTCAAGGAGATCCGCACCCGCGGCGACATCATCCTGTTCATCGACGAGATCCACACGCTCGTCGGTGCGGGTGCCGCGGAGGGCGCGATCGACGCGGCCTCGATCCTCAAGCCGATGCTGGCCCGTGGTGAGCTGCAGACCATCGGCGCGACCACGCTCGAGGAGTACCGCAAGTACGTGGAGAAGGACCCCGCTCTCGAGCGGCGGTTCCAGCCCATCCAGGTCGGCGAGCCGAACCTGGAGCACACCATCGAGATCCTGAAGGGTCTGCGCGACCGGTACGAGGCGCACCACCGCGTGTCGATCACCGACGGCGCGCTGGTGCAGGCGGCCACCCTGGCCGACCGGTACATCAACGACCGCTTCCTGCCGGACAAGGCGATCGACCTGATCGACGAGGCCGGTGCCCGGATGCGCATCCGCCGCATGACGGCGCCGCCGGACCTGCGTGAGTTCGACGAGAAGATCGCGGACGTGCGCCGGGAGAAGGAATCGGCCATAGACGCTCAGGACTTCGAGCGTGCCGCCAAACTGCGCGACCAGGAGAAGCAGCTCCTGGGCCAGAAGGCGGAGCGGGAGAAGCAGTGGAAGGACGGCGACCTCGACGTCGTCGCCGAGGTCGACGAGGAGCAGATCGCCGAGGTCCTGGCGCACTGGACGGGTATCCCGGTCTTCAAGCTGACCGAGGAGGAGACCACCCGCCTGCTGCGCATGGAGGACGAGCTGCACAAGCGGATCATCGGCCAGGAAGAGGCGGTCAAGGCCGTCTCCAAGGCGATCCGCCGTACTCGTGCCGGCCTGAAGGACCCCAAGCGGCCCAGCGGTTCGTTCATCTTCGCCGGCCCGTCCGGTGTCGGTAAGACCGAGCTGTCCAAGGCGCTGGCGAACTTCCTGTTCGGCGAGGACGACGCGCTCATCCAGATCGACATGGGCGAGTTCCACGACCGCTACACCGCCTCGCGGCTGTTCGGTGCCCCTCCCGGGTACGTCGGTTACGAGGAGGGCGGCCAGCTGACCGAGAAGGTGCGGCGCAAGCCGTTCTCGGTGGTGCTGTTCGACGAGATCGAGAAGGCGCACCAGGAGGTCTACAACACCCTCCTGCAGGTGCTCGAGGACGGTCGCCTGACCGACGGTCAGGGCCGCACCGTGGACTTCAAGAACACGGTGATCATCTTCACCTCGAACCTGGGCACCCAGGACATCTCGAAGGCCGTGTCGCTCGGCTTCGCCGGCGGCAGCGACTCCTCGAACAACTACGAGCGGATGAAGCAGAAGGTCAACGACGAGCTGAAGAAGCACTTCCGCCCGGAGTTCCTCAACCGCATCGACGACATCATCGTGTTCCACCAGCTCACCCGCGACGAGATCATCCGCATGGTCGACCTGATGATCACCCGCGTGGAGACCCAGCTGCGCAACAAGGACATGGCCCTGGAACTGACCGACAAGGCCAAGTCCCTGCTCGCCCAGCGTGGTTTCGACCCCGTGCTCGGTGCCCGGCCGCTGCGCCGCACCATCCAGCGCGAGATCGAGGACCAATTGAGCGAGAAGATCCTGTTCGGCGAGCTCGAGCCCGGCCAGATCGTCATCACCGACGTTGAGGGCTGGGACGGCGAGGGCACCGCCGACGACCGGGCGCACTTCGTGTTCCGCGGCGAGTCCAAGCCCCGCCGCGTGCCGGACAGCCCCCCGGTCGACCTCGCGGCGTCGTCGAAGTCGGGCGACATCGTGGAGGGTCTGGAAGACTAGGAGTTAGAGCGCGAAGAGGCGGTTCCCATCCGGGAGCCGCCTCTTTTGTTTTGGGGGATGGGGCGGCCTTGTGGGCGCTCTATGGGCCGCATCGCGGTGCCCACCGCGGCGTGGCTAGGTGGTGGTGGCGTGGTGGATCAGGGTGGACAACACGCGCGTGAAGGTTTCGGGGCGGGTTAGGGATGGGGGTGGGCCGGTGCGGGTGGTGTTGCCGCTGTTCATCCAGAACACGCGGCCGCGGTCGACCCGGCGGTGGGTGATGAGGGGTTTGGTGGTGTCGTTGTTGTGGCAGTACAGGAAATCGACGGCGGTGTGCCAGGTGCCGGTGACGATCTCGTTGTCCACCAACGTGATGGTGGGTGGGAGGGCGTTGCGGAGGGTGATGTCCGCGGTGGATCGGGGGCCGGTGTCCACGCGGGTGTAGATGAGGGGGTCGTCGATCGTCTTGAAATCGTCGAGCGTGCCGCCGGCGAGTTTCTGGAGACGGTCGTTGCGGCTGCGGGTGTAGATGGCGTCGTGGCCGAGGACCAGGCAGCCACCCCGGTGGACATAGCGCACGAGGCGCTTCTGGATCCGGTCACGGTCGCGCGGGCGGGCGCTCAGCTGGGTGACATCGGTGATCAGCACGACAATGCTCAGGATCGACCGCGAAAACGTCCACCGCATGAGGTCGACGCTGTCGCGAGTCACCTTCACACGCGTCTTCACGCCACGGCCGCGCAGCTCCTCCCGCAGCCGCCCGGCCAACGCGCGGCTGGTGATCAACTCGTCGTTGCAGTCTGTGTACAGCAGGATCGTCTTGGTCCGGAACAACCGCCGGAACAGCACGAACCACCGGCGCCCGGCCCGGATCGACCGGCTGTACAGGTCGAACCCCAGCAGCCGCGCGACGAACACGACGACCACGGCGACGAGGTTGACCACCACCTCGTCGAGGTACTTGACGATCACAGCCGCGGGTCCATGGACTCGAAGATCGGGTTCGCTCCGAACCTCTGCGCCGCCCGCAACTGCCCCGGGTCACGCACCGTCCACACCAGCAGCGGCGCCTTCAACACCCGCCGCCACAACGCAACCACCACACTCGGCAACGCATCCAGCTGAAACGCCAGGAAATCCGGCCGGGTAACCGCGTTGAGCACCATGCTGCGCAACAAGATCCGCTGCCCGAACGGCACCCCGTCGCCGGCGAACGACCCGGAGATCTGCCCCCGCGTCACCCCAGGAGCGTTACGCCGCAACCACAACACGATCCGAGGGTCGAACGACTGCACCGCATAAGTGCCCGCGTACCCCGCCAGCAAAGCCAGCAACGGCTTGCCGATCAGCGCCGACGGCGTCCCGGTCTTGACCTCGATCAGCAGCGGCACCCGCCCCGCGACCAGGTCGAGCACCTCCCGCAGCAACGGAATGCGCTCCGAAGTGCCGTCCAACGACAGAGCCGTCAGGACGGCCGCGGACGTGGCCGTCACCTTGTGGTGCGTGCCGGTCAGCCGGGTCGTGGTGTCATCGTGGAACACCACGATCTCGCCGTCCGAGGACAGGTGGACGTCCAGCTCAATGGCGTAACCGGCGTCGGCGGCCGCGGCGAACGCGGCCAGGCTGTTCTCCGGGACGCCGGGGGAGTGCAGACCGCGGTGTGCGACGGGCACGGTGCTGAGCCATTCGTCCATACGGATCAGACGAACGGCGAGGAGGCAAGGTTCCGGGGTCGTCTGGGAAGCTAGAGGGGTGCGGGTAGCGATGCTGGGGCCGCTCGGCCTCTGGGACGCCGCCGACCGGGAGATCGAGGTCGGCGGGGTACGGCTGCGCATGCTGCTGGTCCGGCTGGCGCTGGACGCGGGCCGGATCGTGCCCAGCGAGTCGCTGATCGACGGGCTCTGGGGTGAACAGCCGCCCGCGGACGCGACGAACGCCCTGCAGTCGCTGGTGTCCCGGTTGCGCAAGACCGGCATGGGCCAGGCCCTGCAGTCCCACCCGGTGGGCTACTCGCTCGCGGTCACCGACGTGGACGCGCACACCTTCGAGCGCCTCGCCGCCGAGGGCGGGGACCTGCTGCGCAAGGACCACATCACCCGGGCCGCCGAGGTGCTCCGCGAAGCCCTCGACCTGTGGCGCGGGCCGGCCCTCGTGGACGTCGCCGACGCGCCCTTCGCCGCGCCCGCGGTCGCCAGGCTGACCGAGCTGCGGCTGACCGCGCTGGAGGACCGGATCGACGCGGACATCCGGCGCGGCCGGGAAGGCGATGTCATCGTCGAGCTGTACGCGCTTGCCCGCGAACACCCGTTGCGCGAACGCCTGGCGGGGCTGTTGATCCGCGCGTTGCACCTGGCGGGACGGCAGGCCGACGCGCTCACCGCGTTCGAGACCATCCGCACGAACCTCCGCGATGAGCTCGGCGTCGACCCGAGCCAGGATCTCAAGGCTGTCCACCTCGAGGTGCTGCGCGACCAGCCGAAGCGCCCGCCCAAGGTCCCGGCCCAGCTGACCAGCTTCGTCGGCAGGCACGACGAACTCGTCGAACTGACCAAAATGGACGGACGCCTGGTCACCCTCGTCGGCCCAGGCGGAGCTGGAAAGACGAGGCTGGCGACGGAAGCGGCGGCCAAAGTCCATGAACGCGTGTGGTTCGTGCCGCTGGCCGGTCTGCGCGAGGCCTCCGATGTGCCGCTGGCGCTGGCATCCGAGCTGGGACTGGGCGACCCGCGCGTCGCCGAAGGACGGCGGATCTGGCACGGTTCCGCGGGTGACGTGACCGAACGGCTGGTGGACGCCCTGGGCGACCGCGCGGATCTCATCGTGCTGGACAACTGCGAACACCTGATCTCGGCCGCCGCGCACCTCGTGGATGTCTTGCTGGCGGGCTGCCCACGGCTGCGGGTGATGGCCACGAGCCGTGAACCCCTTGCCATCACAGGGGAAACGCTGCTCCAGGTCGGGCCGTTGGACCTGCCCGAGGAGAACGCCACGCCGGAGCAGGCACAGGAACGCGCCGCGGTAAGGCTTTTCCTCGACCGGGCGGCCGCGGTCCGGCCCGGGTTCGTCATGGATGACAGCAATGTCAAGGACATCGTGGCGATCTGCCGCCAGCTCGACGGTCTGCCGCTGGCGCTCGAACTCGCGGCGGCGCGGCTGCGGTCGATGACGATCGGCCAGGTCGCGGACCGCCTCGATGACCGGTTCCGCCTGCTCACCGGCGGCAGCCGGACCTCCCTGCCGCGCCACCAGACCCTGGGCGCGGTGGTGGAGTGGAGCTGGAGCCTGCTCACCGATTCGGAACGCACGCTGGCCACGAGGCTGTCGGTGTTCGCCAGCGCGGCCACCCTCGAAGCCATCACGGCGGTCTGCGCGGGCGGTGACCTGCCCTCCGGTGACGTGCTGTACGTGCTGGCCTCGCTCGTCGAGAAGTCGTTGGTGGAAGCGGGCGAGGGGCCGGACGGGCCGCCGCGGTACCGCATGCTGCAGACGGTCCGGGCCTACGCGGCGGAACGGCTGGACGAACCGCGGGAGATCCGCACCCGGCTCGCCGCGTACATGCTGGCGTTCGTGGAGGAGTGCGACCCGAAACTCCGTGGCCCCGGCCAGCTCCAGGCCTTGTCCACAATGGACGCCGAGCGGGACAACGTGCTCGAAGCCGTGCGGACCGCGGTCGACAACGAGGACGGCGACACGTCCTCGCGGATCGCGGCCGCCTGGACGTGGTTCTGGATGCTGCGCCAGGGCGTGTTCGGCGAGTCGCTGTCCGAGCAGATCATGCCGATCGACCGGATCATGCGGCTGGAGCGGGACGCCCCGGCGGATGCCCGGATCATGCTGCGAATGCTGGAGATGGCCAGCGGCACCGGGGACCCGGACCCGGCCCGGCTCAACGAGCTGATCGAGCTGTGCCAACGGGTCGGGCCGGCGGCGCGTTATCCGTTGCTGTCGATGGTCGAGGCCATCGCGCACGCGTTGCTCGGCGACACGGACCACGCGGCGACGGTGGCCTTCCGGCGTTCGCTGCGGTACCCGGACCCGTGGGGCCGCGCGGTGAGCGTGCTCGGCGGTGCGCTGGCGTCGGAGAACTTCGGCAACGTGGACCGGGCCGAGCGGTGGTTCGCCTTGGCCATCCGCCGGTTCCGCACCCTGGGCGACCGGTGGGGCGGGATGATGGCGATGAACGGGCTGGCCGGGATCCGTTCGGTACGCGGTGATCTGGCCGGTGCGATGGATCTTTTCGTTGCGGCCATGGGGATGGAGATCGAGCTGGGGCCGTTGCCGTTGCCGCCCATGGCCTGCGGCCGGCTCGCCGACATCCGGTACCGTGACGGCGACATCGAGGGCGCCATGCGCGACCTCGAACAGGCCGTCGTGATCAGCCAGGAACAGGGCCAGCAGGCGGTCTCCATCGTGAACCTGTGCAAGCTCAGCCAGATCGCCCGCGCGCACGGCGACCTGCCCAGGTCACGCAAGTACCTGCGGCAGGCGCGGGAGCTGCTCACCGGCCGCAAGGACAACCAGGGCGACCCGATGTACGCGTGGGTTGACACCGCGGAGATCCCGTTGCTGGCGGCCGAAGGCGAGCCGGACAAGGCCATGACTCGCGCCCGGTCCGCGCTGGCCGGGATCCGCCGCGCGTTCATGGTCGACTACCAAAGCGTTGCGGGCATTGGTGAATCGCTGGCCGAAGTGGCCGCCATGGCCGGTGAACTCCCCGAGGCGGCCCGCCTGCTCGGCGCCGCCGCCGCGGTCCGCGGCGCCCTCGACGTGGGTTCCCCGGAGATCCGTGCCCTGCTGGACAAGTTCGGCGACACCGAGCGCGAACTCCTTGACCAGCACCGGATCCTGCCCCGCGACGAAGCCATGGCCCTCCTCGAGCAAAGCGTCTCCCCAGCTCACCCCTCGTGAGTGGTCGCACTGGTTGCAACCAGTACAACCGCTCACGAGACCCCCTGTGGGTCAGCCGCCCATGCGGCGTTTGTAGGCGCGCATCGCCAGCGGGTAGAACACCGCCACTACGCCGACCATCCAGGCCAGGGAACCCAGCAGTGGCCCGGAGACGTCCGTGCCGCCGGTCAGCAGGCCGCGGTTGACCTCGGTCAACAGGCTCACCGGCTGGATCTCGGTGAACCCGCGCACCCAGCTCGGCAGCGTCGCGGTCGGCACGAACACGTTGCTGGCGAAGGAAAGCGGGAAGATCAGCGCGACCATGATGCCCGGCACGGCCTGCGGCGACTTCACCAGAAGCCCTACGAGCACCGAGATCCAGCACAGGCACAGGCCGAACCCGACCATCAGCAACAGGTCGAGCACGGCGGAGAAGAAGCCGGTGTGGATCCGGAACCCGAGGATCACCCCGCAGACGATCATGATCAACAGGGAGATCACGTAACGCACCACATCGCCGAACACCGCCCCCAGCAACGGCGCCGACCGCGCGATCGGCAGGCTGCGGAACCGGTCGAACACGCCCTTGCTGATGTCCGTGCACAACGCCACACCCGTACCCAGGCTGGCGAACAACGTCGTCTGAACCATCAAGCCCGGCAACAGGTCCTGCGTGTACGCCGTCCGGTCGCCCATGGCGATGGCGCCGCCGAAGAACACGCTGAACAGCACCAGCATGATGATCGGCGAGATGGTCACCTCGACCAGCTGCTCCGGGCTCTTCATCACCTTCTTGATGCTGCGCCCGGCCAGCGTCAGGCCGTGGCCCACGGCCCGGCCCGGGCTCACCCGGGTCGCGATCGCGGTCGTCATACCTTCGCCCCCTCACGGTCCCCGGTGATGGCCAGGAACACCTCGTCCAGGCTGGGCAGCCGCAGTGCCAGCTCGTCGGCGACGATCCCGGCCTCGTCCAGCCGCCGGACCAAAGTGGACAGCAGCACCGGGTCGTCCACCGGCGTGCTGAGCATGCCGGTGTCGTAGTCCTTGACCGGGCGCATCCCGGTCAGGTCCAGCAGGATCCGGTCGACCAGGTCCATGTCGGCCATCCGGGCCGGCCGCACCTGCAGCGTCTGCCCGCCGGTCTTGCGCTTCAGCTCGTCGGGTTTGCCGTCGGCGACCACCATGCCGTGGTCGAACACGGTGATCCGGTCGGCCAGCTGGTCGGCCTCCTCCAGGTACTGCGTGGTCAGCAGCACCGTCACCCCCTCGTTCACCAATCGGCGGACCACCGCCCAGACCTCGTTGCGGGCGTGCGGGTCCAGCCCGGTGGTCGGCTCGTCCAGGTAGAGCACCTGCGGGCGGCCGACCAGGCTGCAGGCCAGGTCGATCCGCCGCCGCATGCCGCCGGAGTAGGTCTTGACCGCGCGGTCGGCCGCGTCGGTCAGCTCGAACTGCGCCAGCAGCTCAACGGCCCGCGCCCGGGCCTCGGCCTTGGACCTCTCCAGCAGCCGCGCGATGAGAACCAGGTTCTCCCGGCCGGACAGGTCCTCGTCCACCGACGCGTACTGGCCGGTCAGCCCGATCAGCTGACGGACCGCGACGGGCTCCTTCACCACGTCGTACCCGCCGACCGTGGCGCGGCCCGCGTCCGGCCGCAGCAGGGTCGCCAGGATCCGCACGGCGGTGGTCTTGCCGGCGCCGTTGGGTCCCAGCACGCCGAGGATCTTCCCGGCAGGCACGACGAGATCGACCCCACCCAGCGCGGTCGTCTCGCCATACCGCTTCACCAGCCCTTCGGCCTCGATCGCATTCGACATTCGCGTTCTCCCCACGTTGTTCCTGGGCAGACTGTGCGCCGACACGCTGTCGGGCCGCGCACAGGACGCTGTCAGCCGGATTCGGGCAAGCTGGTGTCGTGACAGCGACGGCCGATGTCGAGACGGCGAGACCACGGCGTGGGGGCAAGGCCTCCGTCGTGCTCTGGGGCCTGCCGGCCGTGCTGTTCGTCCTTTTCGCAGCTCTGCGGCTGTTCGGGGTGGCCGGGAACCAGTACATCATCGGGATGATCGCGCTGACGCCGTACGTGGCCGTGATCGGCCTGGTACTCGGTGTGAGCGGGCTGCTGATGCGCCGGTGGGTGTCCGGCGGGCTGGTGATGGCGGTCGCGCTGATCACCGCGGCCTCGGTCGCGCCCCGGCTCGTCTCGCACCAGCAGCCGGACGCGCACGGGCCGAAGCTCGTGGTGATGTCGGCGAACCTGTACGTGGGGCGCGCGGACGCCACCCAGATCGTGCGGATGGTCCGGGACAACCACGTCGACGTGCTGAGCCTGCAGGAGCTCACCCCCGCGATGTCCGACGACCTGCTGCGCGCCGGCATCAACTCGCTGCTGCCGTACCGGATGTTCCAGCCGATCCCGGGCGGCGAGGGGTCCGGGCTGGCCTCGAAGTACCCGCTGACCGAGGAGCCGATCGCCGACCCGGCGACGTTCGCGCAGCCCAGCGCCATCATCGACCTGCCGTTCGGGCTCGACCCGGACATCCTGGTCGTGCACGCCGTCCCGGGCGTGGAGAACCCGTCGACGTGGAAGCACGAGTTGGACGAGATGCCGCCCGCCGTGTTCGACGTGCGGCCCCGGCTGCTGGTCGGCGACTTCAACGCGACGCTGGACCACCCGGGTATGCGGACGCTGCTCGGCCGTGGCTATGTGGACGCCGGGGAACGCCGGGGCGCGGGGATGGTCCCGACGTGGCCAGCCGGGTTGTGGCCGCCGCCCGTCACCATCGACCACGTGCTGGTCGACAACCGGGCGGCGGTCGACGACTACCGGGTGGAGGACCTCGGCGGCAGCGACCACCGGGCGGTGCTGGCCTGGATCACCCTGCCACCCTGATGTCCAGTTCGGTCAGGGCCTCGGCCGAGCCCATCGGGAGCTCCACGCCGCGGCCGTGCCGGATCCGCGGTTCCCTCGGGTTGATCCGGATGAGCGCCCCGGTCCGGGCCGAGGCCAGTTCGGACATCCGCCGGACGGTCGGGATCGCCGTGCCCGCGCCCAGTTCGATGACGACGAGGTTGTCCTGCTGGGCACGCCATTTCGCGACCTCGGTGAGCGTTCGGTCGCTGCGGCCGGACTCCCAGTCGAAGTCGCCGAACATCAGTATGTTCGGCCGGGCCAGGCTTCCGCAGTTCGGGCAGCGGGGGAGCGGACTCGTGGCGCGCATGGTGTCCGGGTCGACGTCGATGTCGTCCGTGGCGGGCCAGATCGGTTGTCCACAGTGGACGAAGCACTGCAGGTGGTGGATCGAGCCGTGCACCTCGGCCACGTGCTCGTCCGGGAACCCGGCCTTCTGGAACTGTCCGTCCACATTGGAGGTGAACACCCTGGCGGGCTTGCCCCAGTTCCGCAGGATCGTGAAACCCTTGTGCGGCACGGTGTCCCGGTAGAGCTGGAGCCGGTGGCCGTAGAAGCCCCATGCCAGCTCCGGATCCTCGGCGAAGTGCACCGGGTCCGCCAGCTCGACGAACCGCAGTCCTAACCGCTGGTACGGCGGGTAGGCCTGCCAGAACCCTTCATCCCCGCGGAAGTCCGGCAACCCGGAGTCCACGCCCATCCCGGCGCCCGCGCAGATCAGCAGCGCACTCGCGGCGCGGATCAGCTCCGCGGCCCGGTCGAGCTCGTTCACTCCGGCGTGACCAGCTGCACAACCTCGAACTCGAGCAGGTCGGCCCCGGTCGCCACCGGCTTCGGCCGCCCCTCGCCGCCGCCGTGCTGCGGCCGGCTCTCCGCCCACGCCTGGAAGTCCTCCTCGGTCTCCCACTTGGTGTAGACGAAGTAGCGGTCCTGCCCGGCGGTGGGCCGCAGCAGCTCGAACCCCAGGAACCCTTTGGAGCCCTTGACGGAGTCCGCCCGCGCGGCGAACCGCTTCTCGAGCTCGGGGCCGGCGCCCTCGGGCACCTCGATCGCGTTGATCTTCACCACAGCCATGCCCCCAATCTACCCACGCCACAACTAACCGATCCCTTGGTCGCGTGTCCCCCTTTCCTCCAGGGCGTGTCCCCCTTTCGTCCGGGGTGTGTCCCACGTTCGTCCGGCCGGGATGTGGGGCCAGTGTGGATTTCGGGGGCGGCGAATGGGGGACACGGGGGCGGCGAGTGTGGGACACGCGGCGTGGGAGCATGGGGCGTGGCACAAGGGGTTGTGGTCTTCTTCGACGAGCGGGCGGACCGGGCCGTGCGGGCGCTGTGGCGGCGGCTCGAGGCGGCCGGGGTGCCGCCGGTGATCAAACGCCCGGAGGGGAACTGGCCGCCGCACGTCACGTTCGCGCTGACCAAGTCGATCCCGCGGCGAACCAGGGATCTGCTCAAGGACGAGCTGCGCACGCTGACGATCCCGAACCTCTGGCTGTCCACCCTCGGCACGTTCCCGACCACCGAGAACGTGCTGATGCTCGGCGCGGTCGTCGACAACGAGCTGCTGGCCGTGCACTCCGCGATCCACGACGTGCTCGCCGGCGCGGTTCAGGCGCCGTCGGCGTACTACCTGCCGGGCGCGTGGATCCCGCACTGCACGCTGACGCAGAGCATCGAGCACCAGCAGATGGTCGAGGGGTTCGCCGCGCTGCACCCGATCGACCGGATCGAGGCGCGCGTGTCCGAGGTCTCGATCGTGGACACGGTGACCCGCGAGGTCGAGGTCGTCAAATAGCGGACAGGAACGCCTCCACCGCGCCCCGGTAGAACTCCGGCGCCGACCGGTGGATCACATGGTCGGAGCCGGGCACCAGGACGTGCTTGCCGCCGCCGGGGGAGCGCAGCGGCATGTCGCTCATCTGACCGGCCGGCATGGCGCTGTTCTCCGCCTCCAGCGCCAGCATCGGGCACTGGACCCGCTCGATCAGCGGCCAGTAGTCCCGTTCGCCCCATTCCGCCGCGATCGGGTACAGGTTCTCCAGGTCGGCGATCAGGTGGTAGCCGTCCTCGCGTTCCTCGAAGCACTCGATGAAGTAGTCCCCGCTGGTGCCGAAGAACGACCGGACGTGCGCCAGCGACTGGAACGGCACCGGCCACGAGTTGAAGTACGACTTCCACACGGTGACCGACTTGCCGCGCTGATCGGGCGCCATGTCCTCGACCACGATCCCGCTGACCAGCTCGGGGTGCGCCGCCGCGAGCGCCCAGGCGTGCAGGCCGCCCATCGAGTGCCCGATCACGATCGACGGCTCGGTCAGCACAGCGGCCGCGTCGGCGACGAAGTCCTCGGTCCGGCCCTTGTGATTGGGATTGCGGCCGTGCGCGCGGGCGTCGATCCCGACGACCCGGCCGTACCGCTGCAGCCACTGGGCCACCGGCCACCAGGTGGTCGCGCGGCCCATCAGGCCGTGCAGCAGCAGGATCGTCCGGCCAGAACCGCCGAACTCGACCATCTGGTGCATTCAACCTCCCTCTGACATGCGGTTGGCTAGGTTGGACCGCATGGACCAACCACGCCAGCGACTCGCCATGGCGCTCACCCTGGCCGCAGCCCTTGTCGTGAGTTGTACCAGCGAACCCGGACAGGCCGAGCCCACCGCCGCGCCCTCGCCCACCGTCAGCGCGGCCGGGGCGGGATCGGAAGGCGCCGGTGACGAGTACTACCCGGATGACGGCAACGGCGGCTACGACGTCGGTGACTACAACGTCTCGGTCAGCTACGACCCCGGTTCGCAGCGTCTGGACGGCGACACCACCGTCACCGCCACGGCCACCGCCGCGCTCAACCAGTTCAACCTGGACCTCAACGGCCTCGATGTCGCCGGCGTCGAGATCGACGGAAAGCCCGCGAAGTTCTCCCGGTCGGGGCAACACGAACTGGTGATAACCCCCGCCGAACCGATCGCCGACAAATCGACATTTCACACCCGGGTGCGTTATTCCGGGAAACCGACCCAGGCCGAGGCCGGGCAGCTCGGCGTGAACGGCTGGCAGCTGGCGAAATCCGGCGGAGCGTTCGCGGCCGGCGAGCCGCATTCGGCGACGTTCTGGTTCCCGGCGAACGACCATCCGACCGACAAAGCGACATTTCACCTCGCCGCGCGCGTGCCGAACGGGTGGAGTGTGATGTCGAACGGGCTGGAGGACGGCACCGAGGAGAAGGACGGCTGGACCACGTTCAAATGGTCGGAGAAGACCCGGATCGCCACCTATCTGACCACGATCAGTGTCGACAAATGGACAATAGAACGCGGTAAGCTGCCGGACGGCACGCCGATTGTCAGCGCGTACGCCCCGGGCGTGGAGAACAAGAAACAGCTCGAATCCCGGCTGCCGGAGATCCTGGCGTTCCTGAGTGAGAAGTTCGGCCCGTACCCGCAGGATGCGGCGGGTGGGATCTACCTGAACGAGGACATCGGGTTCTCCCTGGAGACCCAGACCCGGCCCACCTACGCCAAATGGACCAACCTCGAAACGGTCGTCCACGAGAATGCGCACCAATGGTTCGGCGACTCGGTGTCGGTGGCCAAATGGGCGGACATCTGCCTGAACGAGTGCTTCGCCAGCTACGCCCAATGGCTGTGGACCGAGGCGAAGGAACACCAGAACCTCGACCAGCGGTACAAGACCGCGGTCGACAAGATGAAGACCCGCGACGCCTTCTGGGCCAACAAGCTCTACGGAATGGGCCAGGGCAACGAGTTCCACGGCGTCTACGACAAAGGCGTGCTGGCCATCCACGCGTTGCGCCGCCAGATCGGCGACGAGGCCTTCGGCAAGGTCCTCAAGGAATGGCCCGCCACCCACAAGGACGGCAACGCCTCGTGGAGCCAGTTCGAGGAGTTTGTCCAGAAAACCGCCGGCGGCCAGGACCTCCGCGGCTTTTTCGACGCCTGGTTCCACGGCGACAAAATGCCCGCCGACCAGTACCTGTTCCCAGGATCGCTGCACGGGTAGGGTCGAAGAACGTGGAGTGCAGCGTCGGAACGCTCCACCCGTCACAGCGGTGACCCCCTTGGCGCCATGAGCAAGGGGTGAGCTGTGCGCACTTTGGTGATCGGGGCCCGTGGCGGTATCGGGCGGCACGTCGTCGAGCAGCTTCTCGCGGCAGGGCAACCAGTTCGCGCATCCGTCCGGGACCGTGCGAAGGCGGACTTTCCGGCCGCGGTGGAGGTCGTCGAAGCGGACCTGACCAAGCCGGAGACTCTCTGGGCTGCTCTGACCGGCGTGCGGAGGGTTTTCCTTTATGCGTCACCGGCTCAGGACTTCGTCGACGTGGCCAGGGACGCCGATCTCGAGCACGTCGTGATGCTGTCCTCGGGGAGCGTCCTGCTGCCGTCTGCCAGGGGAAACGCAATCGCTGAGGAGCACCGTGCGGTCGAACGGGTGCTGGCGGACTCGGGGCTGAGCTGGACGCCGATCCGGCCGCTCGTGCTCGCCAACAACGCGCTGAACTGGGCGGACTCCATCCGCGCCGAGGGCGTGGTGCGGTTGTTCCGGCCGGAGGCGATGACCGCTCCGGTGCACGAGCGGGATGTCGCCGCGGTGGCGGTCGCGGCTCTGCTGGGGCGGCCCGAGGACGGCATGCTGACCGGGCCGGAGTTGATCACACAACGGCGGCAGGTCGAGCTGATCGCCGCGGCCACGGGCCGGGACATCGAGGTCGTGGAGATGACCGAATCCCAGGCGCGGCAACGGTTCGGCGACTCGCCGACCGTGGACGCGGTGCTGCGGTTCATCGCCGAGGCGGCGAACGGCGGCTCACCGGCCACGGACACGATCCAGCGGGCGCTGGGATTTGCGACACCGTTCGAGCAGTGGGCCCGGGAGCACGCGGTCGATTTCCGGTAATGCTTCTCCGGCCAGCGGATGCTGGGGCGGCGTGCGACGCCATTCGGGAATGGGCGCGGGAACACGCCGCCGGTTTCCGTTAGTGCTCTCCGGGGAGCGCGAACAGGCCGGAGTCGGTTTGTTCCAGCAGGCCGTCGACCAGGAGGGAGTCCAGGCAGCGGTCGCGTTGGACGGCGTCGGCCCAGACCGTGTCCAGCCGGGCCCGCTCGACCGGGCCGTCGGTGTCCCGCAACACATCCAGCAGCAGCCCGCGCACCTGACGGTCGGTTCCGGCGAACCGCTGCACGGGTTTCGCGGGTCCGGTGTACTCGGGACGCCCCGCTTTCTGCCACGCGCAGTCTGTCAACAGTGGACAGTCCACACATCGCGGAGTCTTTGCGGTGCAGACCAAAGCGCCGAGTTCCATCAACGCGATCGACATCACCGCGGCAGGCGCGTCGTCCATCGGCAGGAGCTTGTCGACGTCGGCCATGTCGCGGGTGTTGGACGCGGGTCCGGCGTCGCCTGCTCCGTGCACGGCCCGCGCGACCACACGGCGGACGTTGGTGTCCACCACGGGAACCCGCTTGCCGTATGCGAAAGCGGCGACGGCCCGGGCGGTGTAGTCACCGATCCCGGGCAACGACAACAGGGTTTCCACATCGGATGGGACGATGTCGTTGTGCGAGGCGGCGATTTCGGCCGCGGCCGCGTGCAACCGCAGGGCGCGCCGGGGATAGCCGAGTTTGCCCCACGCGCGGACGACCTCGCCCTGGGCGACCGCCGCGAGCTTCGACGGCACCGGCCAGCGGTCCATCCACTCGAGCCAGATCGGTTCCACGCGGGCGACCGGGGTCTGCTGCAGCATGATCTCGCTGACGAGGACGCCCCATGCCGTGACGCCCGGAGAGCGCCACGGCAGGTCGCGCTTGTTGTTGGTGTACCAGTCGATCAGGACATCCATGATGCCCTGGATTCTGTCAGACGACCTCGGTCAGCTCGCCGGTGTGGACGTCGTACACGAACCCGCGGACGTTGTCGGTGTACGGAAGGTAAGCGGCGTGCCGTACGCGTGCCATCGACCGACGCACGCTGTCCTTCACTTCCTTGAAGGCCTCCACGGACCAGGTCGGGCGCAGGCCGCTGGCCTGTTCCAGCTCGTCCTTGAACCCGTCCTCGGTGACCGTCTGCAACCCGCAGTTGGTGTGCTGGATGATCATCACCTCGCGGGTGCCCAGCTTGCGCTGGCTCAGCGCGAGCGACCGGATCACGTCGTCGGTGACCACACCGCCCGCGTTGCGCAGCACATGGGCCTCACCCTGCAGCAACCCGAAGATCGCGAACACCCGGATCCGGGCGTCCATGCAGGTGAGCAGGGCGACCTTGAGCGAAGGCTGCGGTGTCGAGCGATCACCGAGTACCCGTTCGGTGAGGCTGGCATTGCGGCTCACAAGCTCGTCGATGGCGCTCATACAAGCCATGGAACCCGGGATCAGCCGATTGGGCAATTATCGGTTGGCGTTCGTCACGAAGAGCAACACAACCTGATCGGGTGACGGTAAGATCCGCAGCTTCCGGCAGGTCCGGAGTTACTTTGCGGATCATGAACGAGCAGGCGTCCATTTACTGGCGCCGGCGCATGGTTGCCATCAGCGGCGTGGTGATCGCGCTGGTGATCGTCGGCTGGGCGGCCGGCGGGTTCTTCACCGACGGCTCACCGTCGGTCCAGGGCGCGAGCGGCGGGATCCGCGAGACCCAGCCCCCGTCGAGCCCTTCGACCATGCCCGCCGCTGGTCCTGGCGGCTCCTCCTCGTCGTCATCGACTTCTCCGCCGCCGTCGCCGAGCCCCAGCGCTCCGCCGCCCCCACCCCCACCGCCGCCTCCGGATCCCAACCAGCCGTGCCCCGACCAGGCCATTCAGGTGGGTGTCGAGCTGGGGGCGCCGCAGTACAAGGTGGGGCAGCGTCCAGTGCTGAGACTCATCGTGGTGAACGCGGGGCAGGTGCCTTGTACGCGTGACCTGAGTCGGCAGTTGCGCGAGATCCTGGTCATGAGTCAGGACGGGCAGACCCGCTTGTGGTCGAGCAACGACTGCTACCACTACAACGAGCCTGGGGCGCAGATCGTGCAGGCTGGTGAACGCCTGGGCTACGAGATCAAGTGGGCCGGCCGGACTTCGGCTCCTGGGTGTCCTTCAAAGCGGAGCGTCGTGCCTGCTGGGACTTACTCGGTCGTCGGCAAACTGGGGGCGCTGTCGAGTCAGCCCGTGCCGATTGTTCTTACCTGAGCTCAGGCTGGGCCGCGTGAGTGGCGGTGCTCTGCCACCCCGCGCCTAAGAGCCCCCGGCCGACAGAGGGGTATGGGGTCCGGGGTGTGGGATCAGGGGCCGAACCAGCGTTCTTCGGCGGTTCGGGGGGAGGCCGCGGTGGTGCCTGGGATGAACTCGGTCTCCAGGGTGATGCTGCGAGGGCGGGTTCGTTCGGAGGGGCTCAGCAACAACCGGCCCGCTGCCTTGCCCTTCTCGAGCACCGGCTGGCGGACTGTGGTCAAGCCCACACGTTCGGCGTCGGCGATGCCGTCGAAGCCGGTGACCGTCAAATCCTGGGGGACGCGCAGGCCCCGGCGTTTGGCCTCGGCCAGCGCTCCCAGCGCGAGGATGTCCGAGGTGCAGATCAGGGCGGTGATCTGCGAGTCCGCGTCGAGGAGCTGGGCCGCGGCGGAGGCGCCCATCGCGCTGGAGTGGTCGAACCGCTCCACCACGGGCACGGTGGCCCATTCGACGCCCACGGTCTCGAACGCCGCCGCCAGGCCGCCGAGGCGGGTGCGCTGCACGTGGAAGTGCGCGTTCTGCTGGCGTTCGACCGGCGCGAAGTCGTCGTTGCGGTCCCTGGAGAGGCGCATGCACACCACGCCGATCCGGCGGTGCCCGAGGTTGATCAGGTGCCGGGCCAGCTCGGTGATGGCTGTGTGGTCATCGATGCCGACGCGGTCGACGCCGTCGATCTGCGGCTGGTCGGCCACCACGGTCGGCACTGGGCGGGACAACACCGCGGCGAGGTGCGGATCGTCGTCGGGCACCGAATAGACCACGAAACCGTCCACCCCGGCCCGGTGCACCGCCGCGACGTCCTCCCGTTCGGGGTTCACCGGAACGAGGTGCAGGCCCTGGCCGGCACCTTCACAGGCCAGCGCCAGGCCCTCCAGGAAACCCAGCGCCGCGGGGTCGCGGAACGCATAGGAAAGGTTCTCCGTCAGCAGCAGTCCGACCGCCCCCGCTTTCCGGGTGCGCAGCGAACGGGCTACCGGGTCGGGGCCCGGATAGCCCAATCTCCTTGCGGTTTCCAGCACCCGTCGGCGAAGCTCTGGGGAGAGCTGGTCAGGCCGGTTGTAGGCGTTGGACACCGTGGTCCGCGAGACTCCCAGCTCCGCCGCCAGCGAGGCGAGCGTCGCCGGCCGCCGAACATGAATTGACCGCGCCATGCCGTGACGGTAACGGTTCAGAACCAATACGAGAAGTGATGCGCGCCGGAGCTAGATCACGTCTTTGTTTCACCAGGTCCAGGCCTGCTTGCCGCCGACTTTGGTCTAGACCAAAGCGGGCGAGCGGAGAGACCGGCGGCGGGGGTCATACGCAGCGGGTAATCGGTTTCTTTGGTCTACACCACTTCGGTACGCGCTGATGGCTGACGTATCCGGAAACAACAGCTACGGTGAGCGAGAACACGCCGTGAACCTGGCCGCAGGGTGAGCGGCGCAGTAACGAAAGGGACAACAGATGGCCGAGGTCTCGTACGTAGGTGCCTCCAGGGTGTTCGCCGGCAGTCCGCCGGTACGCGCGGTGGACCAGCTCGACCTGGATGTCGCCGACGGCGAGTTCCTGGTGCTGGTGGGTCCGTCCGGTTCGGGCAAGTCGACGGCGCTGCGGATGCTGGCCGGGCTCGAGGACGTCGACGAAGGCACCATCCAGATCGGTAGCAAGGACGTCACCAACGTGCCCCCCAAGGGCCGCGACATCGCCATGGTGTTCCAGTCCTACGCGCTGTACCCGCACATGACCGTCGCGGAGAACATGGGCTTCGCCCTCAAGCTGCGCGGCACGCCGAAGGCCCAGATCAAGGAGAAGGTGGCCGAGGCGGCGGCCATGCTGGACCTGACCAAGTACCTGGACCGCAAGCCCAAGGCCCTCTCCGGTGGCCAGCGGCAGCGCGTCGCCATGGGCCGCGCCATCGTGCGCGAGCCCAGCGTGTTCCTGATGGACGAGCCGCTGTCGAACCTCGACGCCAAGCTGCGCGTCGAGACCCGCGCGAACATCGCCGCGCTGCAGCAGCGCCTCGGCACCACCACCATCTACGTGACGCACGACCAGGTCGAGGCCATGACCATGGGTCACCGCGTGGCGGTGCTCAAGGACGGCCTGCTCCAGCAGTGCGACACCCCGCGTGCGCTGTACGACAAGCCCGCGAACGCCTTCGTGGCCGGGTTCATCGGCTCGCCCGCGATGAACCTCAAGACCGTTCCGCTGGTGTCCGGTGGCGCGAAGCTCGACGGCATCGTGGTCCCGCTGGAGCGCACCGCGCTCGACGCCGCCTCCGAGGCCGGCCTGTCCACGGTCACCTTCGGCATCCGGCCCGAGGCGCTGAGCCTGGCCAGCGTCGAGGACGAGGGCATCGAGATGACGGTCGAGCTGGTCGAGGAGCTCGGCGCCGACGCCCTGGTGCACGGTGCGGTCCGGATCGGTGACGCGTCCGAGCGCTTCGTCGTCCGCGTCGACGGCCGGACGCCTCCTGGCCTGGGCCAGACCGTGAAGATCGCGGTCCGGGACGCCTCCGAGGTGCACCTGTTCCACCCGGAGACCGGCGAGCGGCTGACCGCCTGACCTCTGTTCACCCAGCGAAGCGACCCCTGGCCGGCCCGGCCAGGGGTCGCTTTCTGTAATGGGCGTCACCCATTTGGTGGCATCAATCGGGGGTGGGTGCCGTAGACTCACTGCTAACGACAACGGTTTCCATTTCCATGCAGGAGTGCGCATGAACCCCCGGCTTGTCGCTGGAGTCGCAGCCTTAGCCCTGACCCTGACCGCGTGCGGGGGAAAGTCCGCTGGTGAGCCCCCCGCACCGGGCAAGATCCCGGTCGTGGCCTCGACGAACGTCTGGGGCAGCGTGGTCCAGGCCGTGGGCGGGGACGCCGTCGACGTGAAGGCCATCCTCAGCGACCCGGCCGCGGACCCGCACTCGTACCAGAGCAGCCCTACCGACGCGATCACCCTGAAGAACGCCAAGCTCGCGCTGTACAACGGCGGCGGCTACGACGACTTCTTCACCTCCCTGGTCAAGGAGAACGGCCAGGACGTGCCGCAGATCGCCGCGTTCGACCTGTCCGGCAAGAAGCAGGGCACGAACGAGCACGTCTGGTACGACCTGCCGACCGTCAAGAAGGTCGCCGACCAGCTGGCCGACCGGCTCGGCAAGATCGCGCCGGACAAGGCCGCCACCTTCACCGCCAACGCCAAGGCGTTCGACGGCAAGCTGGACGAGCTGATCGCCAAGGCCGAGGGGATCGGCAGGGCCAAGCCGGGCTCGCAGGTCGTGGTCACCGAGCCGGTGGCGTTCTACCTGCTGGAGACCGCCGGGGTGAAGGACGCGACGCCGGAGGAGTTCTCCGAGGCGGTCGAGGAGGAGACCGACCCGCCCGCCGCGGCCATCGCGGCCATCACCGACCTGGTCAGGAACAAGCAGGTCGCCGCCCTGGTCAATAATGAGCAGACCGAGACCCCGGTCACCAAGCAGCTCAACCAGGCCGCCGGGGCCGCGGGGGTGCCGGTCGTGAACGTGACCGAGACCCTGCCCGAGGGCGTGAGCGGGTACGTGGACTGGATGACGAAGCAGGTGGACGCACTATCCAGCGCAGTGACGAAGTGACGACCACAGCGGACACCGGCCGCAAGGCGGCCGTGGTGTCGCTGCGCGATGCCACGCTGTCCTACGGCAAGCGCACGCTCTGGTCCGGCGTGGACCTGGACCTGTGCCCCGGGGAGTTCGTCGCGGTGCTCGGGCCGAACGGGTCGGGCAAGACCAGCCTGCTGCGCGTGCTGCTGGGCCTGCAGAAACTCACGGGCGGGCAGCTGGAGATCGCCGACCGGCGGATCGGGTACATCCCGCAACAGCGGGCCATCGACCCAACGATCACCCTGCGTGGCCGCGATCTGGTCGCCCTCGGGTTCGACGGTCACAAATGGGGGATCGGGCTCAAGGGCATGCGCGAGCGCCGCCGCCGCGTGGACGAGGCGGTCCGGGCGGTGGGCGCGACCGCGTTCGCGGACCGGCCCGTCGGGCTGTTGTCCGGCGGCGAGCAGCAGCGCCTCAGAGTGGCCCAGGCGCTCGTCAGCGACCCCGAGGTGCTGCTCTGCGACGAACCACTCCTGTCGCTGGATCTGGCGCACCAGCGGGCCGTCAGCGAGCTGATCGACAAGCGGCGCACCGAGGCGGATACGGCTGTGTTGTTCGTCACACACGAGATCAACCCGATCCTGCCGTTGGTCGACCGCGTGCTGTACCTCGTCGACGGCCGGTTCCGGATCGGCACGCCGGACGAGGTGATGACCACGGAGGTGCTCACCGAGCTGTACCGGACCCAGATCGACGTGGTCCGCGTGCGCGGCCAGATCCTCGTCGTCGGCGCCCACGGCGCCATGGAGTCCGGCCAGCCACACCACCTGGGAGGGCCGACCGACCTAGCGCTGTGACCTGGCCCGACTTGGCCGCGCCGATCATTTACGCCTCGCGACACGCCCGGCATCGCCCCGCCCGGCTGGTCGCCTGATCGAGAGCGATGCCGGTCGCGTGGCGCGAGGTGGAAATGATCGGCTTCCGGCGGCCAAGTCCGTCGGAGCGCAGCGAGGACCATTGACATGAACAAGTTCTTCGACTTCGACAAGACCCTCGAGGTGCTCCAGTACGCCTTCGTGCGGGATGCGTTGCTCGCTGCGGCCATCTTGGGTCTGCTGGCTGGGATCCTGGGGCCGTTGATCGTCAGCCGGAACATGGCGTTCTCCGTGCACGGCACGAGCGAACTCGCGGTCACCGGTGGTGCGGCGGCGCTGTTGATGGGGATCGGGGTCGGCTACGGCGCGCTGGCCGGGTCGATCGTGGCCGCGCTGGTGCTGGGTCTGTTGTCCCGCCGGTCCACCGAGACGGACTCGGTGATCGGTGTCGTGCTCGCGTTCGGGCTCGGGCTCGGCGTGTTGTTCCTGTGGATGTACCCGGGGCGCGCGTCGAACAAGTTCGGCCTGCTGGTCGGGCAGATCGTGAGCGTGGACTTCGCGTCGATCCTGCTGCTGTCGGTGTGCGCGGTGGTTGTGCTCGGCGTGCTCGCCGTGATCTACCGGCCGTTGATGTTCGCTTCCGTGGACCCGGATGTGGCTCGGGCGCGTGGCGTGCCGACTGGCGCGTTGTCGCCGATTTTCGCTGTGCTCGTCGGGGTCGCGACCGCGCTGGGCGTGCAGACCGTTGGGGCGCTGCTGGTTCTGTCGTTGATGGTCACGCCCGCGGCCGCCGCCTGCCGGATCACCGCGAACCCGTTGCGCGCGACGATCCTGTCGGTGGTGTTCGCCGAGGTTTCCGTGCTGGGCGGAATCATTCTCTCGCTGGCGCCTGGGGTTCCGGTGAGCGCGTTCGTCACCGCGATCTCGTTCCTGATCTACCTGGGGGCGCGGCTGTTCGCGAAGGTCCGGGTCTCAGCGCACTAGCAGGTGCACCTGCAGCTCGCCGACCAGGAACCCGATCACCGCGCCGACCGCGATCAGCTTCCACTCGTCCTGCCGGAACGCGGGCCGCAGCAGCTCCTCATACTCCACACGGGACAGATCGTTCATCTTGCGCGCGATGGTGTTCCCGACGTCGAGCGCCTCGGTGAGGTACTCCTGAGCCTGCAGCACGGTCTGCGGAAGCGTTGCCATCGCTTGGTTCGCGGCCTCACGCTTCATCTTCAGCAGCTGCTGTTCGCCGATCACCCGCCGCGCGATCCCGGCCTGCGCGTCCACCGTCTCCCAGACCACCCGGCGCACCAACGCTTCCAGCCGGTCCGCGCGCGGGCTGTTGAGCACCGCGGCCATGATGTTGGGCACGGTCATCACCTCGCGGGCGACCAGATCCCCGTACTGGCGCGCCACTTCGTCCCGGCGCCGCTGGAAGATCCCTTGGAACGGAACGACTCCGAGGATCCGCTTGCGCTCCCGCGGGAAGAACACGAGCTTGATCGCCAGCCAGTCGGTGACCCAGCCGATGCCCGCGCCGAACAGCGGCAGGATGATCGGGTCCTTGCTGAACGCCCACACCACGGTCTGGACGAGGCCGAGGACGAAGCCGAAGTAGATGCCGCTGCGGGCGATGAACCGCATCTCCGGCTGGGAGATGTCCTTGACCAGCCGGACCATCAGCCGCCGGTCGCGCCGCAGCGTGTCGACCGCGAGCTCCTTGAGGTCCAGCAGGTGGTCGATGTTGTCGTGGACCTCCTCGACCAGTCGGCGGACCGCTTCCGGCGCGCCCGCCTGGACCTGTTTGACCACAACGTCCTGCGCGAGCGCGGGCATCGTGTCCCAGAGCGCGGGGTGGTTGCGGGCGATGATGTCCCGCGCGATCCGGTCGATCTGGAGTAGCAGCGCGGTTTCCAGCTCGCGGGTGAGCCGGTCCGGGTCGACCCGGGCGAACACCTCGCGGGCGTCGATCAGCTTGCTGGTGAGCAGCTCCACCGCGATCCGGATGGTGCGCTCGGCGTTGCGCGGCACCACACCCTGCCAGCCGATGAACGTCCCCCTGATGCCGACGAACTCGATCGGCCGGAACATCATCTCGATGGCGATCCGTTTGGTGACGTAGCCGAGGGCGGCCGCGACGAACGGCATCGCCACATAGACCGCCCAGTCCGTCACAGCCCGGACCCTAGTGGATGGACACGGCCGCCGCAGGCGCTGAGGCTCGTTTCACCGCTTGGGTTTTGATGATCGACGGGCCCACCGCGTCCCGCAGCAGCTGCAGCATCACGCGCATCGAACGACGGGTGATCATCTGCTCGACGGGGTTGGTGTGCAGCCGGTACAACTTGGCGGCCCAGCCGGGCAGCAGGTCGAACGCGGCCTTGCTGAGGATCCGGCTGCCGGCGCGGGCGGCGTTGGTGGGGCCGAAGGGATGCGCGAAGAACGCCACCGCCCCGGCGGTCTCCTCGGAGTAGGTCAGCCTGGGGCGCATCATCCGGAAGTATTCGTCCACTTCGGACGCTGTTTTGGGAACGCCGGTGGCGCCGAGCATCTCGGTGATGACAGCGTATTCGGCGTAGTACTGGTCCACTCCGGCCTTGTCGACGGGCTTAGGGTGGTAGCGCAGGTGCGCCTGGATGATGCCGTGCGCCTGCGTAACACCGGTCCAGATCAGGTTCTCCGACGCGGTGGCGGAGTACGGGCGGCCGTCGGGCATCGTGCCCTGGACGTGTTTGTGCATGCGCCGCACGGTGAGCGCCATCTTCTCGGCCACCGGCGTGCTCGCGAAGGCCATCGCGTTGACGAACGAGACCGTCCTGCCTAACCGCCCCGCGGGGTCGTCCTTGTAGACGGAGTGCTTGTTGGTGCCGTGCATGGTCGGCTCGTGCAGGGACCCCAGGATCAACCCCATCACGCCACCGATCACGCCGCACGGGTCGTCGTGCACGTACCAGATCGCCGAGTCCGGCCCGAACAGCCCGGGGTCGCCGGGCGGGTCGGTGTACTGCTCGCCGGGCAACGAGTCGGAGTTCAGCGCCTTCGCCCACGAGCTCGCTATCCCACGCTTGAGCGTGCCCATCGTCGCCAGGTCGCCGAGGTCCAACAGCCGCGTGGTCAGCACCTGCGCCTCCTGAGCCGGGAGTGAGACAAAAAGACCGACTTGTTCCAATGTCTCGCAGGTGATCCTTCTTGTCAATGAATTGTGGCCCTCGAACGCGCGGTCGGAAAGCCGCCGGACTACCCAGCCGACAGGCCCTTTCATGGTTGCCATGAACAACATCGAAGGCAGGGTGGCGCTGGTCACCGGGGGCAGCAGGGGGATCGGTGCGGCGGTGGCGGTGCGGCTGGCGCAGGACGGCGCGGACATCGTGCTGACCCATTCCAACAGCGCGGCGCAGGCCGCGGAGGTGGTCGAGTCGGTGAAGGCCGTGGGGCGGCGGGCGCTGGTGGTCCAGACCTCGGACTCCGCCAGTGTGGTCGGGGCGGTCGAGGCCGCGGTGGCGGAGTTCGGGCGGTTGGACATCCTCGTGAACAACGCGGGGGTGGCGGCGTTCGGCGCGATCGGCGAGCTGACCGGCTCGGACTTCGACGAGGTCGTGGACATCAACGTGAAGGCGCCGTTCCTCGCGGCGCGAGCGGCGGCCAACGTCCTGGGCGAGGGCGGCCGGATCGTCAACATCGGCAGCTGCGCGGCCACCCGGGTGACCGGTCCGGGCTACGCGGTCTACTCGTTGAGCAAGTCCGCGCTGGTCGGCCTCACCAAGGCGCTCGCCCGCGACCTCGGCCCCCGCGGCATCACCGCCAACCTCATCCACCCCGGCCCCATCGACACCGCGATGAACCCCGCCGACAGCCCGGTCGCCGACGAGAACCGCAGCCACACCGCCCTCGGCCACTACGGCGAATCCGCCGACATCGCCGCCGCGGTGTCCTATTTGGCCGGTGACAGCGGCCGGTACGTCACGGGAGCGGAGATCGCCGTCGACGGCGGTTACACAGCTTAGAACTGGTAGTAGAGGAACGGGCTGAAGGTGCCCGAGGCGACCAGGAGGGCCGCGTAGGCCACACCGGCGGTCATCACGCCAACGCGCAGGATCGTGGCCGGGAGGCTGCGGGACGACTCGATCAGCGGACCGGCCACGGGCTGCGCGGGCATGAACAGGATCGCCATGGCCGCCAACAGGATGAACAGCCGCTGGTTGGTCAGGGCCGTGGTGACCGCGTCGGTCAGACCCGTGAAGTCGGGCAGGAACATGTGGCCGACCATGGTCAGGGCGCTGGGCAGGTCACTCGACTTGAAGTACACCCAGCCGATGACCACGAGGAACATCGTGAGCGCGCGGCGGGCGATGCGGGGCCGGCGTTCGGTGGGCGCGTCCTCCAGGTGGAAGCCGCGCTCGATGATCAGCAGCGCGCCGTGGTAGATGCCCCACACCAGGAACGTCCAGTTCGCGCCGTGCCAGAACCCGGTGAGCACGAACACGACGCACAGGTTCCGGTAGGTCCGGGCGGCGCCGTGCCGGTTGCCGCCCAACGGGATGTACACGTAGTCGCGGAACCACCGGGACAGCGACATGTGCCAGCGCCGCCAGAACTCGGTGATGGTGACGCTGGAGTACGGCCGCGCGAAGTTCTCCGGCAGCCGGAAGCCGAGCATCCGGCCGAGTCCGATCGCCATGTCCGAGTACCCGGAGAAGTCGAAGTACAGCTGCAGCGTGTACCCGATCGCGCCCAGCCACGCGACCGCGAACGTCATCTTGTCCGCGGGCGTGGCGAAGCACGCGTTCACCATGGGGGACAACGAGTCGGCGATGATCGCCTTCTTGCACAGCCCCAGCGCGAACCGCGGGAACCCGGCGGCGATGTCGTCCAGCCGGTGGCTGCGCTGCTGCGGCAGCTGGTCGGAGATCTCCCGGTAGCGCACGATCGGGCCGGCGATCAGCTGCGGGAACATCGCGATGTACGTCACGAATGACACCGGGTTGCGCAGCGCCAGCCGCTCGCCGCGGTACACGTCCACGACGTACGAGATGTGGTGGAAGGTGAAGAACGAGATCCCGATCGGCAGCAACAGGTGCGTGACCGGGAAGTCCCCGCCGAACAGGTGCGCGAGCGCCGCCAGCTGCTCGGTCGCGAACCCCGCGTACTTCCAGATCACCAGCACGGTCAGGTCGACCCCGACCACCCCGATCAGCAGCTGCTTGCGCCGGGAGTGGTTGCGGTCCCACTGGTCGGGCTCCAGGAACGGGCCGGCCACGAAGTTGACCACCATGGTGATCAGCAGGATCCACGTGTCCGAACCGGCCGCGGTGGCGTAGAAGAACAGGCTGGCCACCGCGATGATGCCGTTGCGCCAGGACCTGGGTGCGACGAGCACCGCCACGAGCACGAGCGGCGTGAAGTACCACAGGAACAGCGGGCTGGCGAAGGACATCGGAACCTCGTAGCGGGACAGGGCCAGCTGACCCTATCCGACCAGGCGGACCTGCGGTGACGCTTCGGCTAGATGCGCCCTGCTGTGCGGCGGCGGCGGGCGATCTCGGCGAGGACCACTCCGGCGGCCACGGAGGCGTTCAGCGACTCGACGCCGGCGGCCATCGGGATGGACACCGTTTCGTCGCAGCGTTCCCGCACCAGACGGCTCAGGCCACGGCCTTCGGAGCCCACCACGACCACGATCGGGCCGTTGGCGAGTTCCAGCTCGTCCACCGTGATGGTGCTGTCGGCGTCGAGGCCGACGACCATCAGGCCGGTGTCCGCCCAGTCCTTCAAGGTCCGGGTCAGGTTCGTGGCCACGGCGACCGGCAGGCGGGCGGCGGTGCCCGCGCTGGTGCGCCATGCGACCGCCGTGATCCCGGCGCTGCGGCGCTGCGGCACGACGACACCGTGGGCGCCGAAGGCCGCGGCCGACCGGATGATCGCGCCGAGGTTGCGCGGGTCGGTGACGCCGTCGAGGGCCACCAGCAACGCGTCCTCGCCGGAGTTCTTGGCGATCTCCAGCAGGTCGTCCGGGTGCGCGTACTCGTACGGCGGGATCTGCAGCGCGATGCCCTGGTGGGTGGCGTTGTGCGTCAACCGGTCCAGCTCGGGCCGGGAGACCTCCAGCACCGAGATGCCCCGGTCGGCCGCCAGCTGGACCGCGTCGTTGACCCGGTCGTCCGCGTCGATGCCGAGGGCCACGTACAACGCGGTCGACGGGACCTCGGCACGCAGACACTCCACGACGGGGTTGCGGCCCGCCACCAGCTCGGACGAGGGCGCCGAGTCCCGGCGCTCCGGCTTGCGCTGTTGCTGCTGAGCCGGCCGCGCGGCTGGCTTGCGGTACGCCTTGTGGTTGGGGCGGTCCTGCGCCTTGGGCGTCGGGCCCTTGCCCTCCAGGCCCTTGCGGCGCTGCCCGCCGGAGCCGACGACCGCCCCCTTTTTGGAGCCGGGCTTCCGCATCGCACCCTTACGCCTTGAGTTCCCGGCCACGCTAGCTGTCCTTCAACGTCCATAGTGGACCGTCGGGGGTGTCCTCGACGGTGATGCCGGCCGCGAGCAGGCGATCACGCACTACATCGGCGACGGCGAAGTTCTTGTCCTTGCGGGCCTTCTCGCGTTCCTCGAGCAGACCGTCCACAAGGGAGGCGAGCGCGTTGCGGTGCGCACCGTCCGTTGTGGACTCCTCGGACCACAGCCGCGACAACGGGTCCAGGCCCAGCACGCCCATCATCGCCCGCACCGACCCGGCGGCCGCGATCGCCTCGGCGTCCTGACCGGACGCCAGCGCGATGTTGCCCTCCCGGACAGCGGTGTGCACGGCCGCGATGGCCGCCGGGGTGCCGAGGTCGTCGTCCATCGCCGCGATGAACTCGGGGCTGAACGAGGCCGGCTCGACCGCGCCGAGCCGGCCGGCGACGTTGCGCAGGAACGTCTCGATCCGCCCGTACGCGGCCACCGCCTCGGCGAGCGCGGTCTTCGAGTACTCGATGGTCGACCGGTAGTGCGGGGTGACCAGGTAGTACCGCAGCTCGGGCGCGCGCACCGAGTTGAGCATCTCCGGGATGGCCACCACGTTGCCCAGCGACTTGCTCATCTTCTCGCCGGACATGGTGACCCAGCCGTTGTGCAGCCAGTAGTTCGCGAACTTGTCGCCCGCGGCGTGCGACTGGGCCTGCTCGTTCTCGTGGTGCGGGAAGATCAGGTCGATCCCGCCGCCGTGGATGTCGAACTCGCCGCCCAGGTACGTCGTGGCCATGGCGGAGCACTCGAGGTGCCAGCCGGGGCGCCCGTCGCCCCACGGGGTCGGCCAGGACGGCTCACCGGGCTTGGCAGCCTTCCACAACGTGAAGTCGCGGCTGTCCCGCTTGCCCTCGGCGGCGCTCTCGCCCTGCTGCACCTCGTCCGGCCGCTGCCCGGAAAGCGCGCCGTACTCCGGGAACGAGGCCACGGAGAAGTAAACGTCGCCGGCGGCCGCGTACGCGTGCCCGCGGTCGATCAGCCGTTGCATCAGCTCGATCATCTGCGTGACGTGCCCGGTCGCTCGGGGCATGTACGACGGCGGCAGGCAGCCCAGCGCCTCGTACGCGTCCTCGAACGCGCGCTCGTGCGTCTGTGCCCACTCCCACCAGGGCCGGCCCGCGGCGGCGGCCTTGGTCAGGATCTTGTCGTCGATGTCCGTGACGTTGCGCACGAGCAGGACGTCCAGACCACCGGCGGCCAGCCACCGGCGCAGCACGTCGTAGTTCAGCGCGCCACGGACGTGCCCGATGTGCGGGACGCCCTGAACTGTGGCCCCACACACGTAGATGGACGCCGTTCCGTTCCGCGAGGGGTGGAACTCCCTCGTGCTCCGGGTCGCGGTGTCATACAGGTGAAGGCTCACACAAGGATGGTACGGGCTGCCGCTAACCGATTCCTCACAGCCCGTGGGCGGCGAGCACGTCGAGCAACGCAGTTGGCCGCTGGTCAACGGGCAGCGGCTCGACTTCCGCGAAGGCGCACCCGATCCGCTCGGCGCCGCCGTCGGCCTCCCGGCTGTCACCGATCATGAGCACCTGCCCGGGCGGCACGCCGATGCGCTCACAGGCCACAGTGAACAGTCGCGGCTCCGGCTTGACCATGCCTTCCACGTACGACAGGACGAACGCGTCGACGTACTCGGCCGCGCCCACGTTCTCGAACACCGGCCGGATGTCCCACGCGATGTTGCTGACCACGCCGACCGGGATCCCGGCCTGTGCCACCGTTTTCAGCGCCGCCACGGTGTCCGGGTACGGACGCCAGCTCTCCGCGCCGAGCATGCTGTCGTACAGGAAGTCCGGGTTGCCGACACCGGACCCGCGCAGCACCGCCATGTACAGCTCGCGGTGCAGCGGCGGGTTGAGATCCCGTTGTTCCCAGTCGTCGTGCAGGTGCTCCGGCAGACCCACCGGCCGTCCGGTCGGGCCGGTCATCCGCCGCATGACCTCGGCCTGCGCCTCGCCGTTCATCGGACGGCCATCGACGTCGACCAGGCCGCTCAGATCCGGCTCGAGGCGAAACAACGTTCCGGAGAAGTCGAACAGGACACCGTGGATGCTCATACCGCCAGGCTACGGGGGCGATTGGTCCAGACCGCGCCGATCGAGGGTCAGTTCACCTGCCGGACGACCAGCGCTGTGGCGATCGCCGCGATCCCTTCACCCCGACCGGTCAGCCCAAGTCCGTCGGTGGTCGTGCCGGACACCGAGACCGGGCCGCCGATCGCCTCGGACAGCGCCCGCTGTGCCTCGTCACGGCGCTTGCTGATCTTGGGCGCGTTCCCGATGACCTGCACCGACGCGTTCCCCAGCTGGAACCCGGCCGCCTCGATCCGCCGCCGCACCTCGGTCAGCAGCTCAACGCCGTGCGCGCCCTGCCAGCGCGGATCGCCGGTCCCGAACACCGCCCCCAGATCACCCAGACCCGCCGCGGCGAGAACAGCGTCACACAACGCGTGCGCGGCGACGTCACCGTCGGAGTGCCCGGCGCAGCCGTCGGCGCCATCCCAGCGCAAGCCGGCCAGCCAGCACTCCCGCCCGGCCTCGACGGGATGCACGTCCGAACCGGTGCCAACGCGTGGGATCACGGCGTCACGGTAGCGACGTCGAACGCCGTCCTGATGCGCAGGCCTTGCGGGTGCCCCGGCACTGTGGTCAGTGCGACGCCGAGCCCAGCAGGCAGCGGGCCCTCCGCGGCCTGTAGCAGTTCTGTAGTCACACCGAGAGGGGACTGCATGACACGTATCCCGGACCGGTCGCGGGTGCCGAGGATCCGGCCTTCCTCGTCGACATCTTTGACCGTGTCCGTCAGCGGCAGCACCGGAACGACCGCCTGAGCCCCTCGCTCCAGCTCCGCCACCACCGCTTTTATCACCTCGGGCGGCGTCGCCGCACGGGAGGCCTCGTGCACGAGCACGTACCGGGTGTCTGGCAAGATCCGCATCACCTCGGCGAGACCGGCTCGCACGCCGCCTATGACGACACTCACGTGATCGGTCACGGGCTGCGTCAGTGGATCAGGAGTACAAATAAAAACGTGCCGCACGCAGCCCGCGTCGAGCAGGCCACGCACGGCACGCTTGGTGAGTGAGATGCCATGCACGGAAGTAGCCGGAATCACGAGCGCGACGGCACTGTTCATCGCGTCCGAGGACTCTTTCCGCCTGTGTTGTTGTCTGCGGTGTGTGTTCAGACCGCCGCGGCTGTGGCCAGGACCTCGTCGAGGAGGACTTCCGCCTTGTCCTCGTCGGTGCCCTCGGCCAGCGCCAGTTCGCTGACCAGAATCTGCCTCGCCTTGGCCAGCATCCGCTTCTCGCCCGCGGACAGGCCACGGTCCTTCTCACGCCGCCAGAGGTCTCGCACCACTTCGGCCACCTTGTTCACATCGCCGGAGGCGAGCTTCTCGAGGTTGGCCTTATACCGCCGTGACCAGTTGGTCGGCTCCTCGGTGTGAGGAGCACGCAGAACATCGAAGACTCGGTTGAGACCTTCCTGACCCACGACGTCCCGCACGCCTACGATCTCGGCGTTGTCAGCAGGCACGCGAACCGTGAGATCACCTTGCGCGACCTTGAGAACGAGGTACTTCTTCTCCTCGCCCTTGATCACGCGGGTCTCTATTGCTTCGATGAGAGCGGCACCGTGGTGCGGGTAGACGACGGTCTCTCCGACCTTGAAAACCATGTGTCCTCTGCCCCTTTCGCTGACCCTATTCTAACACGTCCCGCAATCCCCCTCAGCTCGGCTCGAAACGGGTAAGCGCAGGTCAGCGGCACCAGTATGGACCGCATGGGGGTTGACAAAATACCGGCAACCATGCTGCGGGAGGCGGAAAAACGATCTTGTCAAGCCCGGTTTCGATCCACAGTGGACGACCGGTGGCCGGTGCGGGCGAGGCGCCGGAAGCTCAACCACGGCGGCCGGATACGCTTCGGCGGCAGACGGGCCGTAATGCGTTCCCAGGAAGGACCGGCAACCGTGAGTCGAGCACGACTGAACTCCACCGGATGGCTGCGCGTCGCCCCGGCGGCCGTGGGGCTCGCGCTGGCGCTCGCCGGCTGCGGGGCCGGCCAGATCGCCCAGACCTCCGGGATGGAACCCGCGGTGAACGGCGGTACCGGCCAGGCAGGCACCATCGCCATCCGCGATGTCCGGCTCGCATATCCGCAGGACGGCGTCTACCGCTCTGGTGCGGACGCGGTCGTCGAGGGCGTCATCGTGAACACCGGGCAGGCCGACGACCAGCTGGTCGGGGTCACCAGCCCGGCCGGTGAGGCCGAGATCACCGGTGACCGCAAGCTGCCCGCGGGCACGTCCCTCGTGATCGCCCCCGGCTCAGGCGGCACGACGAAGTCGTCCTCCTCGTCGTCTTCATCGTCGGCGACCGTGACGACGACCACGACGCCCAGCGCCCCGTCCGGTTCGGCCACGCCGCCTTCGGCCTCGGGTGGTGCTTCTGGCAGCGCGTCCGGCAGTGCTTCTTCTGGCAGCGCCTCGGGTAGCGCCGCCACGACCACGAGCGCGCCGACCACCACCAGCTCGACGCAGCCGGTGGTCATCGGCAAGATCAACATTGTCATCACCGGCCTGACCCAGGACATCGTCTCCGGCAAGACGATCGAGATCACCTTCGTGTTCGCCAGTGGCCAGGCCACGGTGACCGTGCCGATCGCCACGCCGACCACGCCACGCCAGGCCCCGGTCGAAGAGTCGCCCTGAACTGTCGGCGGTGACCGCTAGGTTGCTGCCGTGGTGAAAAAGGCGGGGCCGTCGTACCGGTGTGGTGAGTGCGGTGCGATCGCGCCCAAGTGGTTCGGCCGGTGCCCGGAGTGCCAGGCGTGGGGGACGATCGACGAGGTCGCGACGGCCAGCCCGGCGCTGGCCAGGATCGTCGCGGGCGCGCCGAGCTCGCCCGCGCGCCCGATCGCCGAGGTCGACGTCGAGTCCGCGCGCGCTGTGGTCACCGGCGTACCCGAGCTGGACCGTGTGCTCGGCGGCGGCCTGGTGCCGGGTGCGGTGGTGTTGCTCGCGGGTGAGCCCGGGGTGGGCAAGTCGACGCTGTTGCTGGAGGTCGCCTACCAGTGGGCCTCGCGCGAGGGCTCGCCCGGGCGTTCGCTGTACATCACCGGTGAGGAGTCGGCGGGCCAGGTCCGGCTGCGTGCGGAGCGGACCGGGAACGTCCACCAGGAGATGTACCTGGCCTCGGAGAGCGACCTCGCGACCGTGATCGGGCACGTCGACGCGGTCAAGCCGACCATGCTCGTCATCGACTCCGTGCAGACCATGTCGTCGCCCGCTGTCGACAGTTCCGCTGGTGGGGTGACGCAGGTTCGCGCGGTGACCGCGGGCCTGGTGGCGCTGGCGAAGGAACGCGGGCTGCCGGTGATCCTCGTCGGGCACGTCACCAAGGAGGGCTCGGTCGCCGGTCCGCGCGTGCTCGAGCACCTCGTGGACGTGGTGCTGCAGTTCGAGGGGGACAAGTACTCGTCGCTGCGGCTGGTGCGTGGGGTGAAGAACCGGTTCGGCCCGGCGGACGAGGTCGGCTGCTTCGAGATGGTCGAGGATGGCATCCTCGGCGTGCCCGATCCTTCCGGGATCTTCATGAGCCAGCGGAACATCGGCGTTGCGGGTACTGCCATCACAGTCATCACCGAGGGCAAACGGGCTCTGCTGGGGGAGGTTCAGGCTCTGGTGGCCTCGTCGGACCTGCCTATGCCCCGGCGTGCCGTGAACGGGTTGGAGTCGTCACGGGTGGCCAAGGTGCTTGCCGTTCTGGAGCGCCGGGCGAGTCTGCCGTTGGGGAAGTCAGACGTTTTCGCCGCGACCGTGGGCGGGATGCGGATCGTCGAGCCCGCGGGCGATCTTGCTTTGGCGATGGCTGTTGCCAGCGCGAAGCTCGACATTCCGTTGCCGCCGGACATGGTGATCATTGGTGAGGTCGGGCTCGCCGGTGAGGTGCGGCGGGTGGGCAATGTCGGGCGGCGGTTGTCCGAGGCTTCGCGGCTGGGGTTCAAGCGGGCGCTCATTCCGCCGGACTCCGGGCGGCTGCCTTCGGATATCCGGGCGACCGTGGTGCCGGATCTGCGGACCCTCGTGGACACCCTGTCTAAGAAGTAGCGCCGAGGGCGTTCACTTCGGTCCAGTGGATCACTGTCTCCTGTGTGGTGAAGCCGGTGATGCGGGTTCCGATGAGGTCGCCGGTTTCCGGGTCGGCCAGGAGTTCGTGGGTGGTGGCGTTCTTCGGGTCCGCTGGGTTGTCGGTGATCGCGTAGCTGGTCGCTGGGCGGCCGTCTCTGGTCTTCGCGGTCGTCTCTTTGACCTCTGGGCGGGTTTTCAGGGCCGCGTAGAGCGCCGTGCGGAGGTCTTTGGGGGCTGGGTGGGCCAGGACGGCTTCCACCGCGTCTATGACCGCTGAGGGCGGTCCCAGGACCTCGTTGGTGATCTTTTCGTTGAGCTCCGTGGGGGTGCGGGGGAGGGCGTTCACGAACGCTTCCGTTGGCTCGAGCCAGTTGCCTTTCATCGGGAAGAAGTCGCCGTTGGGGGCTTCGAAGGTTCCCTCCCATTTGGACAGACCCGAGACCAGGTGCGGCAGGGGTGGGTCTGCCGGCAGCGGCCCGTCTGGCGTTCCGGTGCGGACATCCCTGCTGAGGCGCCAGGTTTGGGTGCGGTCACTGGGGATCCACATGCGCCAGTAGCCGACGTTGTCGCCGCCTATCGTGCTTGTGATCAGATCGCCTTGTGCGCCCGGGACTGGGGTGCCGTATTGCTGCTCGTCCATGTAGAGGTAGAGGTAGAGGGCATGGGCCGCGGGGGTGGTTGTTCTGTTGTTGAGGGCAGCTGCCCCTATCGTTACCACTACGACCGCTGCTGCCACCAGCCACAGCTTTGGGGTCTTTCCCGTTCTTGCCTGTAGGCGCGCTTTGCCTTGGTGGAAGGCGGCTTCGGTCATTTCCGGGATGTCGTCGCGGAACTTCGTCAGCTGGTCGTCGGGGTTCATTTCCGCGGCTCCAGGTGGTTGCGGAGGGCTGTTCGGGCGCGGTGGAGGCGGGTTCTCGCGGTTACCGGGTCGATGTTGAGCGCTTCGGCCGCCTCGGCTGGGCGCAGGCCTGCCCACGCGACGAGCAGGAGTACGTCGCGTTCCTCAGGGCGTAGTTCGGCGAGTGCCGTGCCTAGATCTCGTTGGGCGTCCACCCGGATTGCTACAGCTTCGGTTCCGTCGTGGACTACGGGTCTGGCTGCCTCACGTGCTGTGGCTCTTAGGCCGCGCACTTCGCTGCGCGCGTGTTTGCGTAGGAGGTTTGTGGCGATGCCGTAGAGCCATGACTTCACGGTGGCGCGGGCGGGTTCGTAGCGGTGGCGGTGTTCCCATGCAGCTAGGTACGTCTCTGCTACCAGGTCGTCTGCCGTCGTTGGGTCCAGTCGGCGTGCTAGGTATCGGTGCAGGTCTCGGGCGTGTTCGTCGTAGAGGCGTTCCAGGACTGCGGGCGCGTCGGCTCCGCTTAGGTCTGGCCTCTCCATCGTCACATCCGCTATTACCCGGTGGGGGGTTTAACGTTCCCGGGTCTTGAGAGTGCGCTCGCCGCGCGGCAGGCCGCCAAGAGGGGCAGGGGATCCTTCGGATCCTTGTGGGCTGGGTGCGTGCCCTCTCCCTCCCGTATGGCCTGCCGGAGGTAATCACCTGTGATGAGGCTTCGTCCAGGCCATACGGGAGGGAGAGGACATGAGGGCCTTCCTTGTGGCGCGAGCACGCGCAAACACCCGCAGCGCACCCCCTCCGCGTCCCCCGCCCCCTTTCGCCCACCGTTCCCGCCCACCTTGCCCTGCTCCCGCCGCCCCGCCTGGCCCCGGTCCCAGACATGGCGAAGGCCGGGCCGCCAAGCGGCCCGGCCTTGCTGTTCGGTTCGGTGTGCTGGTCAGTCGCTGGCGCTCAGCAGCTGTGCGCAGCGGATCAGGCCCAGGTGGCTGTAGGCCTGGGGGTGGTTGCCGAGGGAGCGTTCGGCGATGGGGTCGTATTCCTCGGGGAGGAGGCCGGTGGGGCCGGCGCAGTCGACCATCTGCGCGAAGAGGTCTTCCGCTTCTGTCCTTCGGCCGCAGAGGAGGTAGGCCTCGATCATCCACGCCGCGCAGAGGTGGAAGCCGCCCTCGTTGCCCGGGAGGCCGTCGTCGCGGTGGTAGCGGTAGACGGTGGAGCCGCTGCGCAGTTCCGCCTCGATGGCGCTGACCGTGGCGCCGAACCGTTCGTCGGAGGGGTCGATCAGGCCCGAGAGGCCGACGAACAGGCTGGCCGCATCTAGGTCAGTGCCGTCGTATGCCGTGGTGAAGGACTTGACCTCTTCGTTCCAGCCGCGGGTGAGGACGCTCTCCGCGATCTTGTCGCGCAGCGCGTGCCATTCGGGGCTCGGCTGCCGCCCGTAGGTCTCCGCGAGGGTGATGGCGCGGTCGATGGTCAGCCAGCACATGACCTTGGAGTACACGTGGTGGCGGGGGCGGTGGCGCTCCTCCCAGATGCCGTGGTCGGGCTCTTCCCACCGGCGCGTCACGGCCTCGGCCATCGCGCAGGTCATCTTCCAGTCGTCGTCGGTGAGCTTGCCGCGCGCGAGCGACAGGGCCGCCACGAGGTCGACGACGGGTCCGAACACGTCGAGCTGGACCTGCTGGTTGGCGAGGTTGCCGACGCGCACGGGCCGTGAACCCGCGTAGCCCGGGAGGGTGTCGATGACGGCTTCGGGGCCGAGGCCGGTGCCGGCGATCGTGTACAGCGGGTGCAGGCGCTCGGGGCCTGGGACGGTGGCGAGTACGCCGTGGACCCAGTTGAGGAACGCCTCGGCCTCGGAGGTGGAGCCGACCGAGACCAGCGCCTTGGCGGTCAACGCGCCGTCACGCAGCCAGCAGTAGCGGTAGTCCCAGTTGCGGATGCCGCCGATCTCCTCGGGCAACGAGGTGGTCGCGGCCGCCATGATGCCGCCGGTCTCGCTGTGGCACAGGCCGCGCAGGGTCAACGCCGAGCGTGCGACGAGGTCCCGCTCGACCTCCGGCAACGTCAGGGTGGCCAGCCACTCGGACCAGTACGCGTTCGCGCGTGCCTTGCGCTCCGGCTCCGGCACGGTGTTCGGCTGGAGGTCATCGGTGCCGCACCGCAGTTCCAGCAGGATCGGCTCGCCGTTGGGCGCGACGACCGCACGCGCGGTGTCGTGCATACCGTCGGAGCTGATCTCCCAGTCGACACCGGGGGAGTACAACGCCATGGGGTCGGACGTACCGACCACACGCAGGCCATTGGTGTCCTTGACCAGCTTCACCGGGACCTGGCCGAACTCCGGCCGCGGCGCGAAGTCCAGCACCGCGCGGCTGCTGCCGGTGATCACGCGGATGAGGTCGGTCCGGTGCGGCTGTGGGTAGTGCTCCAGGTAGTCCGTGACCAACAGGCCTGACCACCGTGTCTCAACAGTCATGGTGCCCGGCAGGTACCGCTGGCCCAACGGCAGACCGCCACGCTCCGGGGTGACCGACAAGTGCCCGGCGGACGGGCCGCCCAGCAGGTCGGCGAACACCGCGGCGGCGTCCGGCTCCGGGTGACACAGCCAGGTGACGCGGGCCTCGGGGGTCAGCAGCGCGACCGAACGCTCGTTGGCCAGCATGGTCAGCCGCTCGATCGGCGTGGCCTGCTCGCCGTACAGCCAGTTCCGCCGCTCCTCCAGCAGGAACGCCAGCATGCTGGCGACCGCCATGGTGTCGGCGATCCGGTACTCGGCCAGCGTCTCGCCGAGACCGACCTTCACCCCCAGGTCCGGGCCGGACAGCCGGGCGAACGCCTTCTCGTCGGTCACGTCGTCGCCGACGAAGATCGCGGCAGTGGCGCCGACCTGGTGGCGCAGGACGTCCAGCGCGTGGCCCTTGTCGGTCTGCACGACCGCCATCTCGACGACGGCCTTGCCCTCGGTGACCTGGATGCCGTCCCACAGGCACGGCCCCTCACGCAGGGCGGCGACGATCCGCTCGGCCACCTCCGGCTCGGCCCGGCGCACGTGCACCGCGACGCTGGCCGGCTTGACCTCCAGGTGCACGCCCGGCACGCCCTCGGTCAGCCGGATCAGCTCGGCCTCCAGCCTGCCGTGCAGCTCGCGGGCCGGGCCGTTGAGCGAGTGCACGAACCCGATGTCGAACTCCGAGCCGTGGCTGCCGACCAGGTGCACCTCGGACGGCAGGCGGGACATGGTCGCCAGGTCCCGCAGGGCACGGCCGGAGATCACCGCCGTGGTGGTCTCGTGCAGGCCCGCCAGCGACCGCAGCGCGCCCACCGACTCCGGCTGCGGCCGGGCCTTCTCGGGGTCTTCGACGATCGGTGACAGAGTGCCGTCGTAGTCGCATGCGACCAGCAGCCGCGGGGTGCGGGCCAGCTGAACGATCGCCCGTCGCAGTTCTGCGGGGAGAGCCTCGGCGGTCACGCCTTCTCCTCGTGCTCCAGCGTGGCAGCCATTGCCACTAAGCGAAATTTTCCGATCTGAACTGATTCAGTTCAACCCCTGCGACCCCAGAGCCTCAAGGAACGACCGAGCCCAACGGTCAACGTCGTGAGTGAGGACTTGACGTCGCAGAGCGCGCATCCTACGGCGGCCCTCGGCAGGGTCGATCGTTAGGGCCGCATGCAGCGCATTCTTCACCCCATCAAGATCATGAGGGTTGACCAGGAACGCGCTGGTGAGTTCGGCGGCGGCACCGGCGAACTCGGACAGCACGAGCGTGCCGCCCAGGTCGTGCCGGCACGCGACGTACTCCTTGCAGACCAGGTTCATGCCGTCCCGGACCGGCGTGACCACCATGACGTCCGCGGCCGAGAAGAAGGCCACCAGCTCACGGCGGTCCACCGACTGGTGCAGGTAGTGCACGACCGGGTGACCCACCCGGGCGAACTCCCCGTTGATCCGGCTCACGACCTGCTCGATCCCGGCCCGCATGCGTTGATAATGCTCGACCCGCTCGCGGCTCGGGGTCGCCAGTTGGACCATGGTGACCTCGTCCGGATCGATCCGGCCCTCCATCAGCAGCTCGTGCAGCGCATGCAGGCGCACGTCGATGCCCTTGGTGTAGTCCAGCCGGTCGACCCCCAGCAGGATCTTGCGAGGGTTGCCCAGGTCGGCACGGATCTGCTGGGCCCGCTGGATGACGTCACGCTTGCGGGCCATCCCGTCCAGCCCGGCCGAATCGATCGAGATCGGGAACGCGCCGACCCGCACCGGCCGGTCCCCCACATGGATCAGACCGGGCCTGGTCCGCACCCCGACCGCCGCCCGGCTCGGCTCCAGACCGACCAACCGCCGCGCCAGCCAGAGGAAGTTCTGCGCACCACCCGGCCGGTGGAACCCGACCAGGTCAGCGCCGAGCAGGCCGCGCACGATCTCAGTACGCCACGGCAGCTGCATGAACAGCTCGACCGGCGGGAACGGGATGTGCAGGAAGAAACCGATCCGCAGATCCGGCCGCTGCTCCCGCAGCAGAGCGGGCACCAGCTGCAGCTGGTAGTCCTGGATCCACACGGTCGCACCCGGCTCCGCGATCGCGGCCGTGGCCTCGGCGAACCTGTGGTTGACCTTCACATACGAGTCCCACCACGCCCGGTCGAACACCGGCGCCTCGACAACGTCGTGGTAGAGCGGCCACAACGTCGCGTTCGAGAAACCCTCGTAGTAGTCCCTGACCTCGGTGGCCGACAACGTGACGGGCGCCAGCCGCAGGCCGTCGTCCTCGAAGTCGTCGACATCCACATCGGCCACCCCAGGCCACCCCACCCACGCCCCCTTACGGGACCGCAGGAACGGCTCAAGCGCGCTGACCAGGCCACCAGGACTGTGCTTCCAGCGCTCCGTGCCGTCCGGCGCACGATCGAGGTCGACCGGCAGCCGGTTGGCCACCACAATGAAATCCGCACCACTGTTCACCGGGAGAGAGCCTCCTTGTGATGACACTGCCATCAAGACAGTAGTCAGTTAGTCCGCACGGCGCGTCCGGCAAACGGTCGGGTGGCAAGTGTCACGTCAGGTCATACCCGAAACCAACCCGGCTATGCCCCTAGTGGCCCGCGCCACAAGAGCCGGTGTGCAAAGCCAGTGGACCCACTGCTTACGATGAACGAGTCGCCGGTGTAGCTCAATTGGCAGAGCACTCGCCTTGTAAGCGAAAGGTTACGGGTTCGAGTCCCGTCACCGGCTCCTTGGTGGCCCCTGCTCGGTGCTCGCTGTGCTCGCGCCTTCGCAGGGGCGTCGCCGGATCGTGTTGGGGGGCCGAGCCCCCCAGACCCCCCACGGCCGCCTGCGGCGGCGTTGCCTACCAGCGTGGTGGCGCGCTGCGCGCGTAGCTCGACAGATTGGTGGGCTCGCGTGGTGCGCGTAGCCGGGCTGGCCGCCCGTCTTGACAGGCATATTCACGCCGAGCTTCGTGCTGGGGTGCTTACTGCTGGCGTGGGGTCAGGTGCTGTGGGGAGGAGGTGGTTGAGGAGGCGGACTAGTTCGGTTTCCACTCGATCGAGTGGTTGGAAGGTTCGCTGGGCTCTGGCCATTACTACCGCTCCCTCGATCGCTGAGACGATCAGGGTGGCTACTGGGTAGGCGCGTTCGGTTGGGATTCCTTGGTCTGTCAGGACTTCGGTGATGATCTCGGTCCAGCGGACGAGGGCTTCGGCGGCCGCCTGGTGTGCCTCGGGGGACTCGTCGTCGGCGAGGGCGGCGGCCAGAACGGCGCAGCTGATCCCGAACTCCGAGCCCATTTCTTTGCGCCAGAAGGAGAACAGCATCCGCACCAGGGCTACCGGGTCGTTCGCGGCGGTGCGCAGCTTGCGGTTGATCACCGTGCCCGCCCAGCGGGTGGCCTCCTCCGCCAGCTGGCTCTTGCCGCCTGGGAAATGGTGGTAGATCGAACCTCGGGGGGCTCCGCTGTGCTCGATCACGTCCGCGAGCGATGTTCCGGCGATCCCCCGCTCGCGGATCAGCAGGGTCGCGCTCACGATCATGTTCTTGCGAACGTCACCGGCCATCCGGACACCCTACTATGACGACCGTCATAGTGGAGGCTCTGTGGACAGCGCACAGTGGCCGTAGTGCTACTGGTTGTCGGCCAGCTCGGCCAGGATCTCGGCGTGACAGGGTAACGGGACGCACCAGCAGCCCAGCCGGTGTCCCCGTAGCTCCGGCAGTTTGGCCAGCAGGTCGGGCCGGCCCATGAGCCACTCCCGGTAGCGGGCCATGACCTCCTCGCGCGTGCCGTCCTTGCCGGGGCGGAACGGGTTGGCGAACGGAGAGCCGTCCAGGTGCCAGCCGCCCCGGTGCATCGCACGCCCGACGTAGACGACGTCGCTGTAGTCAGGGTCGCCCTGATGCCCCTTGAGGTTCACCACGGTGGTCGCCATCAGCCGACCGTACTGCCCACGAACGCCGTCGGCCCGGAACTGTCGGTGGTGGGTGCTAAACAAGATCCAGCCGGGTGGCTGCCGTGAGCCCGGCTTCGGGGAGGAGAACCACATGAAGGTGCTAGTCGCGACGGCGCGGACACAGGGGGAACGGGAAGGGGATTTCAACTGGTGCGTCGAGGGAGAGCTGGTGTGGATCGGCCTGGTCTGCGCGAGCGACCAGGCCGATCCGGACGGCGGCCGCTGTGGCTGCGGCCGGTCGTTCGGCGGGCTGAACTCCCATCGGGGCACCACCACGGCGATGGTGCGTGACCTGCCCGGGTTCACCCACGCCGACTACGTCGAGGCGCTGCGCTCCAGCCTGGAGCAGCAGGGCTGGCCGCCCGGGCTCGCCGAGTCCGAGGCGGACGAGCTGCTCGAGCTGGCGCGGTACTGGCCGCCCGGCACGGTGGTGGAAAGACGCCTGGACACCATCAGCGTGCGCGTGTTCGCGGGCCACGAGCGGAGGTGAGCACGACACCGGAGAACCTCAACCCAACCCGTTGACCAGCGTGGACGGCCACGACGTGTGATACACCTGTGATCCTGTGACGGGTGGGAGGCGTTGTGGCGCAGGAGCGTGACGGGGTCGACCGGGTGGTCGAACAGGCCGGACGGGTCGCCGGCTGGCTGGCGCGCGCGAGCTGGCAGGCGGCGGCCCGGCTGCCCGGCGGCGAGGCCGTGCAGCGGCAGTTCCGCAAGGCCGAGCGGGCGGTGCTGGACCAGATGCGCCGCCAGCTCGACGAGGTCGACGAGGAGGGCACACTCAGCGGCCGGCTCGTCGCCCCAGCGGCGCCGCTGGTGCTGGACGGCCAGGTCGACCCGTTGCGCACGCAGATGGCCGAGCTGCTGCGGCTGTCCACCGAGATGGACCGTGAGCACAGCCGGGAGTACATCTTCACCGCGATCATCCGCCAGCTGTTCCCGGACGAGGCGCGGATCCTGTCCGCGCTCTCGGACGGCACCCCGTATGCGCTCGTGCACGTCGCTGCCCGTGCGGCCCTGGGTGGGCCGCAGCGGATCGTGCTGCGCAACGCGTCCGCGGTGGGCAAGGCCGCCGGGGTGACCCTGCCCGACCTGGTGCCCAACTACGTCACCAGGCTGGAGCACATGGGGCTGGTCGAGATCGGCCCGGAGGACCCGGCGCTGTCGGTGCAGTACGACATCCTGCTGACCGACGACCGGGTGCGCGCGGCCGAGGAGGGGGTGCGCTCGGCAGGCAAGCTCAGCCCGCGGTTCGCCAGGCGCACGCTCCGGCTGTCCACTTTGGGCACCCAGTTCTGGGACGCGGTACGGCCGGGATGACGGAGATCCTCGAGGACTTCCAGCGCAACTGGCCGGTGTACCTGTCCATGCCGCTGATCGCGGCGCTGATCGGGTACGTCACGAAGGTCGTCGCCATCCGGATGATGTTCCGGCCGATCGAGTACACCGGCATCAGGCCGTTCCCCGGCTGGCAGGGCATCGTGCCGCGCAAGGCCGCCCGGATGGCCGCGATCGCCTGCGACACCATGACCGACCGGCTGATCTCGGCGGGCGAGGTGGTCAGCAGGCTGGACCCGGAGCGGGTGGCCAAGGAGCTGGAGCGGCCGCTGCTGGCCGCGGTCGACGAGATCACCAGGGAGATCGCGCACGAGTACGAGCCGGGGCTGTGGGACAGCCTGCCCCCGCAGGTGCGCGACCTGGTGGTGCGGCGGGTGCAGGCCGAGGCGCCCAAGGTGGTCAAGGCGATCCTGGCGAACATCCAGTCCGATGTGGACTCGGTGTTCGACCTCAAGGGCATGGTCGTGACGAACCTGGTGCGGGACAAGGAACTGCTCAACCGGATCTTCCAGGAGGCCGGCCGGCGGGAGTTCCAGTTCATCGCCCGCTCGGGGATCGTGTTCGGGTTCGTCATCGGCCTGGTGCAGATGGTGGCGTGGGCGACCCTGCGCTCGCCATGGGTGATGCCCATCTTCGGCGGCCTGACCGGCTGGTTCTCCGACTGGCTGGCGCTGAAGATGATCTTCCAGCCGCGCGAGCCGAAGCGCTACCTCGGGGTGTTCCGCTGGCAGGGACTGTTCCTCAAGCGCCGCAAGGAGGTCGCGGCCGACTACGGCGAGCTGATCGCCAAGGAGATCATCACCCCGCACAACGTGCTGGAGGCGGTGCTGCGCGGGCCGCTCGCCGACCGGTTGTTCGCGGTCGTCGAGCGCCAGGTGACCACCGCGCTGGACCGGCAGACCCGGATCGCGCGGCCGTTGATGGTATTAACAGTTGGCAGTCGGCGCTATCAGGAGATCAGGCACAGCGTCGCCGAGAAGGTGATGCGGCGGATGCCGGAGACGCTCGCGTTCATCGAGGACTACGCCGAAGAGGCGATGGATATCCGCAACACGCTGGTCCAGAAGATGCAGGAGCTGACCGCCGAAGAGTTCGAGCAACTGATCCGTCCGGCGTTCCAGCAGGACGAATGGATTCTGATCACGGTCGGCGCGGTGCTCGGGTTCGCGGTGGGCGAGCTTCAGGTCCTGCTGGTGGAGAACCTGGCCCACTGATGGCCGCCCGCTGTTATCGGTATGTCAGTATTGCTAACGGTTAGCGGAAACGCGCCGATCGACCGGTGGCGGCTCGAAGGAGTATTGAGATCGGGGCCTTGGATTCCGGCGAGGTGGGTAAGATCAATTCGAGACGAGCGGCATCGGGCACCTTGCCGTTCCCGGCTGCGAGCCTGCTCGGCAGGCTGTCCGAACGGACCAGGGAGGAATTCCTCGCGGTCGGGGTTTCGGAGAGCAAACCGCCGAACGTGACCCTCATCAAACAGGGCGAACTCGATTCCAGTGCGCTGTTGTTGCTGCACGGATCGGTGAAAGTGCAGGCCACCGACCCGGGTGGGGAACGCGCCCTGCTGGCCATCCGGGTGGCCGGTGACCTGCTGGGCGAGATGGCCGCGCTGGATGTCGGCCCGCGCTCGGCAACGGTGATCTCGTGCACCGACATCTTCTACAAGCGGATGACCCGCGCGGAGTTGCGCAACTTTCTGGCCAGACATCCGGACGCGGCCATAGAAGTGGCCAGCATGCTCAGTGAACGGTTGCGTTGGGCGGATCGTCGCCGGATCGAACACGGCCGTCCGGCGAGTGTGCGAGTGGCACGCGTGCTCGTCGACTTGTGTGAGTCCTATGGCACACGCACCGGCAGCCGTTGGGACCTCGGTGTGCCGATGACTCGCGAAGAGCTGGCGTCGATCGCGGGTATCAAACTGAGCACCGCGGAAAAGATCATCCGCAACTTTCAGCAGGACGGCCTGGTGAGTGGCCGTTACCGCGGCATCGTCGTACTGGACATGGAGCGGCTGCGCCGACAGGCCGAAATAGCATAACTGTCGTACTGTAGAAAACTGTTCACCGCAAATCCTACGAACCCGTACCAATGCTGCTTTCAGCCGGACGAACTAGAGCATAGTTACGCAGAGCGCCAACCTCCCTCGGATGCGTACACACGAAAGGCCTAGTGCATGTCAGCTTCGCGCTTCCGGCGATCGTTGTATGTCGGAGTCGATATCCGTGGGTATGGCTCCGCACCGGAGCAGCGCCAGGAGAAATGGCAGGAAACCCTGCTGAGATGTCTCGACCGTTCGGCCGCGTCCATGGGCCTCGACCGGCGCCGCTGGGCCCGGCAGCAACACGGCGACGCGGAACTGTGCGTCCTGCCGGCCGACGAGCCGGAACCGTTGGTGGTGGACGGTTTCACCCGCAGACTCGAGTCCGAGCTGCGGCTGCACAACGAGGAAGTCATGCCGTGGGCCAGGATGCGCCTGCGGATGGCGGTCCACCACGGCGTCGTGGTGGACGGCCCCAACGGCTACCCATGCCGCGACGCGGTGGTGGTCAGCAGGCTGCTGGACTCCAAACCACTGCGCGGGGTCCTCGAACAGTGGCCCCAGGTCAACCTCGCGGTGATGGTGAGCGAACTGGTCTACCACTCGGTGGTCGAGGCGGGCCACACCTCGCTGCGAGCCGACCAGTTCCGGCGGCTCGCCGTGCGGGAGAAGGAGTTCAAGGGCTACGGGTGGCTGTGGCTGCCGGGCCTGGGCGACACGGCCGACATGTTCAGCCGGCCGGTCGTGCCAAGATGGGACTCCGCCGGTGTCCAAGCGCGGCCATACGTTGTCCGTGCCGAAGAGGTGTCCGAAGTTGTCGTCCGAGGGCGGCACCGGGCAGCCGTACACCGCGGTTTCATCGGCGGATAGCAGTTCGGAGTGGCCTGGACCCCAACGCCCGGCCACTCCGACTGTGTTTAGTTTGTCCTCGCTTCGCTCGGACGGGCTTGGTCGCCGGAAGCCGGTCATTCACGGCCCGCGCCACGCATCCACCATCGCTCTGCGGCTGGTTGCCGCTGTGGCTGGGGCGATGGTGGGCGCCCCCGAGGCAGTTGCCGGGCCTCGGCGGCCGAGCCGCTTCGCCAAACAGGTCCACTGCTGGGCCAGCCGTCACGAGCTGCCTGTCTGGGGTCGCCGCCGCTCCGCGGTCGCCAATCCCATCGAGTCTCATCGGCCAAGCCGCACCGCGTCGACGCCCCGCTTCGGAGCGGGTTGGCTCCCGCTGGGCTGGGCGCAGCATCGTTCGAGGCAGTCGTCGCCGCGCGGTCGTAAAATCTCATTCGCCGAGCGGCAAGCCTCGCCCTCAGGATGCTGCTTCCAGCCCAGCCTTGGTCCCGCTGGTCGTGCCTCTGAACCTGCCCAGCTTCTCCCACAGTCCGCGCATCAGCCGCCTCCAGCACTGGGTTGAGGTGGCCTCTGCGGTCTGGTGGCCGATGCCGTCGGTTGGATCTTTTGGCCGGGAGCTAAGCCCTGGTGGTCTGGGCGAGGCGCCGGGTGGGCTGATCGGTCGAGCGGCGTCCTTCTGGGCGCTCCTTCTGGCCCGGCTCACTCGTTGGTTCTGGCATCGATCCAGCAGCCGTGCCCCCAACCTGCCCCGATTCGGCGGTCCCTCCCGCAGGCCGCATCGGTCCCGCGGCCGCGCCCCAACCTCCCCGGATCCGGCGGTCCCTCCCGCAGGCCGCATCGGCCACCGTTCAGTGGTCCCTGCTCGGTCCGGGTGGGTGTCCATTGTGGTCTTGGTGGGTGATCGGTGGGGTGGATTGGTGTCATCTGGTTTCTGTATCGCTGGGGGCGGGCTTGGGTGGGTTTGGGGGCTTAGGGTTGGGTCGTGGTGTATCTGGCCGATGAGCGGCGATATGACAGGGCCGAATTCCGGCGGAGTGGGCGCAGTGGTCTCAAGCTGCCGCTGATCTCGTTGGGGTTGTGGCAGAACTTCGGTGGGTCGCGGCCTTACGAGGTCGGCCGGCAGATCGCCCGGCGGGCGTTCGACCTGGGGGTCACCCACTTCGACCTCGCGAACAACTACGGGCCGCCCTACGGCTCGGCGGAGGAGAACTTCGGCCGGATCATGGCCGACGACCTGCGCCCCTACCGCGACGAGCTGGTCATCTCCACCAAGGCCGGCTACGACATGTGGCCCGGCCCGTATGGCGACCACGGCTCCCGCAAGTACCTGCTGGCCTCGCTGGACCAGTCCCTCACCCGGATGGGCCTGGACTACGTCGACATCTTCTACTCGCACCGGTTCGACCCGGACACCCCGCTCGAGGAGACGATGGGCGCCCTGGTCAGCGCCGTCCACTCCGGAAAAGCCCTCTATGTAGGGATTTCCAGCTACTCGCCGGAGAAGACCCGGGAGGCCGCGGCGATCCTCAAGGACGCCGGGGTGCCGCTGCTCATCCACCAGCCGTCGTACTCGATGCTCAACCGGTGGATCGAGCCCGAGCTGCTCGACACGCTCGAGGACCTCGGCGCCGGCTGCATCGCGTTCTCGCCGCTCGCCCAGGGCCTGCTCACCGACAAGTACCTCAACGGCATCCCCGAGGATTCCCGTGCGGCACAACATGGTTCGCTCGAACAGGACCACCTGTCGGAGAGCAACCTGGCCCGCGTGCGGGGCCTGAACGAGATCGCCCAGCGCCGCGGCCAGAGCCTCGCGCAGCTCGCGCTGACCTGGGCGCTGCGCGACGAGCGGATCACGTCCGCGCTGATCGGCGTCAGCTCGGTCGCCCAGCTCGAGCAGAACCTGGCCGCGCTGGACGCACCCAGGCTGACCGACGATGAACTGGCCGAAATAGACAAATATGCCGTTGAGTCCGGTTTGGACCTTTGGCGCGGGTCCCGCGAAGCGGGCTGACCCGGTTGTAGTGGATCACACGCTGTCTGTTACCTTTACCATGCGTTGATCTCGCCCAGCCGGGATGTGGTCACTGCTCCCCAGGTCTTCCACTCGGGGTGGGGCCTGCGGACGCGGAGCCAGGGCCGTGTGAGGTTTCGCCCCTGCCAACCGGATCGGGACCGGCTGGCAGGGGCACTTTCACATTGGGCCAACTGGCCGATTACGCGGTAATCCTTTACTTGCACCCCCTTGTTCGTCTTACCTTGGTCACTAGCAGTAGGGGACGGGGGAGGAACGAAGTGTCGGGGGAGACTGATGAGGACGACCCTGCCGTCATCCGGTTCGGGGTGCTCGGACCGGTCCAGGCAGTGGTCAACGGTGAACCGGTGCCGCTCGGTGGCCCCGGCGTACGCGGCCTGCTGGCCATGCTTTTGTTACGCCCCAACGAAGTCGTGCCGGTCGAGGACATCCTCGACGGGCTTTGGGGCGAGGACCCGCCGCTGACCGCGCGGACCATCGTGCAGAACTACGTGTCGCGTTTGCGCAGGCAGTTACGGTTAGTAGACCCCAGCGGCTCGGTGTGGATCGACACGCGGCTGCCGGGCTACCAGCTGACGGTCGACGAAGGCCTGATCGACGTCAGCCGCGCGACCTCGCTGCTGACCCGCTCGCGCCACGAACACCCGGTGCGGCGCGCGGAGATGCTGCGCGAGGCGTTGTCGTTGTGGCGCGGGCCGGTGCTCGCCGACGTGTCGCACCGGATCAGCGCGCCGGAGCTGGAGGACCTGCGGTTCGCGGTGCTGGAGGCGCGCATCGAGGCCGACCTCGAACTCGGCCGGCACGCGGAGCTGATCGGCGAGCTGTCGACGTACGCCGAGGCGTACCCGTTCCGCGAGCAGATGATCGCGCACTACGTGCTCGCGCTGTACCGGACCGGCAGGCGCGCGGACGCTCTTGAGGCGTACCAACGGTTTGCCCGCCGCGCGGCCGAGGACCTCGGCATCGACGCCGGTCCGGCCCTGCGTGAGCTGCACGAGCGCGTGCTGCAGGACGACTCGACGTTGCTGGTGCCCGCGTCCGTTCCCGTTGTGCCGCCCAAGGTCGGCGTGCTGACCCCGGCCCAGCTCCCGCCCGCGCCGGGCGGGTTCGACGGCCGGGAACGGGAACTGGCCTGGCTGGACGGGTTGCTCGCGGAGGACGTCGGCGAGGCGACGCCGGTCGCGGTGATCTCCGGACCGGCCGGGATCGGCAAGACCGCGCTGGCCACGCTGTGGGGCCGCCGGGTCGCGGCGCAGTTCCCGGACGGCCAGCTCTTCGCCGGGCTGCGCGGGTTCCACCCGCAGCACGCGCCGCTGGACCCGGGCGAGGTGCTCACGCAGTTCCTGCTCACCCTCGGCGTTCCGCCCGGTGAGGTGCCGGTCGACCGCGACGACCGGGCGGCGCTGTACCGGTCGCTGCTAGCGCACCGGCGGGTGCTCGTGATGCTCGACGACGCGCGCGACTCCGAGCAGGTGCGGCTGCTGCTGCCGGGCGGATCGCGGGCGTTCGTGCTGATCACGAGCCGGGTCCGGCTGGAGGGCATGGTCGCGCGCAGCGGGGCGCGGCTGCTGGAGCTGGACATGCTGGCGGTTTCGGCGGCGGTGCGGATCATCGACGCGATGGCCGGGCCGGGGCGGATCGACCGTGAGCGGCTGGAACGGCTCGCGATGCTGTGCGGGTGCCTACCGCTGGCGTTGCGCATTGTCGGCGCACGGCTCGCAGCGCGGCAGGATTGGCTCGCCGACGAGCTGATCGCGGAACTCGCGGACGAGCGGACCCGGTTGTCGGCGCTGGACATCGAACGGTCGAACCTGAGCGTGCGGGCCGCTTTGGACGTCACCTACCGGCGGCTCGGTGAGTCCGCCGCGGCGACGTTCCGGTTACTCGGCGTGATACCCGGGCCGTGGCTGGGGGCGTCGGTGCTGGCCGCTTTACGGTCGCCGCCTGGTGATCTGGCCGATGCCCGGCGGAGCCTGCGGGTACTGGCGGACGCGTTCCTGGTGACCGAGACACGGCGCGATGTCTTCGTGATGCACGACCTGGTTCGCTTACACGCCAGGGAATCCGCATTGCGCGGCGAGGAACGTGCGGCCGCGCTCGACCGGCTCGTCACGTATTACTTGCGGGTAGCCGATTCTGCGCGCCGACAGCTGCGGCCGGTCGTGGATGCGCTGTCGTTCGCCGATGACGCGGTGGAAGTGGACGCGCTGGCGTGGTTCGAGGAGGAGTGGCCGAACATCGTCGCCCTCGTCGAGGAGACCGGCGACTGGCGGCTTGCGCGGATGGCGCACGACTTCCGGGCTGTCCGATCCACATGGGACGACTGGATCTCAATTGTCCAAAGAGGACTTCAAGGAGCCGTTGCCGCCGGTGAGACGGTCGGCGAGGCGTGGATGCTGCAGAGCCGATGCGCGGTGTACGCGCGGTTCGGGCGCGCCGGGGAGACCGCCGAGGACGCCGAGCGGGTGCTGGAGATCGCCGCCGAACTGGGCGACACGCGCCTCGCCGCGGTCGGGCATGACGCGCTCGCGAGTGCCTACTTCGGACAGAAGCGGTTCGAGGAAGCGCTTGGCGAGTATGAGAAAGCGTTGTCGCTGGACGCGCATCCGGCGATCGAGGCGCATGTCCGCAACAACGTCGCGCAGGTGTTGCGGGAGCTTGGCCGGTCGCGGGACGCGGTCGAGCCGCAACGCAGAGCTGTTGCGCTGTACCAGGAAGTGGGCGAGACGGGCTTTGCCGCGCTGGCCGTCGGCAACCTCGCCGAGCTGTACGCGGACCTCGGACTGGCCGACGAGGCCGAAGCCCGGGCGCGCGAGGCGATCGAGCTTTCCGTCAGGTCTGGACTCGTGCTGTCCGAGGCGTTCGGCCGGGAGATCCTCGGCCGTGTGCATCGTTCGCGTAACGCGAACTTTGCCGCGCTCCAACAATGGGAACGCGCTCTGGAGCTGTACACGCAGGTCAGATCCACTCGCGCGGACCAGGTGCGGGTTTTGATCGACGAAGTCGGCAAGAGCGTTTAGCGCACTGTTAGTGACCGGTCCGGCCGAACTGGCAGGCTACCCGCGGCGCGGGCCGGGGAGGCGAAGCGCCGGGGTGACCGCACGGGGACGGCGGGCATCCCGCGCCGGCCGGCACGCCGAGGGGGAGTGCCGGCCGGCGCCAGTGCTTGAACCCCTCAGTCCTTCAGCATGTCCCCCAACGGACGCAGCTCCGGGCGCTTGGCGGAGATGCCGTCCCCCATGGACTCTCCGCGCAGGTGACGCCGGATCCACGGCACCAGGTGGGTCTTCGTCCACAGCAGATCGGCCTTGCGCAGGCTCAGCCAGTTGGTCTCGCCATTGATCTCCGGCCACGGCTCGCGCCAGTCCTGGTCGATCGGGATGTCGAGCACTTCCGCTGTGCGCAGCGCGATCCGGCGGTGACCCTCCGGTGAGAAGTGCAGCCGGTCGTCGCTCCACGCCCGTGCGTCACCGAGAACGTGCATCGCCCACAGGTCCACGATGCGCGCGGCGTGCCGGTCCGCGATCGCGTGCAGGTGCTCGTTGTAGATGGCCACTTTGGCGCGAACCCGGCGCACCATCGGCATCGCCTTGGGGTCCGGGCCGGCGAACAGCAGCACCTCGCTGCCCGCCCGCTGAAGCTCCACAATGGCCTGGTCCATCTTGGCCGCCAGCTCGTCCACGTCGCTGCCGGGCACGATCAGGTCGTTGCCACCGGCGCAGATCGTCACCAGGTCCGGCGCCGCGGCGATCGCCTGCGGCACCTGCTCGGCGACGATCTCGTCCATCATCTTCCCGCGGATGGCCAGGTTCGCGTACCGGAAGTCCGGGTCGCGACTGGCCATCAGTTCGGCCAACCGGTCGGCCCACCCCCGATATCCCCCATCCTGGCCGGGATCGCTCAACCCTTCGGTGAAGCTGTCCCCAATGGCCACCCAGCTGCCCCAGCCCACGACATCCCTCCCGCCAAAATCGTTGCCACCCCCAACCAACAACCCAGGATGCCTAACGACCCGCTGGTTACGCCACCGAAGGTTCGCCACCAGTGGCCCGGGTTACACACTGTTATTGTCACCGTCCCATCACGACTCCAGAGCCTTCCCGGAACCAATCACGCCGTCCGCACATCCCAGTTACGATGCGAAGTTGGAACGCGATCGCCTATCCGGGGGACACCGATGCCAGACGGTGCGCCGCAGCAGCAGCCACTCGACCCGGCTGCCCAGCGAGCACAAGAGCAGATGCGCCAGTGGAAACAACAACACCAGGACCCCAACTCCGGTGGTGGCTGGTTCGGCAACGTGATCTCCACTGTCGACGGCCTGGTCGCGGCCGCCGAAGCCGGCCAGCTGGCGGTCAATCCGGACACGGCCCAGGCCATCCTCAAACAGCTGAGCGAGGTGCAGAACCGCATCGCCGACATGCAGCTGGTGGGGACGTTCGCGGGGACCAGCAACCTGCAGCTCGGTGGTGGGTACGCGACCGACATCGCCGCGTTCAACACGCAGGTGACGAAGGACGAGATCGCCACCAACCTGAAGAAGTTCGCGCAGGAGCTGGAGCAGCTCAAGACGGCTGTGTCCAAGAGCCTCGGCCGGTACACCGCTACCGACGGCGCCAACAGCCAGCAGATCAACTCCGCGGGGGACGGACTGTGAAGCGAACCAGGTCGACCATCGTCGCTGGCGCATGCGCCCTGGCCGCCGTTCTCACGGCGTGCTCACAGACGACGCCCGGGTCACCACAGGCCAGCTCGGGTGACACGGCCGGCAAGCCGCCCACGTCTTCGTCGAGCACCACGAATCCTTCCACCGGATCCCCAGCCGTGTCCGATCCATGCGCGCTCCTGCCCAAGAGTGATGCCGCCACCTTGGGATGGGACAGCCTGGAGCCGCACAAGGTCGACTCGAAAACGTCGTTCTGCCTGCTGCACGGGACCAATGCAGACATCGCCATGCTGATCGGGGTCCTGCCCAAGACGATTTCGAGTATGGGCGGCACCAGTGTCGACATCGGCACCAAACACAAGGCCGCGAAAGTGGCCGCCAAGTCACAACCGGGAATTCCAGCCGGTGGGTGTGCGGTCGCACTGGAACTGCCGGATCAGACCTCGGTACTCGCCGTTGGCACCTCGCGTAGCGGAAAACCTGACGACACAGCGTGCCCCACGGTTAACCAGGTCATCAAAGTCATCGACGCGAAGTTGCCTTAAGGGGGGCGACATGACTGGCGATCGAGATATTCCTAAACCGGACACGCACTACGCCGGAAAACCGCACAGTGAACTGAAGGCATGGACAGACGCCGGAGTTCCGGCGGATGCCACTGACTACAGTGACACCTGGAAGAAAATGGGCAACTCGCTGAAGGAAGCGGCTGAGGGGCTCATGATCGCGGTGTACGGCTCGGAGTCCGGGTGGACTGGGCAGGCGGCCAACGCGATGCGGGCTCAGCTGCAAAAAGTCGCTGAGTGGAGCCAAACTACCGGCCAGGGCTACCAAACGGCCAGCCAGGCGTTCGAGCAGCAGGCTGAGGCTGTCGGGACGGCCAAGTCGTCGATGCCGGAGGTTGTGAACTACGACCCGGGGCAGATGATCAAGGATGCGGCGACCAGCGGGAATCCGATCAAGATTGCCATGTTGCCGTATTCGATGCACAAACAGGCGGAGGCGTCGAAAGAGGCCCAGCAACAAGCGGCGTCGGTTGTGGCTAAGCGGGACGAGCAGCTGGCGTTGGCGGCTGCGTCCATTCCGCCTTTCGAAGCTCCGCCCACGTTGAGCGGGGATGACGGGAAGCAGCCTGGGTCTGGGGAACAGCAGTTCCCGGGGTCGTCGGGGCACAGTGGGTCGAATCAGCCCGTCCCTGGGAATCCGGGGAATCCGGGTCCTGGTTTCCATCCTGGGAATGGTCCGGGGAATGGGCCCGGGCGGGGTCCTGGAAATGGTCCCACCCCGGGGCCGGGACCTGGTTTCAATCCGGCCACCCCCGGCCAGTCGGGGAATGGCTCGACGGGCACGTCCGGGTATTTGCCGCCTGCGGATCTTCCGCCGAATACCAACAACAACTTCACGCAGACGCCTACCAATGGACCTACTGGTGGCGGTGGTCCTTATGGGGGTGGTGGGCCCTTTGGTGGGCCTTATGGCCCGGGTGGGTTCGGGCCTGGGGGCGGTGGCGCTGGGAGTGGGACCGGGACTGGGGCGAAGCCTGGGTCTTTCGGGCCGACGGGTCAGGGCGCCGGCTCTGGGGCCGGTGGTCCCGGTGCTGGTGGGATGGGCCGTGGCGGGGCGATGGGCGGCGCCGGTGGTCGCGGTGGGATGGGCGCTGGTGGGGCTGGTGGGCACAAGGGGGAGGGCGGTGAGGATGGGGAGCACCAGCGGCCCTCGTACCTCGTTGAGCCCGACCCGGATGCGATGTTCGGCACCGACCAGCTGACCGCGCCGCCGGTGATCGGCGGATGATCTCGGAGCTGTCCCTGCCCGCGGTGGACACCCTCTGGGAGGACCTGCGGCTCGGCAGCGTGCCGTTCCCGCTGGAGATCCCCTCGCACGGCGAGACGCTGGAGGAACGTGGCCGGATCAAGGCCGCGGTCTACACCGACCTGGAACGCCGCGGCCTGGTCCGCAACCGCCGCGCCGAACCCGAGCTGGAGGACATGCTGCACCTGCTGGCCCGTCCCGCGGTCAGCATCGACGCGGTCGCCATGCTCGACATGAACGGCACCCCGCTGAAGGCGATGGTGGTCGCGACCGGCCGGCAGGCGCTCAAGGTCGTCCAGCAGGACCTCAAGCTCGCCCTGCTGCCGATCCGCGAGACCGCGCTGGCCGCGGAAATCGTCGGTGTGCTGCCCGCGGTCCGCCCCGGGCCCGGCGTCCCGGTGAGCATGCCGGTCAGCGAGCTCAACCCGGGCGCGCACCGCCGCCCCGACCCCGAGGACAAGCTGAAGCTGCAACGCATCCAGACGATCATGCAGCGGCCCATCACACGAGCGGGCGAATTTGGGGTCACTGTGCGTGATCCACAAGGCCGTCCGCGGCGGCAGCCGGGGATCAGCTGGTTCGACACCGACGCCGGCCGGTTCATGAACATCGTGCGCCGGTCCGGTGACGGAGAGGAGTGGCTGACGCTCACTCCCGCCGACGGTTCGCGCATTGCGCACCGTTTGTCCGAAGAACTCCTGCAAGCTCTACGCCGTTAGGCCTGCCTAAGCTCACTTCGATCAGGCAGGCTGGAGGGGTGACGAAGCGGGAGTCGCTCGCCGAGGTTCTCGGCGGGCGGAGGGGAGCGGTGGACGCGAGCATCCCGCCGCTGGCCTTCGTGGCGGGCTGGCTGGCGGCGAACCAGTCGATCGGGATCGGCGCGGCCGCGGCTGTGGTGGTGAGCGCGCTACTGGGCGTGTTCCGGGTCATCCGGGGCGGCAAGATCACCGCGCTCGTGGTGAGCGTCGCCGGGGTGTCGGCGGCCGCGCTGATCGCCCTGCACACCGGAAGAGCGCAGGACTTCTTCCTCATCCGGCTGATGTCCAACGGCGCCAGCGCGTTGCTGTGGGCGGCGAGCATCGTGGTGCGCTGGCCGCTGCTCGGCGTGGTCGTCGGGTTCGTCATCGGCCAGAAAACCAAGTGGCGCAAGGATCCCGACCTCGTCCGCGCCTACAGCCGGGCGAGCTGGGTGTGGGTGCTGCTGCAGTACACGTTGCGCGTCGTGGTGTGGGGATTGCTTTGGTGGGCAGGGGAAGTCGTCGCGCTGGGCGTGGTCACGGTGGTGCTTTCGTGGCCGCTGGTGGCGGCTACGGTCGCGGTCAGCGGTGTGGCGCTCTTCCGGTCACTGCCCAAGGACCATCCGGGTCTGCGTCACCCGCGCACGAGCTCGGACGGCCTCGGCGCCGACGGGCCGAGCACGTCCACCGCGGCCAGCCAGACCGCGCCGGTCGCGCCCTCGGTGGAGAAGTGAATCGGCAAGCCCTCAAGTCGTTGCCGCAGAAGGACTCCGACCGGGCTGTCCGGTCCGGCCACGCTGCCGATCAGGACGACCGGGGTGCGCTCCTCGGCTGACCGGGTCGCCTCGATCATCTCCACCAGCACGTCGACCGTGCGGTAGACGATGTCGACCGCGACCGGGTCGTCCACCTCGAACGCGGCGCTGACCAGCGGCGCGAACCGGGCGAGCCGGATCGGCTGCTCGGCGTTGGCGGCGGTGATCAACCGCGCCCGCAACGTCTCCCGGTCCTCGGTGAACGTCCCCAGCGCCTCGGCGAGCACGGCCTGCGCGAGCGGACCGTCCGGAACGTGTGTCTCCAGCAGTTTGAGCACCGCGCGCACGGCCTCGCGGCCCATCCAGTACGCGGAACCCTCGTCGCCCAGCAGCCAGCCCGTGCCGCCGACGACCTTGGCCGCCTTCCAGTTCTCGATCCGCGACGCGATCGAGCCGGTGCCCGCGACCAGGATCGTGCCGGCGGGTTCGCTGGTCATCGACGCGAACGCGGCCTCCTGGTCGGTGATCACGCGTGGCGTGCAGCCGAGGCCGATCTTCGCCCATGTGTCATGGAACACAGCGGCCACTTCGGGGTCGGTGAGCTTCGACGAACCGGCCATGCCCACCACGCACGCCTGGCAGCCCGCCGGGTCCAGGTCGCGGATGGCCTCGGTGATCGCCTCGGCGATGCGGGCCGCGGCCACTTCGAAGGGGTGCGAGTTGGGGTTCGCGCCACCGGACGCGCCCCGGCCCAGCCGGAACCCGTCCAGATCGACGGCCAGTGCCCGGGTTCCGGTGCCGCCCGCGTCCACGCCGACCACGTAGCTCACTGCTGCTCCATTCGGAGTAGTATGCGCGTCGCCCGCTTCGCCTCACCCCCTCGGCGAAGCGGGTTTCTCACATCGTGACTCGGAATCTGGTTGAAAAGTAACTAGACTCGACGGACTGTTCGCCGATACGCTAGCACTGGTCTGGACCAATTGGAGGGGAAGTTTGAGCACTGTCCTCGCCGCGGAGAAGGCCTTGATCGGTCGCGGCATCACCGGCCCTGTGTCTGTTCGCATCGAGGATGGCCGGATCGCCGAGGTCGCCGAGGGGGCGACCGCCGACGCCCCAAGTGGCCTGCTCACCCCCGGTCTGGTCGACATCCAGGTGAACGGCGCGTTCGGCGCCGACTTCGCCGAGATCGACGACGAGGGCATGCGCCGCATCGTCACCGGCTTGCCCCGGACCGGCGTCACCCGGTTCCTGCCCACCCTCATCACGGCGGACCTCGGGCAGCTGCTCGACCAGGCGCGGGTCGTCCTCGCCGCAGTGTCCACAGTGAACGGTTCCGGCGCGCGATCCCTTGGCGTGCACCTGGAAGGCCCATTCCTGTCGACCAAACGGCCGGGCGTGCACGACCCCGCACTGATGGTCGCGCCGACCCCCGAACGGATCGACGCGGTACTCGAACTGCACCAGGCACTGCGCATGGTGACCCTCGCGCCGGAACTCCCGGGCGGGTTGGAAGCCGTGCGCCGTCTCACCGAAGCGGGCGTCCTCGTCGCGGTCGGTCACACCGACGCCACCGGGGTTCAGACCACCGCGGCCGCCGACGCGGGCGCGGGCATGATCACCCACCTGTTCAACGCCCAGCGTGGTCTGGGCCACCGCGAACCGGGCGTTCCCGGCGTGGCACTGGTCGACGAGCGCTACACGTTGGGCCTCATCGCGGACCTCGCGCACGTCGGCGCGGACGCCTGCCGGCTGGTCTTCAAGGCGGCGGGGGACCGGGTCGCGCTGGTCACCGATGCCGTTGCCGCGGCAGGCATGCCCCCGGGCGTGTACCGGTTGGGCGGCGCGGACGTGCTGCTGTCCGACGACGGCGTCCCGCGTTCCGCCGAAGGCACCATCGCCGGCTCGGCCCTCACCCTCGACCGCGCGATCCGCAACATCATCTCGATCGGCGTCGACCCCGTGACCGCGTTCCGCTCGGCGACGATCATCCCCGCCGACACCATCGGCGAGCCGACGGTGGGCCGCCTCGAAGTCGGCGCCCTCGCAGACCTCGTGCTGTGGGACGAAACTCTGCACCCAAGCAAGGTGTGGGTCGAAGGCAACCTCGTCTACGACAAGGCCACCGCCGAACCGGACACCCCGCTGCCGCCACAACGCGAAGCCGCAGGCCAACCCATCTGAGCCCGCCCCTTCGACGCTTCGCGCATCTGACCCGCCGCCTCGACCTACAGCCGGCCTAGACCATCCCGCCCCGGTTCACGACTGGGACAGGATGCGGCTCCACCATGATCGCTGTCCCCACCATCACGGCCCACCGTCAGCCGATGCTGCAACCCCTCGCATAGCCCCACCCTCCCAGGGGGCCGACCCCGATGCCAGTCTATCGAGGGTGGGGGTGGTGATCAGGGGTTTTGTCGTGCGAGTGGGCCGTTCGCGCGGGGATCACCTGGGTGGGTGGCGACGGCTGATCGAGGTGGGATGGGTTGGGCTGGGCCGGTGGGTGAGTCCATCGTTGGAGCGCTGGCCAACGCGTTGGGCTTGGCGGGCGGCTGGAACTTAGCCGGGAGGGCGGATCTGCTGGGGTGGGTTGCCGGGCGTGGGTGGGCGAGGGTGAGTGCTTCAGGGATGGGTGGGTGGTTGAGCTGGCTGGGAGGGTGGGATCTGTTGGGGTGGGTGGCCGGATCTTGCTGTTGGGTGGGGTGAGGGTGGACGTTGAGGAGTTGGGTGGGTGGCTGAGCTGGCTGGGAGGGTGGGATCTGTTGGGGTGGGTGGCCGGATCTTGCTGTTGGGTGGGGTGAGGGTGGACGTTGAGGAGTTGGGTGGGTGGCTGAGCTGGCTGGGAGGGTGGGATCTGTTGGGATGGGTGGCCGGACCTTGCTGGTGGTGGATGGGCGAGGGTGAAGGCTGCCGGGCTTGGTGGGCGGCTGAAGTTCGCTGGGGTGGTGGCCGGATGTTGTTGGGCTCGTGGGGATGGTCAAAGCCTTCATGACTGGGCCGAACTTGCTGGAGATAGGCGGGATTCGCTGAGGGGACAGCTGAACCTCGCGACGGCTGGTAGGGCGATGGCCAGCTCCTGCGGCTGACCTTCGCTGGCCGGAGCGGGGGGCTCGCTGGGCCGGACTTCACCGGGCGGAATTGGCCAGTGGGCCGGCCGCACCACCCAGCCCGACGAGTGCGGCCCATCGCTGGAGGAGGCGGCCTCGCCGGCGTGCAGGAGCCGAACCGTCGCTGCGATTGGGAGCCGGTTCGACCTTGGTGACCGGGCGAGAGGGACCAGATTGAGGCTGAGGTGGACCGCCGAACCTGACCAGGACCGAACCCTGCTGGGTTGGGTGACGAGGTAAGGGGCGAACCTGGTCTGGCGCGTGGGTGGGCGGGCGGGGCAGATGCGGGTGAGCCCCCGTCGCGCTTCGACGGGGGCTCACCGGGATCAGTGGTTCAGAGGGTTTTGGTTACTTTGGAGAGGCCTCGGGGGTTGTCCGGGTCGCCGCCTCGGGCGAGGGACAGGCCCAGCGCCAGGCTTTGGAGGGGCAGGACTTCGAGGATCGGCGCGACTTCCTCCGCCGTCTCGGGCAGGACGATGCGGGAGCTCGCCGGCATGTCCGCCGCGGCCGAACCCACCGCGAGCACGTCCGCGCCCCGCTGCCGCACGGTGTTCACCACGTCACGCATCGCCTCCCCGCCCTTGCCCGCGCTGGTGATCGCCACGACGCCGGTGTCCGCGTCGATCGCCGCCACGGGGCCGTGCAGGAGGTCCGCGCCGCTGTAGGCACGCGCCGACAGATATGTGGTCTCCGCGAGTTTGAGGGCTCCTTCGGCTGCGGTCGCTGAGGAGTAGCCGCGGCCGGTGGTCACCATGCGTTCCACATAGCGGTACCGCGCGACCGCTTCGGCGACCGGGTCCGAGGCAGCGGACAGCGCCGTGGCGGCGAGTTCGGCAAGATCCTTTACCGACTCCCCGTGTCCACCCCGGACGGAGTCGATCAGCAGGTACAGCGTCAGCAACGTGGCCGAGTAGGTCTTGGTCGCCGCCACGGCCAACTCGGTGCCCGCGCCGATGTTCACCGACAACTCGGCGGCTTCGTTCAGCGGTGAACCGGGGTTGTTGGTCACCGCCACGGTCAGCGCGCCCTGCCACCTGGCGTGGCGGGTCGCCTCGATCAGGTCCGGTGACCCGCCGCTCTGGCTCACCGCCAGATACAGCACATCGGACAGATCCGGCTTCGCGCCGTACAGCGTCGTCGTCGATGCGGACACCAGACCCGCGGGCAGCTCCAGCAGGACTTCGATGAGGTACTTGGCGTACAGGGCCGCGTGGTCGCTGGAACCCCGTGCCGCCAGCAGCACGAACCGGGGTGCGCGGTCCGCCAGCACGGCGCCGACCTGCGCGATTTCGGCCTGGCGTGCGGTGACGGCGGCGAACACCTCGGGCTGCGCTGCGATCTCGGCACGCATGTGGCGGCCGGGCGCGTCGTCGTTCATCGTCCCTCCTTAGGTCTAGACCAATCGTATCGTGACTGGCAACGGTGTCCGGCGGCTGAGACGAAGTGGTGCCAGTTTGTCACTCCAACGGGCAACTCGGAGGGGTTTGATCGCATCTGAGCGGGTGGCAGGGCATGCTGTACGGGGTACGCCTTGAGGAGGAGGCCATGCTGGAGACATCGTCCGCCGCCACGCCGGACTCAGCTGCCGCGCGCCTGCAGCGGGAGCCGAAGTACTGGGGGCTGAAGCGGCATCTGCTTGACCTGCTGAGCGCGCTGCCCCCAGGCTCGCCCATCCCCACCGAGCGTTCGCTCGCCGCCGAGTTCGACGTGTCGCGTACCACCGTGCGCCAAGCGCTCGCGGAGCTGACCGTGGAGGGCCGGCTACTTCGCGTGCAGGGCAAGGGAACCTTCGCCGCCGAGCCCAAGGTGGCGCAGCGGCTGCACCTGTCGTCCTACACCGAGGACATGCGCGCCCAAGGACGTGAGCCTTCTTCACGTTTGCTGGACGTGTCCGAACTCCCGGTGGAGGCCGAAATGGCGCGGCTGCTGGGAATCCGGGCCGGCGCCAAAATCCTGCGGCTGCACCGCCTGCGGTTCGCCGACGGGGAACCGATGGCACTGGAGACCACGCACCTGCCGCTGGGCCGGTTCCGCGGCCTGCGCCGCTACATCACCAGCGGCGGTTCGCTCTACCAGGTGCTGCGCGAACGGTTCGGCGTCGAACTGGGGCACGCCGAGGAGACCATCGAGACCGGGCTGGCCGGGCCGCAGGAGGCCGAGCTGCTCGGCGCCGACGTGGGCATGCCGATGCTGCTGCTGTCGCGGCACTCGTTCGGCACCGACGGACGCCCGGTGGAGTGGGTACGGTCGGTCTATCGCGGTGACCGGTACAAGTTCGTCGCGACCCTGAACCGGCCCAATGGCTGAAGGAGCGCAGTGACTGCACCCGATCGTGTTCACCCGCTGGACGCCCGGTGAGCATCCAGTGGGGAACGCCGGTCGCCCGGGGGGTGCTGGCGACCACGATCATCGGCTCGGGAATGGCGATGCTCGACGGCACCGTCGTCAACGTCGCCCTGCCGACCATCGGCAAGGAGCTCGGCGCGTCCGTCGCGGGACTGCAGTGGATCCTCGACGGGTACATGCTTTCGCTGGCGTCGCTGATCCTCATCGCCGGCTCGCTCGGCGACCGGTACGGCCGCCGACGGGTCTACATCATCGGGGTCATCTGGTTCGGTCTCGCGTCGCTGCTCTGCGGTGTGGCGCCGACGACCGGGCTGCTCGTGGCGGCGCGGGTGCTTCAGGGCATCGGGGGAGCGCTGCTCACGCCGGGGTCGCTGGCGATCCTCCAGTCCTCTTTCGACCGTGCCGACCGGGCCCGCGCGATCGGCGCATGGTCCGGTTTGGGCGGTATCGCGGCCGCGATCGGCCCCCTGGTGGGTGGTCTGCTGGTCCAGGCGTGGTCGTGGCGGCTGGCGTTCCTGATCAACCTGCCCATCGCGGTCGTCACGGTTTGGCTGTCGCTCAAGTACGTTCCGGAGTCACGCGACGACCAGATGCGGGGCCACCCGGACGTCGTGTCGTCCGCGCTCGGCGCGATTGGTCTGGCCGGTCTGACGGCCGCGCTGGTCGAGGGCCCGGTCCGGGGCGCGGCCGATCCGGTCGTGCTCGTCGCCGGGGTGCTCGGCGTGGCCGGGCTGGCTGGTTTCGTTTGGCTGCAACACCGTTCGACCGACCCGCTGGTTCCGCCGGATATGTTCAGGGATCGAACGTTTACCCTGGCCAACGGCCTGACGTTCGTGGTCTACACCGCGCTCGGCGGCGTGATGATGCTGATGGTCCTGCAGCTGCAGGTGTCCCTGGGCTACTCGCCGACCGCGGCGGGCATCTCCGGGCTGCCGATCACCATCATCATGCTGCTGACCTCATCGTGGTCCGGCAAGCTCGCCTCCAGGATCGGGCCGAAGCTGCAGCTGGTGATCGGGCCGATGATCATCGCCGTCGCGATGCTGCTGTACATGCGCATCGCACCGGGTGCCTCGTACCTGACCGAGGTGCTGCCCGCGGTGATCGTCTTCGGCATCGGCCTGACCTGCGTCGTCGCCCCGGTCACGGCGACGGTGCTGGCCGCCGCCGAGGACCGGCACGCGGGTGTGGCCTCCGGGGTGAACAACGCCATCGCCCGGACCGGCGGTCTGCTGGCCGTCGCGGTGCTGCCCGCGGTCGCGGGGCTGACAGGTGAGGCGTACACCGACCCCGCTGCGCTCACGAGCGCCTGGCGCACGTCGCTGATGATCTGTGCCACTCTCGCTGTTGCCGGTGGCCTGATCGCCCTGGGCGTGCGGAACGATGTGCTCAAGGCGCCTGCCAGTGTCACGCCGGCTGAGGCCCCCGCGCCCGGTGACTGCATCCACTGCGGCGTCGAGGGGCCGCCCACTCACATCAAGCCGGCGACCCGAGGATCTCAAGGAGCAGCTCGCGGTTGACGTTCCCGCCGGACAGGACCACCACGGTCCGCCCCGGCGGGACCGAGCCGAGCCGGTAGCCCGCCAGCGCGGTCGCCCCGCTCGGTTCGGCCACCAGGTGCGCCTTGAACGCCAGCTCACGCACGGCCGCGCGGATCTGCTCCTCAGAGACCGTGATCATCCCGTCCAGCACCTTCTCCAGGTGCGCGAACGTCAGCTCGGACGGCTGCGAGCGCAGGCCGTCCGCGATGGTCCGGTTGCGGTCCTCGACCGGCCAGTCGACGCGGTGGCCGAGGCTCATGCCCTCGGCCGTGTCCGCGGCCAGCTCGGGTTCGACGCCGTAGACGCGGGCGTCCGGGCACAGCGCCTTGATCGCGGTGCCGATGCCGGAGGCCAGGCCGCCGCCGCTGACCGGGACCAGCACGTTCTCCACCTCGGGCAGGTCGCGTGCGATCTCCAGGCCGATGGTGCCCTGGCCGGCGATGATGTCCGGGTGGTCGAACGGCGGGACCAGCACGCCACCGGTCTGCGCCACCACCTCGTCGGCGACCTTCTCGCGCTGGCCGGGGCCGCAGATGACCACCTCGGCGCCGTACGCGCGGGTCGCGTCGATCTTGATGCTCGGTGTCTCCTCGGGCATCACGATGTGCGCCGGGACGCCGAACGCCGCGGCCGCGTAGGCCACCGCCTGGGCGTGGTTGCCGCTGGAGTACGAGACGACGCCGCGCGCCCGCACCGGTTCGTCCAGCCGGCCCAGCGCGTTGAACGCGCCCCGGATCTTGAACGCGCCGATCGGCTGCAGGTTCTCCGGCTTGATCCACAGTGGACGGTCGGGGTCGGCCCAACCCGCTGGGATCAGCGGGGTTCGCACCACCGCGTCCCGGACCCGGTCGGCCGCCGCGCGGATGTCATCGATTGTCACGAATTCCACACGTCAAGTCTGTCTTAAGTTTCCGCCGGTCTCCACTGTCCACTATGGACTAAGGTGGTGGTCCTGCTCACTCGCGGGCAACCGGATCGGTCCTGGTCGCGTCCACCGGAGTGAGATGAGTACGGAACACAAGAGCGGATCGCATCTGGGCCAGGTGGGCGCGTCGGCACTCGCGGCGGTGACCGCGGCCGTCCTCGGATCGACACTCGGTGTCGCGGGAACGGTACTCGGTGCAGCGATTGGCGCCATTGTGACAACCATCGCGGCGGAGCTGTATCTGCGATCTTTCCAACGCGTACGGTCGCGGGTAACGAAGGATCAAGCCGACAAAGAATCCAAACCGTCACACCGCGTGCGGTGGCAATTACTTGCCGGTGTCAGCGTCGCCGCATTCGTTCTCGGGATGCTGCTCATCACGGGCGTGGAATGGGTGCGCGGATCCCCCCTTTCGGGTGACCAGAAGACCACAATCGGTGGTGTTCTCACCCCCTCTGATCCGATCCAGAAACGTCCCGTACCGAAGAGCTCACCGCCGAGCACCGTGACGGTCACCTCGACGCCCTCGGATCCACCGGCTACCACCACCGCACCGCCACCGGAGACGTCCGGAACGAGCCCCAGCACGACGACCCCGCCCTCGACCACGACTACTGACCCGGTTCAGTCGACTTCTGCTGTCGAACCCCCGCCGAGCAGCTAGAGCGCCTTGTACTGGGCCGATTACAGACGGTAGGAGGGCAGTGTGATTTGGAACACATTTTCGCCCTGAGCGGGGGATTGTGTAACGCACACGCGATTCATACGCTCATGCGCGGAGGGTGACCCAGAAGAGTGACGCTCGAACAGGTGACGGGGTGAGTCGACCACCCCGTCACCCATTCTCCTGAAAGCCCGAGAGTTGGCCCTGCATCCAACTCTCGGGTCCCTGCACCCAAGGAGACGACATGAACCCAAGGAAAACGGCGCGCTTAGGCGCTGCCGTCCTCATTGCCGCCGCCATGGCTGTGCCGTCGAGTCTACCCGCATTTGCCGCTTCTTCGGAGGGCAGTTCCGCAACAGCTTCGGCAATTGATGAGTTCGTTGCGGCCAATCCGGGACTGCTCGCGGCAATGCAACGTGATCTGGGGCTGTCGGCAGATGCCGCTCGAACGCTCGGCGTGAAGCAAGAAGCGGCGGCTACAACAGAAGAAGCCCTGCGTACGGCCCTTGGCGACACCTTTGGCGGCGCCTGGTTCGACATGTCCGCGGGCCGGCTCGTCGTCGGCGTGACGGATGTGAGCAAAATCGCTCAGGCGACGGCAGCCGGTGCATCCGCGCGAGTTGTCACCCGTTCGGCGGCCCAACTGGACTCTCAGGTCGCCGCGCTGAACGCCCGCGAGGCCTCGGCCCCGCGTTCGGTGACGGGGTGGTACGTCGACACGAAGGCCAACGAGGTCGTCGTGACCGCACTGCCGGGCGCGACCGCCGCGGCGAAGTCGTTCGCCGGCCGGGATGTCCGCGTTGTGGAAGCCGAGGCCCCGCAGCCGTTCCTGCGCGGTGGCGACGCCTACACGATCGGTAGTTCCCGCTGTTCCGTCGGTCTCACTGTCCAAGGTGGCTTCGTCACCGCCGGGCACTGTGACGCGCTGACCGGCAGCGCCCAGCCGAACGTCGGCACCTGGGGCGGTTCGTCCTTCCCGGGCAACGACTACGCGTGGGTCCGCACCCGGACCGGTATCGCGCTGTCGCCGCAGGTGGGTTCGGTGACCGTGAAGGGGTCGACCGCGGCCGCCACCGGTGCCGCTGTGTGCAAGGCGGGTTCCACGACCGGGTGGACTTGCGGCACGGTCGGTGCCAAGAACCAGACCGTCCGTTACCCGCAGGGCACCGTGTCCGGCCTGACCGCGACGAACGTGCTCTGCCAGCCGGGTGACTCGGGCGGCGGCTTCATCACCAACGCCGGCCAGGGTCAGGGTGTGGTGTCCGGTGGCAACACCGCCACCTGCTACTTCCAGCCGCTGGGCGAGATCCTGAGCGCTTTCGGATTGAGCCTGCTCCGGGGTTGACCACCCCGGTCCGGGATGGCGTCGCACCCCCTCCGGCGCCATCCCGGAATCCTCAGTTCAGGAGGCTCCTGAGCTGGCTGGCCGCGGCGCGAGGATCCTCCGACTCGGTGATCGCGCGCACGACCACCGCCCGGTTCGCGCCGGCGGCCAGCACCTCCGGCATCCGGCCGGCGTCGATACCGCCGATGGCGAACCAGGGCCTTCCCGGGTTGGCATCGGCGGTTTCGCGTACCAGCTCCAAACCGGGCGCCGGACGGCCTGGCTTGGTGGGGGTCGGCCAGCAGGGGCCGGTGCAGAAGTAGTCGACTCCCGGTTCCACGGCGGCCGCGCGAGCCTGGTCGATGTCGTGGGTGGACCGGCCGATGATCACCTCCTCGCCGACGATCCGGCGCGCGGCCGCGACCGGCAGGTCGTCCTGACCCAGGTGCAGCACATCCGCCCCGATCGTCGCGGCGATGTCCGCGCGGTCGTTCACCGAGAGCAGCGCGTCGTGTTTCGCGCACACCTCGGCCATCACCTCCAGCGCGGCCAGCTCCTGGCGCGCCTCCAGTGACTTCGCACGCAGCTGCACGATGTCCACGCCGCCGGCCAGCGCCTCGCCGACGAACTCGGCCAGGTCGTCGCGGATGTCCATGCACAGGTACAGCCGGGCGGCGGCGAGCTTCGCGCGCAGCTGTGAGCCATTGAGTCCGGGCATACCCTGATTTCTACGCTAGAGTGAGTCTCGGTCCGCACGGGAGCCTGGCGAAACCGGGCTGAGAGGGGACTTTCGAGAGTCCCGACCGTCGAACCTGATCCGGGTCATGCCGGCGCAGGGAGCGTGGTGTCATGGGAAAGCTGGCAGTCGTCGGGGCGGGCGTGATCGGCCTGTCCGTTGCTTGGCGTGCGCTGCAGCACGGCTGGCTGCCGGTGGTGATCGATCCTTCGCCCTGTTCGGGTGCGTCCTGGGTGGCCGGCGGGATGCTGGCGCCGGTGACCGAGGCCTGGCCTGGCGAGGAACCGCTGCTCGAGCTGGGTGAGGCATCCTTACGGGCGTGGCCCGAGTTCGCTGCTGAGCTGGGTGACGTCGGTCTGCGGACCGAGGGAACCGTGGTGGCCGCGTTCGACTCGGCGGACGCGCGGCAGCTGGACATCCTGGCCGAGCACCTCGCGTCGGTCGGCCGGGACGTGGACCGGCTGACCGGTCCCGAGCTGCGCCGGCTGGAACCGGTGATCGCCACTTCGGTCCGAAGTGGACTGTCGGTGCCCGGGGATCTGGCCGTGGACAACCGGAAACTGCTCACCGTGTTGCGCTCCAAGGCGACTTTCGTCCAGCAGTCCGCGCGTGCGGTGCGAACCGGTGAGGTCGAGCTGGCCGACGGGTCGACCGAACGCGCGGATGTCGTGGTGATCGCCGCGGGAGCGTGGAGCCGGGGGCTGCATCCGCGGCTGAACTCGTTGGTACGACCGGTAAAGGGTGAGATCCTGCGGCTGCGGTCGCGGCCGGGGTCGCTGCCGTTGGGCCGGACGGTCCGGGCACTGGTCGAGTCGCGGCCGGTGTACCTGGTTCCCCGGGAGGACGGGGAGGTGGTGCTCGGCGCGACCCAGTACGAGGCCGGGTACGACACCGACGTGATGGTCAGAGGGGTGCACGACCTGTTGCGGGACGCGCAAAGCGTGGTCCCGGGCCTGTCGGAGTACCGCTTGGTGGAAAGCGCGGCTGGGGTGCGGGCGTCCAGCCCGGACAACCTGCCGCTGATCGACTGGCTGGAGCCGGGCGTGCTCGCCGCGACCGGCCACCACCGCAATGGACTACTGCTGGCCCCGATCACCGCCGAGGCGGTCGTCGCGATGCTGAACGGCGAGCCGGTTCCGGAAGCAGCGAGCGCTGCCAGATTGGAAGCACGATGAGAGCACGCGTCAACGGTGTCGAGCACGAGCTGGCCGCCGGGGCCACCGTCCTGGATGTGTTGCGGCTGCTGGAGATCCCGTCGAACGGGGTGGCCGTGGCGGTCGACGGCGAGGTCGTGCCGCGCGCTGCGCACGCCGGCACGGTGCTGGCCGACGGCGCCGACATCGAGGTGCTCACGGCTGTGCAGGGAGGCTGACGTGGACGATCCGTTCGTCATCGGCGGCCGGGAGTACTCCTCCCGGCTGATCATGGGCACCGGCGGGGTGGCCAACCTCGCGATCATGGAACGCGCGCTGGTCGCGTCCGGCACCGAACTGACCACGGTCGCGATGCGCCGGGTCGACGCGGGCGGCGGAACGGGTGTGCTGGAGACGTTGCGGCGGCTGGGAATTGACCCGCTGCCCAACACCGCGGGCTGCCGGACCGCCGCGGAAGCCGTTCTCACCGCACGGATGGCGCGGGAGGCGTTGGACACGAACTGGATCAAGGTCGAGGTGGTCGCCGACGACCGGACCTTGTTGCCCGACCCCGTTGAGCTGCTGGACGCGGTGCGGCAACTGGTCGCGGACGGGTTCGTCGTGCTGGCCTACACGAACGACGATCCGGTGCTGGCGTTGCGGCTGGAGGAAACCGGGGCCGCCGCGGTGATGCCACTAGGTTCCCCAATTGGCACTGGGTTGGGAATTCGCAACCCGCACAACATCGAGTTGATTGTTGCCAGGGCTTCCGTGCCGGTGGTGCTGGACGCCGGTATTGGGACGGCATCCGATGCCGCTTTGGCGATGGAACTGGGCTGCGACGCCGTGATGCTGGCCACCGCGGTCACCCGCGCGAGCGACCCGGAGAAAATGGCGGCGGCCATGCGCAACGCCGTTACCGCAGGTAGATTGGCGCGCTCGGCGGGACGTATACCGCAACGGTTCTGGGCCCAGGCATCCAGCCCTCCTCGGTGACCCCGGAATAAGAAGCCATCATTGACAGATGGAGCCTTCGACAGCTGACGACGTGCCCGCGCGGCTTTATCTCGCGATCGGGCGTCTGTCTCGGTCGCTGCGCCGCAGCGGTTCCCCCGGACTGGGACATGGGTCGATATCGGCCCTGTCCACGCTGATCGGGTGCGGAGAGATGCGACTCGGTGACCTGGCGGCAAAGGAAGGCGTTGCGGCGCCGACCATGTCGCGCATCGTGGCGGCCCTGGTAGAGGCCAAGTACGTGCAGCGTGAACCGGATCCGGCCGACCGCCGGGCCTGGCTGGTGAAAGCCACACCAGAGGGTGAGCGGATGGTCCTAGGACTGCGGTCGACCCGCGTACAGGAACTGCGCCGCCGAATCGACCGGCTGGCCGACGACAAACAAGAGGAATTGATCAAAGCCCTCCCCATCCTCGAAGAACTCCTCTCCGAGGACTAATCCCCTCGTGAGGGTTTGTACTGGTTCCAACCAGTAGAACCACTCATGAGGGGTCGCGGGTCTGACGCAGTTCGGCGATCTCCTCGCGCAGTGCGCGGATCTCGCTCAGCAGCACCGCGTCCGAGGCTGCCTGCTCGGCGGCGTGTTTCTCCTCGGCTTCGGCCAGGTCCTCGGCGAGGCCGCGGTCCATGCCGTTGACCACGACGGCGATGAACATGTTCAGCACCGCGAAGCTGGACACGATGATGTAGGTGACGAAGAAGATCCACGCCAGCGGCGCCTTGGTCATCAGCTCGCGGGCGATGTCCGGCCAGCCCTCGCCGGTCATCACCTGGAACAGGGTGAACAGCGTGGTGCCAAGGTCGGAGAAGTGCTCCGGCTGCAGGTTCTGGAACAGTTTCGTGGCCATCACCCCGGCCACGTAGAGCACGAGCGCGAGCAGCGCCGCGATGGACGCCATGCCCGGCACCGCGGCCAGCAGCCCGCCGACCACCCGCCGCATCGACGGCACCACCGAGATCAGCCGCAGCACCCGCAGGATCCGCAACGCCCGCAGGACCGAGAACTCACCGGTCGCCGGGACCACCGCGATGGCGATGATGATCAGGTCGAAGATGTTCCAGGAGTCGGAGAAGAAACTCCAGCCGTGCGCGTAGATGCGCAGCAGCAACTCGACGACGAAGATCGCCAGCGCGGCCCGGTCGGCGACGTGCAGCACCCCGCCGAACTCGGCCACGATGCCCTGCGAGGTCTCCAGTCCCAGCGTGACCGCGTTGAACACGATCACGCCGATGATGAACCGCTGGAACCCCGTGCGCGCCACGAAGACGCGTACCCGCTCGCGTGAGATCACGCCGGAAATCGTAAAGGGCGATCAAACTTCGTCGGTGGACAACCGCCAGAAGGGTGACACCGGGCCGTGTCCTTTGCCCAGCGGGTACGAGTCGCGGACCGACCGGACGATGAACCGCTTGCCGAACGCGACCGCGTCCGGCACCGGCACGCCCTGCGCCAGCTGGGACGTGATCGCCGAGGCGAGCGTGTCGCCGCTGCCGTGCGTGTTGCCGGTGTCGAACCGCGGTCCGGGCAGCTCGTGGAACTCCGTGCCGTCGTAGAGCAAGTCCACGCAGTCCTCGACGTTGCGCATGTGGCCGCCCTTGACCAGTGCCCATTGCGGTCCGTAGGCCAGGAGGGCTTCGGCGGCCTGCTTCTGTTCGTCCAGGTTCGTCACGTCGATCCCGGTCAGCAGGCGGACTTCGTCCAGGTTCGGCGTGACAAGCGTTGCGCGGGCGAACAGTTCGGCGCGTAATGCGTCGAGTGCATCGTCGCGCAACAGTTGGTCGCCGCCCATCGACGCGCACACCGGGTCCACGACGAACGGGATCGCGCCCTCTTTGCCGATGCCCACGCGGTCGCACGCTCCGGCCACCGCGACGATGATGTCCGCGTTCGCGAGCATGCCGGTTTTCGCTGCCTGGACACCGATATCGACCGCGACCGCCTCGATCTGGGCGGCCACCACGTCCGGCGGGATCTCCACGATCCCGCTGACCCCAACGGAATTCTGCACGGTCACCGCGGTGACAGCTGTCATTCCGTGGACACCGCAGGCAAAGAACGTTCGTAGATCGGCCTGCAGGCCGGCACCACCGCCGGAATCGCTTCCGGCGATGGTGAGCACAGTGGGCGGAGTCATTCATCCACCGTGTTGATTCTCGACCCTGCAAGCAGGTCTTCGGTAGGCAGATAGACCTTGTTGCCATGGTCGTGGAATTCCTGTGACATCTCCTGCATCCCGGCCTCGATGGCATCCACAGTGGACAGGTTGTGTTCCTCGGCGTACTTGCGCACGTCCTGGGTGATCTTCATAGAACAGAACTTCGGCCCGCACATCGAGCAGAAGTGCGCGGTCTTGGCCGGTTCTGCGGGCAGCGTCTCGTCGTGGAACGAGCGGGCGGTGTCCGGGTCGAGCGACAGGTTGAACTGGTCCACCCAGCGGAACTCGAAGCGCGCCTTGGACAGCGCGTCGTCCCAGTCCTGCGCGCCCGGGTGGCCCTTGGCCAGGTCGGCGGAGTGCGCGGCGATCTTGTACGTGATCACACCGGTCTTCACGTCGTCCCGGTTGGGCAGGCCGAGGTGCTCCTTCGGCGTGACATAGCAGAGCATTGCCGTACCTGCCCAGCCGATCTGCGCGGCGCCGATGGCCGACGTGATGTGGTCGTACGCGGGCGCGATGTCGGTCGCGAGCGGGCCGAGGGTGTAGAACGGCGCCTCGCCGCACCATTCCTCTTCGAGCCTGACGTTCTCGATGATCTTGTGCATCGGCACGTGCCCGGGGCCCTCGATCATCACCTGGACGTCCTTGGCGCGGGCGATGTGCGTCAGCTCGCCGAGCGTGCGCAGCTCGGCGAACTGCGCCTCGTCATTGGCATCCGCGATCGAGCCGGGCCGCAAACCGTCGCCCAGTGAGAAAGTCACGTCATACGTGCGCAGAATGTCGCACAGTTCCTCGAAGTTCGTGTAGAGGAAGCTCTCCTTGTGGTGCGCCAGGCACCAGGCGGCCATGATCGACCCGCCGCGGGAGACGATCCCGGTGACCCGCTTGGCGGTCAGCGGCACGTACCGCAGCAGCACGCCGGCGTGCACGGTCATGTAGTCCACGCCCTGCTCGCACTGTTCGATCACGGTGTCACGGTAGATCTCCCAGGTCAGCGCGGCCGGATCGCCGTTGACCTTCTCCAGCGCCTGGTAGATCGGCACGGTGCCGACCGGGACGGGGGAGTTGCGCATGATCCACTCACGGGTCTCGTGGATCCGTTTGCCCGTCGAGAGATCCATGATGGTGTCCGCGCCCCACCGGGTGGCCCAGACCATCTTGTCCACCTCGTCCTCGATGGACGAGGACACCGCCGAGTTGCCGATGTTGGCGTTCACCTTGACCAGGAAGCGTTTGCCGATGATCGCGGGCTCGGACTCGGGGTGGCACCGGTTGACCGGGATGACCGCGCGGCCGATCGCCACCTCCTGGCGGACGAACTCCGGGTCCATGTTCTCCCGGGCGGCCACGAACCGCATCTCGTTGGTGATGATCCCAGCTTTCGCGTACGCCAACTGGGTGACAGCGCCGTTTACCGGTTTACGGTCGGCGATCCACTGTGCCCTGAGCTTCGATAGTCCACTGTGGACGTCGATGGTGGCGTGCAGGTCGGTGTACGGGCCGGATGTGTCATACAGGTCAACGTGTTCGCCGTTGGTCAGTTCCACCCTGCGGAACGGCACCTGGATGCCGTCGCCGATGTCGCGGTACTGCTTGTGCGAGCCGGAGATCGGCCCGGTGGTGATGGTCGGCTGGACAGTGCGGTCTTCGAGCGCCGTCATGAACGCCTTCCTTCCCTACGCCGGCATTACCCGGTCAGGTTCATGCGGTCGGCGGCACCGGGTCCTCAATGGACACCAAGCCGCCCTCTCAGCCCGCCATGGCGCGAGCTCCCGCGACGTAACAGTCTTGTCGACCATAACCAGCATGACCGCGCAATGCCAAGACGATCGGCGTACCGTTTCGCTGTGACCTCCGCACCGGGCTTGCGTCAGCTGGCCAGACCCGACGCGGTCGCGCCGTGCGCGGACTGCGGCGAACTGTCGGGCCGTGGTTACCCTGAGTGCTCCGCGTGCGAGGACGCGGTGGACCGGTTCTGGGCGGCCGACTGGCTCGCGGCCCTGGCCGGCACCCCGTCGGACCTGATCGCCGCGGTGCTGTCCGACGACGGCGGCACCTACCCGTGGACCTGCCTGGACTGGGCGTTGCGGCTGTCGAACTGCGCCGGCTGCGGGCGCGAGGCCACCACCGGCGAGATCGAGTGCGCCTACTGCGCCATCGCCGACGAGAAGCGCTGGATGGCGGGCGGCACGATGTCGCCGAACGAGCACTCGTTACGGCAGGCCCGCATTGTCCTGCGCGCACCCCACCGCCACCGCGCCTCCCAGGTCGCGTACTGGCGGCTCGTGCTGCCGTTTTTACTGGTCGGCGACGTGTTTTCGGCCAGGCAGGCGCAGCGGCTGCGGTCGTTCCTGATCGCGGGCCGCTACCAAGAGCTGAGTGCGTTCACCTCTTACGAGGAGATGGCGTCGCTGCCGGACCTGCCGTGGCGTGAGGTGTCGCTGTCCACCTAAGTTCGCAGGTATGCGTATTGGATTCGGTGCCCCCATCTCCGGCGCCTGGGCCACCCCGGACAACCTCAGCAGGTTCGCAGTCAAGGCCGAGGAGCTGGGCTACGAGTCCTTCTGGACCTTCCAGCGCCTGCTCACACCCACTGCCTACCCGCTCGACCCGGTCTACCAGAGCGTCCTCGACCCCATCACGGCGTTGTCGTATGCGGCGGCGCTCACCACCCGCATGCGTCTGGGCGTGGCGGTCATCAACTTCCCGTTCGTCTCCCCGGCCTACCTGGCCAAACAGGCCTCGACCCTCGCCCTGTTGTCGGGCGGGCGCTTCGACCTCGGCCTGGGCTCGGGATGGCAGCACGAGGAGTTCGTGGCCTCCGGCGCTTCCACCGAGCACCGTGGCGCACGGCTGGCGGAGTACGTGTCGGTGCTGCGCGACTTCTGGTCGTCGGACATCAGCACGTTCGAGGGCAAGCACTACACCGTCGTGCCGTCCCGGATGAACCCCAAACCCCCGGCTGCCCCGCCCATCCTGCTGGGCGGCATGGCCCCCGCTGCCCTCAAACGCGCCGGCCGCATCGCCGACGGCTGGCTCTCCCCCAGCGCCGCGGACCTCACCCACATCGCCGACACCATCGCGGTCATCCGATCGGGTGCAGAGGAAGCGGGCCGCGACCCGGCCACCCTCCGGATCATCCTGCGCGGCGTCGTCCGCCTCGGCGACCGCGGCCCCCGCCTGTCGGGTTCGATCGAACAGATCCGCGCGGACATCGAGTGGCTCGAAGCCCAGGGCGTGACCGAAGTCTTCTACGACCTCAACTGGGACAAACAAATCGGCAACCCCGACGTCACCGTCGAGTCAGCCACCGCCCGCGCCGAAGACCTGATGAACGCCCTCAAACCCTGATCCACCCACAGAGAGAGTGCCCGTAGGGCACGCACCATCGCCGCACCGCTGGGCCCGCATGCGGCGCCCAGTAGGCACGTTGCGGTTCGAACCGCCACAGCCACCAACTGGGCGCCACCCCAACCCCAAGGGAAGCGCCCGACGCCTCAGCGAACAGACAACTCCGTGGGCGTAGCGAAAACGTCAACCATCGCCCCACCCCGCAACACCGTCACAGGCAACTCAGTCCCAATCGCATCGGCGAACAGTTGCCGCTGAATGCCCTGAGCATCGTTGACCTCAGTCCGCCCGACAGTCAGCACCAAATCGCCCGCGTGCAGCCCCGCCCGCGCCGCGGGACTCCCAGGCACAACCTCAACCACCCGCAACCCAGCCTTCTGCCCAGTCCGCGCAGCAACATCATCAGGCAGCGGGGCCGGGGTACTCACCAACCCGAGGTAAGCCCGCCGCACCCGCCCATCCGCGATGAGGGTCTGCACGATCCGCATGGTGGTCACGTTGATGGGAACGGCGAGGCCGAGGCCGAAACCGGCCACGGCGGTGTTGATGCCGATGACCTTGCCGGAGGACTCGGCGAGCGCACCGCCGGAGTTGCCGGGGTTGAGGGCCGCGTCGGTCTGGATGACGTCCTCGATCATCCGGCCCGCCTTGCCCTGCCGCACCGGCAAGGACCGGCCGAGGGCGCTCACCACGCCAGCGGTCACGGAACCGTTGAGCCCCAACGGGTTCCCAACGGCCACCACCAACTGGCCGACGGCGAGGTCCTCCGCGTTGCCCAACGTGACGGGCGGCGGCGCGGATCCGTAGACGTTCAACACCGCGAGGTCGGACAGGGGATCGGAGCCGACCACCTCGAAGGTCGTCTCGCTGCCGTCGGCGAATGTCGCCTTGCCGCCTCGGGCGGTGCCGACGACGTGGGCGTTTGTCAGCATCCGGCCGTTCTCGAACACCACCGCGGAGCCGCTGCCCGCCTCCAGGCGCACGCTCGCGACGTGCGGGGTCACCGCGTTCGCGACGGCGATCACCGTCTTGGAGTAGTCGTCCACCCGACACCACCACCCGTGCCTGATTACACCGTTGCAGGTACTACAACGATATGTGGGCGTGCGTGTTCCAGGTGTCCGCCGAAAGCGGAATTGCTACTTGGAGCGGGGGGAGTAGTCCTTGGTGACGATCACGATGATGCCCGGGCTGGCGTCCTTGATGCCCTCGAACCGTGGCTCGACGCGCATGCCGAAGTCCTTGCCCAGCGCGCGGGCGTCGCCCTCCTCGTCGGTGCCCGGCCGGAAGTACACGGTCGGCACGGCGATCTTGCCGCCCGGGTAGTTGCCGACCTCGGTGACGTTGTACCCCGCGTTGCGGAAGTCGGCGGCCGCGCGGTCGGCGAGCTTCTCGATGAAGCTGTTGTTCAGCACCCGCACCGGCTGGGTGTGCGCGGGCTGCTGGGGTGGCTGCGGCGGCGGGGCCACGCTGGAGGTCGGCGCGGGCGGTTGGACCGAGCTGCTCGGCGGCGCGGGCGGCGGTGTCTCCGACGAGGACGAAGGCGAAGACGACGAACCCGGCGACGGCTGGGTCGACGCCGGCGGCGGTGTGTTCGAGCCGGACGAGGCGGGCGGCTGGCCCGCGTTGTTGTCCGGCGATCCACCCCCGATCCACGAGATCAGGCCGATCACCAGCGCGATTGCGGCGAGCGCAAGCAGTCCCAGTCCGGCCAGACGGGCTGGCCGACCGGGTCCTGCCTGGTCCGGGGTGCTCATTGCGGCTCGACACCCAGCTTCCGTGCCCCACGCAGCCTGGCCCGTCCGCTGCGCAACCGGCGGAGCCGCTTGACCAGCAACGGGTCGGCCATCAGGGCCTCGTTCTTCTCGATCAGGTCATTGACCAACTGGTAGTAGCGGGTCGGCGAGATCCCGAAGATCTCCTTGATCGCCTGGTCCTTGGCGCCGGCGTACTTCCACCACTGGCGCTCGAAGGCGAGGATCACCCGTTCCCGGTCGGTCAAGCCGTCGGCCGGCTCACCTTCCGGCACCAGTGCCTCTGCGGCGTCCATCCGGCTCCTCGCCTCTCTGGAAATCCGTGCCCACCAGGGAATCACACGAGTGTGATTTCCGCCCTGCCATTACATCACGCCCCCTCTCTGCCTCGTGCGCCATGTCACCCGGCGCGCCGAAGGTGCTGGCTAGAGTGGCCGCCATGGCCGTGCACCCCATCCGGATCGTCGGTGACCCTGTTCTACACAACCCCACCGACAAAGTTGCCACATTCGACGCCGAACTTCACCAACTCATCGAAGATATGTTCGACACGATGGCGGCGGCGAACGGTGTCGGCCTCGCAGCCAACCAGATCGGCGTCCCGCTTCGCCTGTTCGTGTACGACTGTCCGGACGACGACGGCGTTCAGCACAAAGGTCTCGTGGTGAACCCGGTCATCGAGACATCTGACCGGCCGGAGACCATGCCCGACCCGGACAACGACTACGAGGGCTGCCTGTCCGTGCCCGGCGAGTCGTACCCCACCGGCCGCGCCTCCTGGGCGCGGGTGACCGGTCAGGACAAGAACGGCGACCCGATCGAGGTCGAGGGCACCGGGTTCTTCGCGCGCTGCCTGCAGCACGAGACGGACCATTTGGACGGCCTGCTCTACCTCAACCGCCTCGTCGGCCGGTACGCCAAACAGGCCAAGCGGATGGTCAAGGGCAATGGCTGGGGCGTGCCCGGCCTCGAGTGGGACCCGGCGGTCGAGCCCGACCCGTTCAAGTAAGCGTTGGGGGCAGCCCGAACCACGGCAGCACGCTGCTCTCGAACCGGGTCATCGCGCTGATCCGGTCGCCCGAGGCGGCGAGGACGAACAGGCCTGCGGCCTCCCCCTATACGTACGCGCCTCATTTGAGCGCTCGATCTGTTCGTACCCGGGTTCCGGGCGTCGAGCAGGGTGGCCGGGAACGGTTCGAGCCAGACGACTTCACCCCATCGTGTGGGTTCGGGCGGCTCCACGCCCGGGACGTTCCACCCGATCGCGGGACGGCGGCTCGGCTCGCGGACCGGCCTGCCGTTGGCGGGCGGTTACGGTCCGGCGATGGCCGCCAAGGAGGCGGCACGACCGTCAACCTGACCATGGGCGGCCTGGACGGCTGACCTCAGCGGCGGGACTGGGCGTAGGCCTCCAGCGTCGCGAGCTGGACGGGGTCCAGCGAGGGGCGGACGGCCTCGCGTGCCTTGGCCAGGTGCGCGGCGGTGACCTGGCGGGCTTCGAGGGACTCGCGCATGGCGGTCAGCGCGGCCTCGCGGATCAGGGCCGCGCAGTCCGCCGCCGAGTACCCGTCGAGGCTCTGGGCCAGTTCGTCGATGCTGACGTCGTCGGCCAGGGGAGTGTTGCGCGAGGAGGCTTTCAGGATCGCCGCGCGGGCCTCGCCGTCGGGCGGCGGCACGTAGATGACGCGTTCCAGCCGGCCTGGGCGCAGCAACGCGGGGTCGATGAGTTCCGGCCGGTTGGTGGCGCCGACGACGATGACGTCCCGGAGTGGCTCCACGCCGTCGAGTTCGGTGAGCAGGGCGGCGACCACGCGGTCGGCCACGCCGGAGTCGGAGGACTGCCCGCGGCGCGGGGCCAGGGCGTCGACCTCGTCGAGGAAGATCATGGCGGGGGCGGCCTCCGCTGCGCGGCGGAACAGTTCCCGCACCGCCCGCTCGGACTCGCCGACCCACTTGTCCAGCAGCTCCGCGCCCTTGATGGCCAGCACGTTGAGCCGCCCGGTACCGGCCAGCGCACGGATCAGGAACGTCTTGCCGCACCCGGGCGGCCCGTACAGCAGGACCCCGCGCGGCGGCTGAACCCCAAGGCGCGCAAAGGAGTCCGGGTACTGCAACGGCCACAGCACGGCCTCGGTGAGCGACTGCTTCACCTCGGTCATGTCGCCGACGTCCTCCAACGTCAGCCCGCCGGTCTGCAGGTTGTCCGAAGTGGACATCGAGGTCGGCCGGACCGTCTCCAGGGCGCCGAAAAGGTCGTCCGAGGAGATCCGCGGCTCGTTGGAGTCCTTCTGGCGCAAGGCAGCGCGGACGGACGCCTCGCGGCGCAGGGCGACCAGGTCCGCGACGACGAAAGCCGGTGTGCGGGCGGCGATCGCGCCGAAGTCCACATCGGACTCCGTTGGCACGTCGCGCATCAGCACGCGCAGCAGCTCGGTTCGGGTCTGCTCGTTGGGCTGGCCCAACGCCAGTTCGCGGTCCAGGAGCTCGACCGAGCGCAGCCGTGGGTCGAGGGCCTCGGGGTGCGCGGTGGTCGCGACGATCGCCAGGCGGGGCGTGTTCACCGCGGCACGCAACGAATCCAGCACAACGGTGGCGATCGGGGGCGGAGTGGTGCCGGGCAGGAGAGCGTCCACATCGGTCACCAGGAGCACGCTCGGTGTCTCGCGGGTCGCCTCGGAGACGACCGCGCGGAACTGGGCCGCGGCCGCGTTCGCTTCCAGAGCGGCGATCGTGGGCGCCGCGACCTCGACGATCCGGGCGTTCACGGCCTTGGCGACCGACCGGACCAGCGTGGCCTTGCCGACGCCTTCGGGCCCGCTGACCAGGGCGCCCAGCCGGGGTGCGGCGCCGAGTTTCTCCAGCAGCTCGGGGCGCTGGAAGGCGAGTTCCAGCCATTCCGTCAGCTTGCGGGCCGAGTCGAGGGCACCCACCAGGTCGGTGACCGGGATCGGTGCCTCGACCGGCGCGGTGTCGATCTCCATCGTGACCGGGGCCGCCTGTGCTTGTACCGCAACGGTTCCGCCGCCGGCCGGGACCTGCTCGGGCTGGGCGGCGCTGGTCGCGCCCTCGCGCCAGTTGACCACTGTGGACGGTGCGATCGCCACCGTCCCGCCCGGGTCGGCCCCGGTGATGGTGATCAGCTCGTTCGTCCAGGTCATGCCGATCGCGGTGGACAGCCGCTGGCGGGCGGCGATCACGTCCGCGCCGGGCGGCGGAGCCAGGTCCTGGGGCAGCAGCGAGACCGCGTCACCGACGGTGAACACCTTGCCCATCAAGGCCAGCCGCAGCGTCTGCGGGGTGAGCGACGTCGACGCCAGCCGCGACCCGGCGACCGTGATCGACCGCGCCGCGGCCACGTCCACCGGCGTGATCACCACCTCGGAGCCCTCGACGATGCCGATGTTGGTCAGCGTGATGTCGTCCATCAGCACCACACCCGGCAGGTTGTCGCTCTCGGCGGCCAGCGCGGCGCTGATCCGCGCGCCGGTCAGCCGGACGGCGTCCCATTGCCGCAGGCCCAGGGCGTCGAGCACCTCAGGGTGCAGCCGGACGACTCCCCGTCGGGTGTCCAGGGCGGACGGTGACAACCGGGCGGTCAACGTGATCTGTGGCGACGTCACGCATGCGAGCCTACGGGTTGCGGCTCGGCCGTGTGGCAGGCTGGGTTGACGATCATGATGTGCGCCTTGGCATGCCGCCAGAGCTCCTGGCTGGCGCTCGCGTCCATCAGGGCGGGCAGTCCGCCGTGGCTGGGCGCGCCGATCACGATCACGCGGGCGCCGCGTTCGTTGGCGTACTCGGCGAGCAACAGGCCGACATCACCGTGCGCGGTGGTGCCGGTGAGGACCTTGCCGACGGCGTTCTTGAGGGCGGCCACCTGGGCTTGGACCAGGGCTTCGGCCTGCTGTGGGTCCTCGCCGATCTCGGCCGTGTCCTCGCGGACGTGCACGACGTGGACGATCCGGTTGTTGCGGGCGGCCAGGCGCGCGGCCATGTCGACCACGGCCTCGGCGTGCGGGGAGTTGTCGATCGCGGCCACGACCACGTTGCCGTAGTCGTCCTTGGGCTCTTCGCTGTGCGACTCGGCCTGTACCTTCTCGGCTGCGGCGAGTTCCTTGCGCGCCAACGAGAGGATCCCGATGCCGACCAGCAGGGCGGCGGCGCCGATGAAGAACGGGACGTGGATGTTCGTGGCCTCGACCAGCTTGCCCGCCGCGAACGGGGCCAGACCGCCGCCGATGAACCGGACGAACCCGTACGCCGCCGAGGCGATCGGTCGCTCGACCGGCGACACGCTCATCACGGCCTGGGTGGTGACGGTGTTGTTGATGCCGATGAAGATGCCGGCCACGATCACCGACACGATCAGCACCGGCGGGTCGTTCGTCCAGATCGCGATGGCCAGCACGACCACGGCGAACAGCGCGAGGTTGAGGTAGAGCGTGCGGGCGATGCCGAGGCGGCGCTGCAGCCACGGCGCGCCGAACACGGAGAAGATCGCCACCAGCACACCCCAGCCGAAGAACACCAGGCCGAGCTGGATCGCGCCGAGCTTCATCGGGAACGGCGCGTACCCCAGAACCGTGAAGAACGCCCAGTTGTAGCACAGCGCGGTCAGCGACATGATCAGCAAACCCCTGTGCTTCAACGCTTTCAGCGGGTCGGCGATCGAGGTCTTGTGCGCTGGCTTGGGCATCGGCTCGACCAGCACGATGGTCGCGAGCAGCGCGATGGCCATCAGCACGGCGACACCGAAGAACGGGCCGCGCCAGCTGATGTTCCCGAGCAGGCCGCCGAGCAGCGGCCCGACCGCGATGCCCAGGCCGAGCGCCGACTCGTACAGGATGATCGCGCCGACGAACCCGCCGGTCGCCGAGGCCACGATCACCGCGAGCGAGGTCGCGATGAACAGGGCGTTCCCGACACCCCACCCGGCCCGGAACCCCACGATCCCGCCGATGCTGTCGGACATCCCAGCGAGCGCGCTGAAGATGACGATGAGAACCAGCCCCGCGATGAGCGTGCGCTTGGCGCCGATCCGGCTGGACACCCACCCGGTGATGAGCATGGCGACGGCCGTGATCACCAGGTAGCTGGTGAACAGCAGCGTCACCTGGCTCGGCGTGGCGTTCAGGTCGTGCGAGATGGCCGGCAGGATCGGGTCGACCAGACCGATGCCCATGAAGGACACGACACAGGCGAAGGCCACCGCGAAGACGGCCTTCGGCTGGCGCAACGGGTTCATGACGTCACCCCCGCGAGTTCGGTGAGCGCGGTGATCGCCGGGATCGCGGCGGCCAGCGCGGCGTGGTGTTCCGGGCTGATGTCGGTGAGCAGCCCCTCGAGTCGTTCGGCGCGGACACCCCGGCGATACGCCAGTTCGTCCCGGCCCTTCCGCGTGATGTGAACGGTGACAACACGGCGGTCCACGGCATCGGGCTTGCGCTCGACAAGCCCGGACTCCTGCAACCGGGAGATGAGCTGCGTCATCGCTGGCTGAGTCACCCCCTCAGCCGCGGCCAACTCGGTCAACCGCCGCGGCCCACCCCGCTCCAACGCCGCCAACACCCCCGCCGCCGTCAACGACAGCCCCGTCGGCGGACTGAGCTTCCGCACCAGCCGCATCACACTCTCCAACGCCCCCACAAGCTCCCCCACCGAAACCACATTCACATCCACCCTCATAGTTGTATCACACACTTATGTATTCCTTAGGGTGTCATTTGCCACTCGTCAAGGGTGTCCGTGGGCTTCCTGTGGATAAGTCCCGCCTGTGGATGGACGGGCGGTTTGGCGTGGTCGCGGGCAGGGGCTGTCGGTGCTCGTCCGTAGGCTGGTAACCGGGGGCCGGAGGCCGCCGGGCTGCTGACCGGTGGGGTGGATCCCTTGTCCCGGCGGCGTTTCCGGCGGCCGGGTGGGAGCTGAGTGGGCGCTCCACGGGGAGTGGGGGGAGCCGCGGGCCGAATCCGCGCGGGGGGTGGAGCAGTGCTGCGGGCCGGATCAGCGAGGGGACTGGAGTGCGCTGCGGGCCGGAGCAGCGAGAGGGCAGGGGCGGTGGTGCTTGGTGGATCAGCGCGGGGCTGGAGTGGTGTCGCGGGGCCGGATTGGCCGAGGGGACGGGAGTGGTGCCGCTGCGCGGATCAGCGTGGAGGCAGGAGCAGTGCTGCCGGCCGCATCCGCGCGGGGACAAGAGCAGGGAGTGACGGGCGGATTGGGGAGGGGACAGGGGCGGTGTCGCTGGGCCGGATCAGCGAGAGGGCGGGAGTGGTGGTGCTGGGCGGATTGGCGAGAGGGCAGGGTGGCGCCGCGGGGCTGGATCAGCGAGGGGCTGGAGCGTTGTTGCGGGGTCGGATCGGCGAGAGGGCAGGGTGGCGCAGCGGGGCTGGATCAGCGAGGGGCAGGAGCAGTGCTGCGGGGCGGATCAGCGAGAGGGCAGGGGCGGTGGTGCTTGGTGGATCAGCGCGGGGCTGGAGTGGTGTGACGGGGCCGGATCGGCGAGGGGACAACAGCAGTAGTGCTGGGCGGATCGGCGAGGGCAGGGGCGGTGTCGCGGGGTTGGATCGGTGAGGGGACCGGAGTGGTGCTGCGGGCCGAATCAGCCAGCTGGCTGGAGTGGTGTGACGGGGCCGGATCGGCCAGGGGACTGGGGGTGTCGCGGGGCTGGTTCAGCGAGGGGCAGGAGCAGTGCTGTGGGGCGGATTGGTGAGAGGGCTGGAGTGGTGGTGCTAGGCGTATCAGCGCGGGGCAGGGGCCGTGCCGCGGAAAAGGGTTGGAGCGTTGTTGCGGGCCGGATTGGTGAAGGGCGGGGCAGAAATGGAGTCGCCGGGGGCGGATTGGCGAGGGGGTGGCGCGGTGGTGCTGGGCGGGATCGGTGAGGGGTGAGAGTGGTGGTGTCGGGCGGATCGGCGAGAGGGCAGGAGTAGTGCTGCGGGCGGGAACGAGCCGTCGAGAGCCGCAAGGCGACCCGTGGCCGGTCTCCACACCGCACGCCAGGCCTCCGGGAACCGACCCCACTCCCGGCGGATTCGCGGGGTTGGGCGACCTGCAAGAGGCGAATGCGGCGGCAGGGGTGCGTGAGCAGCGAGTCCTGGGCGCCTAACAAAAAGCACCTCGACGGGATCCGTCGAGGTGCGATGACTACCTGTCGCGAGGGGGCCGGGGTTGGCGGCGCAGGCCGATTCGGCGCCAGCTCCGCCGCTTGGGCAGCGGGCCGATGACCCGCGGCGGCTGCTCCGGCGGCAGGTACGACTGCCACGGAACATGCGCGTCGGAGGTCGGCCGCCGCTGGAGGCGGACTCGGCGCGCGACACCGGCCACGCGTCGGCTCAGTTGCGGGGACCGGAGGCCGAAGCGGCGTGCTTGGCTGCGGATCGCCCGGCGCTCGCGCGGTGGCACGTCCCAGGCTTCGGGATGGTTGGCGAGCCAGTGTTTGCGGCGCACGGCATACGGCACGTGTCCCAAGTAGAGCACAAGGGCGATGCCAAGGGCCGCAACGGGATACGTCACCACGACGGCGGCCAGCAGCGTCGTTCCCACCAAGAGCGGCACGATCATCCGTTGCGACACCCGGACGTTCTTCACCGACAGCGTCGGGATCCGGCTGATCAGCAGCGCCGCCACCAGGACCGTCCACACCATCACGACCGCTTGGCTGTTCCACCAGCCGTCCCCCGCGAACTCCAGGGAGGCGATCAGCGGCAGCAACGCCAGCAACCCGCCCGCCGGGGCCGGCACGCCGACGAAGAACTCCTTGGCGTACGGCGGCTGGTCGGTGTCCTCCAGAAGGGTGTTGAACCGGGCCAGGCGGAGGATCATGCACACCGCGAACACCAGCGCGAACAGCCAGCCGAGGCGGTTGCCGTCCTCGCCGAGCTTCCAGTGGTACAGCACGAGCGCGGGGGCCACGCCGAACGCGATCGCGTCGGACAGCGAGTCCAGCTCCGCGCCCATCTTGCTGGTGGCGTCCAGCAACCGCGCGATCCGGCCGTCAAGACTGTCCAAAATGGCCGCTGCCACCAGGGACGCGAGCACGGCCGGGTAGTTGTCGTTCAACGCGAACTGCACGGCCGACAGGCCCGCGCACATCGCGAGAACGGTGATGGCGTTGGGCAGCAGCCGGACGCCAGGCGCGGTGCGCGCCGCCATCGCCTCAGCCCTCCGTGCCCGGCAGCTCGGCGAGGACGGTCTCGCCGCCGATGGTCTTCTGCCCGGCCTCGACCAGGATCCGGCTGCCGCGCGGCACGTACAGGTCCACCCGCGAGCCGAACCTGATCAGCCCGTAGGTCGCTCCCGCGGTGACCTTCTCGCCCTCGTCCACGTGGCACACGATCCGCCGCGCGACCAGCCCGGCGATCTGCACGACCACCAGCTGGTGCCCGTCGACCGTGCGCAGCAGCAGGGTGTTGCGCTCGTTGTCCTCGCTGGCCTTGTCCAGGTCGGCGGACAGGAACTTGCCCGGCCGGTACACCTTGCGGAGGATCTCGCCGGTGGCCGGAACCCGCTGGACGTGCACGTCGAAGATGGACAGGAACACGCTGACCCTGGTCATCGGCTCGTCGCCCAGCTCGAGCTCGGCGGGGGGCACGGCCTGCGCGACGTGCGAGACCGTCCCGTCGGCGGGCGCGACCGCGATGCCGGCGCGCGACGGCGTGACCCGCTTGGGCTCGCGGAAGAACCACGCGGTCCAGCCGGTCAGCACGGCCCCTGCCACGCCCAGCGGCCGGGCGATCCGGCGCAGCAGCAGCGTGAGGACCGCGGCGGCGAGCACGAACGGCCGGCCGGCCGGGTTCATCGGCGGCACGATGCCGCGGGCCAACTCGACGAGGTGAGCGCCTTGGCGCTCAGGGGATGAAGTCACTGCAGCCTTTTCTTGGATCCACGACGGGTGGTGCGCATCAAGTCTGCCCGATTCCCCGCACACCGGTGCCGGTGCATCCCCCGACTGATGCACCGGCACCGATCGGTTTACCCACGTGAAATTCCCGCTACCTGCGATTCTATGACCAGGCAAAGGTGGGATCAATGGCTCTTTGTGTGCGGGCCGTCACGCAGTGAGCATGACCAGCTCGACCTCGTCACCCTCCGCCACCTCGGTGACGTCCTCGGGGATCTCGATCAGGCAGTTCGACTGGGCGAACGCGGCCAGCAGGTGCGACCCCGCGCCGCCGACCGGCACGGCCTGTACCGACCCCTCGTCGTAGTAGCCGCGACGGTACTGACGGCGACCCGCAGGAGACTTCATCGCCCCGGCCACCTGGGCCCGCAAGCGCTTGCGGTCGGCCTGTGGATGTCCAAGCGCGGCAAGCAAAGCGGGCCGGACGAAGATCTCGAACGAGAGCGCCGCGCTGACCGGGTTGCCGGGCAGCGTGAGCACCGGGATGCCCCGGTAGCGGCCGTAGCCCTGCGGCCCGCCGGGCTGCACCGCGACCCGTACGAACTCGACGCCCTCACCGCGCAGCGCGTCCTTCACGACCTCGTACGCGCCCGCGCTCACCCCGCCGGACGTGATGAGCAGATCGTGATCCCCGACATGTGGCGCGAGGGCGGCATGCAATGCATCAACGTCGTCCGGCACGAACCGCAGCGCGTGCGCGATCCCGCCGATCTCCTGCACGGCCGCGGCGATGTACGTGCTGTTCGACTCGTAGATCTGGCCGGGCGCGAGCGGCTCGCCGGCCGCGACCAACTCCGACCCGGTGGACAGGATCAGCACGCGCGGCCGTGGCCGGACCGGCAGCGTGGTGATGCCCAGCGCCGCCGCTAACGTCAGCTGCTGGGGACCCAGCACGGTGCCCTTGGCCAGCACGGTCGCGCCCTCGCCGACGTCCTCGCCGGTCCGCCGGATGTGCGTGCCGACGCCGACCGGGGCGAACACGCGCACCTGCTGCACGCCCGAGTCGGTCAGCTCCACCTGCACCACCGAGTCCGCGCCGGGCGGCAGCGGCGCGCCGGTCATGATCCGGTGCGCGGTGCCCGGCAGCAGCGGCACCACGTCCTGGCGGCCGGCCGGGATGTCCTCGGGAACGGGCAGGTCGACGGGCGTGTCCTCGCTCGCGCCGACCACGTCCACCGACCGCACGGCGTACCCGTCCATGGCGGAGTTGTCGAACGGCGGCAGCGAGACCGGCGCCGTCACGTCGTCGGTGAGCACCAGCCCGAGGCACTCGGCCACCGGGACTTGCCTGCTGGGCAGCTCACCCACGAGCGCGGCGACGGTCGCCCGGTAGTCCTCGACGCTGCGGAGTCTGGTCGCTGTGTTCGGCACGCATGCATCCTGCCTCGTCTGACCGGGTGATGACATATCGCATGGGACACTGCACCCGGCCGCACGAGTTGACGACGCCTGGGGGAACGTTGCAGGTCCGAACCCGTCACACACCGGCATTCGGGGTCGCCAGGCTGGTTCTGGCCCCCGGCGAGGTGGTCCAGGCCAACTACGAGGCGATGCTCGCGGCCAGCTTCGGCGTGCTCATCGACGTGCGGCCCAGGGGCGGCGGCCGGGTGCGCAGGAGCCAGCCGGCGACGTTCACCGCGCCCGCCGAGGGCGGCTGGGTGGACGTGGCGCCGTCGCTGCCCGGCGAGGTGTACACGCTGGAGCTGGAGGGCATGGCCGGCTGGTGCGTGGCCCGGGGCAACTGGCTGGCCGCGTCGAGCATGATCCGGATGGACCCGGCCTGGCCCGGGTTCCGGCCGATGTTCGGCACCGAACAGGGCTTCCTCGAGTACATCAACGGGCAGGGCTCCCTGGTGCTGACCTCGGTCGGAGCGCTGGATGTGGTGAACCTGGAGGCCGGGGCCGCGATCACCGTCTCGCCCGCTGGGCTGGTGGCGTACTCCGAAGGTGTGCAGACCCGGCTGCGGGCGGTCAACCAGTCCCTGCCGCAGTCCCTGCGAACGGGTGAAGGCCTGCTGATGGACGTGGCCGGGCCCGGCCAGGTGCTGACCCAGACCCGCAAGCCGTCGGTGATGGCCGCGGCGTTGGCTTAAGCACAGGTTCGGTGGAACCGGCGGCGCGGGCCGCGCGGCGAACGTTAGGCTGCGCTGCGTGTCGGAGGACCTCACCGGGCGTCGCCTCGGGCATTACCGCATCGACGGTGTGCTCGGCCGGGGTGGCATGAGCGTCATGTACAAGGCGACCGATGTCCGGCTGGGCCGGAAGGTCGCGCTCAAGGTCATCGGCGAGCACCTCGGTGAGGACGCGGAGTTCCGCGAACGGTTCGTCGACGAGGCCCGCAACACCTCGGCGATCGACCACGCCAACGTCGTGCCGCTGTACGACTTCGGTGAGGTCGACGGCCTGCTGTACATCGCCATGCGGCTGGTGGACGGCGCCGACATGGCCTCGTTGATCAAGGACGGCCCGCTGACCGTCGAGCGGACGTTGTCGCTGCTCGGGCAGGTCGCCGAGGCGCTGGACACACTGCACGACCGCGGCCTGGTGCACCTGGACGTCAAGCCGGCGAACGTGCTGGTGACCTCCCGGGAGACCTCCACCGAGCACGTCTATCTGGCGGATTTCGGCCTCACCCGCCGCGGCGCGACCGGGCACCGGACCCGCAGCGGCGACTTCCTCGGTTCGCCCACCTACGCGGCCCCCGAGCACCTGCGCGGCGAGCCGGTGGACGCGCGGACCGACGCGTACTCGCTGGCGTGCGTGCTGTTCGCGTGCCTGACCGGGCGCCCGCCGTTCCAGGGCAAGGTGCCCGAGGTCATCCAGGGCCACCTGAACCTCGACCCGCCCGCGGTCACCGGCCTGGTGGCGCTGCCCGGCGGGATCGACGAGGTGATCCGGCGCGGCATGGCCAAGGACCCCAAGGTCCGGTACGCCACCTGCAAGGAGCTGGTCGCCGCCGCGCGGCAGGCGTTGTCCCAGGCGCCCCGCCAGGAGACGCCCCGGCCGGCGCCGGTGGCGTACGCGCAGCAGCACCCCCAGCAGCGTCCGATGGTCCCGCCGCCGTCCGGTCCCGGCGAGTTCCACCGGGTGCGGCCGCCGGTCCCGGTCGGGTCGAGCGCGTTCACCGCGGAGAAGACAAGCACGTCGGCAGGCAAGCGCTGGCTGGTGCCGGTGATCGTCGGCGTGCTCGCCATCGCCGTGATCGTCGTGGTGATCCTGGTGTTCGCCAACGGCGGCGGCAACGACCCCGGCCAGTCGCCCAGCACGCCGAACCCGGGGATCTCGGTCGAGCCGCGCACCGGCGGCTCCGGGTCCTCGGGGTCCGCACCACACTCGACGACCTCGCACAAGACCCTGCCGTCCAACTTGACCGGTCTGCCAACCGGCTGACCTGCGTTTCTTGCACTCGCCGGGGTCGAGTGCTAAACACGTGTTAGCACTCACTAGAGTGGAGTGCTAGGTCGGGACGGTGAGATCCGGTTACCTCCTGGTCGTCCGTCGCGGGCACCGCACCTGGCTGAGCACAGTGTTCCGCTGTGAGGCATGGCCTCATGGCGCCAAAACGTAGATAAGCAGGCGGAGGACACACCGCAATGGCCAAACTGATCGCGTTTGACGAGGACGCGCGCCGCGGACTCGAGCGCGGCCTGAACACCCTCGCCGACGCCGTCAAGGTGACGCTCGGTCCGAGGGGCCGGAACGTCGTGCTCGAGAAGAAGTGGGGCGCGCCGACCATCACCAACGACGGCGTCTCCATCGCCAAGGAGATCGAGCTCGAGGACCCGTGGGAGAAGATCGGGGCCGAGCTCGTCAAAGAGGTCGCCAAGAAGACCGATGACGTAGCCGGCGACGGCACCACCACCGCCACCGTGCTCGCCCAGGCGCTCGTTCGCGAGGGCCTGCGCAACGTGGCCGCCGGTGCCGACCCGCTGTCGCTCAAGCGCGGCATCGAGCAGGCCGTCGAGGCCGTCACCGAGCAGCTGCACAAGGTCGCCAAGGAGATCGAGACCAAGGAGCAGATCGCTGCCACGGCCTCCATCTCCGCCGCCGACACCACGATCGGCGAGCTGATCGCCGAGGCGCTGGACAAGGTCGGCAAGGAAGGCGTCATCACCGTCGAGGAGTCGAACACCCTCGGGCTCGAGCTGGAGCTCACCGAAGGTATGCGCTTCGACAAGGGCTTCATCTCCGGTTACTTCGTGACCGACCCCGAGCGTCAGGAAGCGGTCCTCGAGGACCCGTACATCCTGCTGTTCGGTTCGAAGATCTCGTCGGTCAAGGACCTGCTCCCGCTGCTGGAGAAGGTCATGCAGGCCGGCAAGCCGCTGCTGATCATCGCCGAGGACGTCGAGGGCGAGGCCCTGGCGACCCTGGTCGTGAACAAGATCCGCGGCACCTTCAAGTCCGTCGCCGTGAAGGCCCCTGGCTTCGGTGACCGCCGCAAGGCGATGCTGCAGGACATGGCCACCCTCACCGGCGGCCAGGTCATCAGCGAGGACGTGGGCCTCAAGCTGGACAACGCCGACATCACGCTGCTGGGCAAGGCCCGCAAGGTCGTCGTGACCAAGGACGAGACCACCATCGTCGAGGGTGCCGGCGACGCCGAGCAGATCCAGGGCCGGGTCAACCAGATCCGCGCCGAGATCGAGAAGAGCGACTCGGACTACGACCGCGAGAAGCTGCAGGAGCGCCTGGCCAAGCTGGCCGGCGGTGTCGCGGTGATCAAGGCGGGCGCGGCCACCGAGGTCGAGCTCAAGGAGCGCAAGCACCGCATCGAGGACGCCGTGCGCAACGCCAAGGCCGCCGTCGAGGAGGGCATCGTCGCTGGTGGTGGCGTGGCCCTGCTGCAGGCCGCCGAGGAGGCCTTCGCGGGCCTGAAGCTGTCGGGCGACGAGGCCACTGGTGCCAACATCGTCCGCGTCGCCGTCGAGGCGCCGCTGAAGCAGATCGCCGTGAACGCCGGCCTCGAGGGCGGCGTCGTGGTCGAGCGCGTCAAGGGCCTCAAGGAAGGCGAGGGCCTGGACGCGGCCACCGGTCAGTACCGCAACCTGATCGAGGCCGGCATCATCGACCCCGCCAAGGTGACCCGCTCCGCGCTGCAGAACGCGGCCTCCATCGCCGCGCTGTTCCTGACCACCGAAGCCGTCGTGGCGGACAAGCCGGAGAAGACCCCGGCCGCCCCGGCCGGCCCGGAGGCGGGCGGCATGGACTTCTGAGTCCAGCCCCTCTCCAGACACACCGCAGCCCCAAGGTTCGCCTTGGGGCTGCGGTGTTTTTTGTCTTGTCGTTGCGGGGGCTCGGGGCGCTTGCAGGTCCATGTTGGGGCTCCGCCTTAGGTTCGCGCCCGATGGTGGCTGCCTCTGGACCTGCCGCGCTGGAGAGCGACAGAGCCGCCGCCACCCATGTCAAACCGAACCGCGCCCCAGCCCCTAGCGTTGCGGGATGAGCGATGTGCGTGGGCTGGTGGATGTGTTGGGGCGTAATGAGGTTTTCATGGGGGTTGTGGCTGGGGCGGAAGGGCTTGGGTTGCCGCAGTGGTATCTGACGGCGGGGTGTGTTGTGCAGACGGTGTGGAACCACGTCACTGGTCGTCCGTTGACGTATGGGATCAAGGACTATGACCTGTTCTACTTCGACGCGGCGGATCTCGGCTGGGCGGCCGAGGATGCGGTGATCCGGGTGGGCGCTGAGGTTTTCGGGGCGGTGCCGGTGGAGATCCGCAACGAGGCCCGCGTTCACCTCTGGTACGAGGAGCGTTTCGGCGTGCCTTGCCCGCCCTATACCTCGACCGAGAATGCGATTGATTCCTTTGCCGCCACAACGTGTTGTGTAGGTGTTCGGGCCGAGCGGGGGCAGTGGCGGGTTTATGCCCCGCATGGGCTCGATGATGTCTTCAACCTGGTGATCCGGCCGAATCCGGTGCTGGCGCCGGAGAGTGTCTACGCGGCGAAAACCAAGCGGTGGCTGGAATTCTGGCCCGAACTGACGGTCCTGCCATGGCCCGGCAAAGACTAGACCGCGGCGGCGAACATCACGATCGCGGTGACCAACGCGCCCAGCACCAGCACCCCGCAGCCGAGGCCGAGGATCTTGCCCGGGCCGTGCACGCGCACGGTGACCCATGAAGCCCCGACGGCCGCGACGATCGGCACCAGCGCGCACAGGATCAGCACGATCGTGGACGGGCGGGTGGGGCGCTGGAGGAAGGCCGCCAGGATCTCGGTGGCGAAGAACGCCGTGAAGGCCCCGATTGTGGCCAGCGCGAAGGCGCACAGCAACACGATCAGGCGGGCGGGGCCGGAGTTCGGCGAAGGACCTTCGTCATCCATGGGAGAAAATGCTATATTCGACGATCGTACAGACACGACAAAGACGACCAGCAATTGCGCTACTAGCGTGGATTTTAGCGAAAGGAAAGCCGGTTGTCAAGCGAGGAAATCGATCGCGAACAGCGGGTCGTGACGATGCTCTATGGCCGGCTGGACGATCTGCGGGCCGGCTCCGCCGAGCGACTGGCCAGGGTGCTGCGCGAAACCGGCGGAACGCCGCAGGCCAGGACCGAGCGCGATGCGTCGACGGCGATGTACACCGAACAGCTGGCGCAGTACAGCGCGGTGGAGAACGGCCTGGTTTTCGGCCGCCTCGATTTCCAGGACGAAACCGCGCAGCACATCGGCCGTATCGGCATTTTCGATGAAGAACACGATTATGAGCCGTTGTTGATGGACTGGCGCGCGCCCGCCGCGCGCCCGTTCTATCTCGCCACCGCGGCCTCGCCCGACGGGGTGAAAAGGCGCAGGCATATCCGGACGAGTATGCGCAAGGTCACCGCGGTCGACGACGAGGTGCTCGATCTTGACGAGGCCGACACCGCGCGGCACGAGGGCCTGACCGGCGAGGCCGCGCTGCTGGCCGCGGTCAACGCGAGCCGCACCGGCCGGATGAACGACATCGTCCAGACCATCCAGGCCGAGCAGGACCGGATCATCCGCTCGGGACTCAACGGAGTCCTTGTCGTGCAAGGAGGTCCGGGCACCGGCAAGACCGCGGTCGCGCTGCACCGGGCCGCCTACCTGCTCTACACCTACCGCGCCCAGCTCGCCCGCCGCGGTGTGCTGGTGGTCGGGCCGAACAACACGTTCCTGCGCTACATCGGCCAGGTCCTGCCGTCGCTGGGCGAGACCGGTGTCCTGCTGTCCACTGTGGGTGAACTGTTCCCCGGTGTCGTCCCCGACCGCACGGAACCCGTTGCGGTGGCGGAGATCAAGGGCCGGATCGCGATGACCGACGTGATCGCCGCGGCGGTGCGCGACCGCCAGCGCGTGCCTGAGGACTACATCGAGATCCCGTTCGAACGCGAGATCCTCAAGCTGGACCGGCAGACCTGCGTCCAGGCACGCACCAAGGCCCGCCGGTCGCGGCGGGTGCACAACAAGGCCCAGCCGTTGTTCGCGCCGATCATCATCGACGCGCTGGCCGCCCAGTACGCCGAGCGGATCGGCGCGGACCCGTTGGGCGGCCGCAATCTGCTCGACCCGGGCGACCTGGAGGACATCAAAGAGGAGCTGCGCCAGGACGACAACGTCCAGGCCGCGCTGGACTGGTTGTGGCCCAAGGTGACCCCGGTCGAGCTGCTCGAGGAACTCTTCGAGTCAGAGGAACGGCTGAAGACCGCGGCGCCCAAGCTGTCGCAGCACGAGCGCGACCTGCTGCTGCGCGAACCCGGCGGCTGGACCCCGGCGGACGCGGCCCTGCTCGACGAGGCCGCCGAACTGCTCGGCGTCGACGACACCCAGTCCAGGAAGGCCGAGGCCGCGCAACGCCAGGCGGAGATCGACTACGCCAGCGGCGTGCTGGACATCCTTGATGTCGACGAGGAGCTCGTCGACCCGGAACTGTTGCTGGCCAACGACTTGATCGACGCGGGCCGGCTGGCCGGGCGCCAGGAGGAGACCGACTACCGGACCGCGGCCGAACGTGCCGCGGTGGACCGGGAATGGACGTTCGGACACGTGATCGTCGATGAGGCGCAGGAGCTTTCGGCGATGGCCTGGCGGATGATCATGCGCCGCTGCCCGAGCCGGTCCATGACGCTCGTCGGCGACGTGGCGCAGACCGGTGACCCGGCGGGCACGACATCCTGGGACACCGTGCTGGCGCCGTACGTGGAAGACCGTTGGCGGATGGAGCATCTGACGGTCAACTACCGCACCCCGTCGGAGATCATGGCGGTCGCCGCGGACGTGCTAGGCCCGGACCTGGACGCGCCGAAATCCGTGCGGGACTCCGGAATCGAGCCGTGGCACGCCCGCGTGCCGGACATCGAGGCGCGGCTGGACGAGATCATCGCCAAGGAGGTCGCGGCGATCGGCGACGGCCGCCTCGGCGTGATCGTGCCGGCCGGGTTCCCGCGCACCCAGCTCGACCTGGACAGCCAGGTGTCGATTCTGACGGTGTGGCAGGCGAAAGGCCTGGAGTTCGACTCGGTGCTGGTGGTCGACCCGGCCCGGATCCTGGCCGAATCGCCCAGGGGCACCAACGATCTCTACGTCGCCCTGACCCGCGCCACCCAGCGCCTCGGCGTGGTCCACCCCGGCGACCTCCCGCGGAACCTGTCCAGGCTGGTGGAGGTGGCCTGACCGCCGGGCGAAAGTGGAACTCGGGGTCGACGAACGGGGGACACGGGGTCGACGAACGGGGGACACACCCCGGAGGAACGGGGGACACGGCCCGGAGGAACGGGGGACACGCGGGGGAGGAACGGGGGACACGCGGGTTAGTCGACTCGGGTGTGGGTCATCAGGTCGGCGAAGGCCACGTCGAGGGGGATGCTCCAGGACGTGGCCGCGGCCGACAGGTAGATGAAGTACTCGGCGCCGCCTTCGCGCCAGGCCAGGACCCGGATGCGGCGGTCGCGCAGCTGGAACTCCCACAGCACGGCCGAAGCCGACCGGTAGGTCAGCTGTTCCAGTTGCAGCCGTTGGTAGTCACGCCGGTACGCCTTCTCCTCGGCGAGCCGCATCGACATCAGGTCCGCATGCCCGGCGCGGCGGCCGCCGAGCCGGAAGAACGTGCCCGGCGCGTCCGACCGCGACGCCTGAACGAACTGCGCCGCCGACGAAGTGGGTTCCCAACCGCTCGGCAGCACGCAGTGGATCCCTTGCGGCCCACCGATCTCCTCGGGCGCTGGGCGGGGCGCGCGAGGCGGCGGGTCGAACTGGAGACCCTCACTGGGTTGCGGCGGGCTGGGCTCGGCTACCGTTGGCGCGTCAGGAGTTGCCTGGATCAGGACGACCGAGGCGAGCAGGCCGCAGCCGAGCGCGACCGCCGCGATGAGCCTGCCCGACCGGTTCGCCACGATGCCGTGTCCCTCGTGAGTAGCTTCCGTTCCAGTATTGAGTAGAAGTACTCACGAGGCGACGCAGGCGAACCGCTAGGCTTTACAGCAGAACGGTAGGAGTGACAACGGTTCGGGCCGGCGGGCCGTCCAGCTGGATGATGATCTGCGTGGTGCCGCGCGGGACGGCGTCCAGCACGAAGCGGCCACCCTCGTCGGACGTGGTCGCGGTCGAGCCGAACTCGGCCACGCGGACCTCGACCGCGTGCTCGCCGGCGGGCACCAGCCAGCCGTCGATGCGGTTGTTCTCGCCGATCCGGGTGAGGTTGATCATCACGGTCAGGTCGCTCACGGTGAACGTGATGGTGCCCTGGTCGCCGCCGCGCACCCCCGCGAGGGAGTCGGCGTGTTCCCAGCGCGCGACCTCGACGTCGAGGTCCTCCAGCGCGATGGCGAACTGGATGCGCTCGACCAGGCCGGGCGGCGGGCCGTCGAACTCGTCGATCATCCGGTCGAGCTCGGCCAGCAATGCCTCGTCGTCGGGATGCGCCTGGCCTCCTGACGGTTCCGTCTTCGTCATCCGCCGCCCCCTTCGGTGTCCAAGAGCTCCCTCAGCGTGTTGAGGCAGCGACCCCTGGTGGGACCGATGCTGCCACGCGGCATGTGCATCGCCTCGGCCACCAGGCGATATTCGGTGCGGCCGGCCAGCACGGTCAGCCTGAGCAGTTCCTGGCAGCGCTCGGGCAGGCCGGCGAAGGCCTTCCACAGCCGGTCGTCGCGGTCGGCCCGCAGCGCCTCGTCCTCGGGCTGCGGGTGGTTGCTCGGCAGGGTCTCGGCCATCTCGTCGGTCAGCGGCAGCTGGGCGGTGCCCTTGGTGCGCACGCGCTGGGCCTCGCGGCGGGTGGTGGTGATCAGCCAGCTGGCCAGCGCCCTCGGCTCGGTGAGGGAGTCCATGTGGCTGAACAACGCCAGCCAGACCGTCTGCACCACGTCCTCGGCGGCGGTCTTGTTCAGCCCGTTGCCCCGGGCCACGTGCCAGACCAGCGGAGTCAGGTCCTCGACCAGCGTCGCCAGGGCACGGCGGTTCCCGGTTCTGGCCGCATGCAGGCACATCGCATACCGCTCAGAGCCGTGCAGGCCCTCCCACGGAGGATCAGCTTCCGCGGTTCGAACGTCGGTCACCACTGCCACCCCATCCCGGGTGTCGTCCATCAGCTGGCGACGGAAGTATCGCGACCATCGTGAAGTACATGAACGGCGAGAGCCCCTCTGGATACATAACTCACTCGAATGGCCTAGCCAGGATGGTCTCATGACCGGAAGTGGACTGAGCGTGATCGCGGCGGTCATGACAAGTCGCTCACTTGGGGGTTGCGGTGAAATGAACGGGCGGCAGTCGTCGCCCTCAGCTCGCGCCGGCCGGCTGCGTGTCGATCTTCAGCCGGCCGGCGGTGCCCCCCACCCCCCGGTGCCCCCGTGTTCCCCTCGGCAAACTCGTCGGCCGGCAGCACAACAGTGCCCGTGTACCGCGGCTTCTCCGTCGCCATCTGGCTCGTTCCCTTCGGTCGGGGGTGGTGGCCGGCAACCCCCCTCGTGCTGCCGGCCACCACCCCCGTCTTGTGCGGCCCCCCTCGGCCGGACTGTGGTGGTGTTCTCGCTGTTCGGTCTTATCCAGGTCTTCGGACCACCCGGGGCCGGAGATTGTTCATTCGGCCACCCGCACTGTTGACAACTCATCGCCATTGACGAACGGCGTCACCGGGCGGCCGGTGGCCTGCGCGCGGGTGAGCACGTCCAGCTTGTGCGGGCCGCCGGACAGGTGCGTCCAGCCGAGGTGCTCCAGGTAGGCCCAGCCGTTGGCGTCGTTGGCGGTGGCGAACAGGCGCAGCGCCCGCTGGGCGGGCAGCCAGGCGCGCAGGTAGACCGAGGTGCAGCCGAGCACGCTCGGCCGTCCGCCGGGGTAGGCCTCGATGTGGCACTCGCCGTACGCGATGCGGGCGAACCCGCCCTCGCCCCAGTCGGTGCCCCACGAGTTCTTGATGATCCAGGAGTCCTCGTCCCAGCCGATCAGGCTCACGCACTGGCTGCCGAGGACGTCCGTCGTGGCCCGGTAGACGCCTTGGCCGTGGGCCGGGAAGTCCTCGTGAACGATGAGGCGGGCGGCGAGCGCACCGTAGGAGAACAGGTGCTGCTTGATGGCGGCCGGGTCGCCGGTCAGGTCGGTGACGCCGACGGCCTTGGCCATCCGGTTGGGCCAGTCCGGGTTGGGTGCCCCGGATTCCCGGTCGGCGTAAGGGAAGTAGTCCTCGAACGTGACGCCTTCGGAGGCCACGTGGTCGAACAGTTCCTCGACCGGGGCGTGCGCGTTGCCCTGCAAGAGGTGCGCTTCGGACAGGTCGAGGGTCAGGCTGGGCACACCGCGGGTGTACGCGGCGGTGGTCTCCAGGGCGGCGAGCACGGCGAACGCGGCGCCCGTGTCGGCGTCACCCTGGTCCCGCACGGCGGTGACGAAGTCGCGGCCGTTGACGTCGCGGAGGTCGAACCGCGCCGGCAGGGTTGCTGCCGGCGCGGTTGCGGCGACCACCGTACGGCCCGAGGCCCCCCGTGCCTCGGCGGCCATCCGCTGGGACTGGCCGGCCCGCGCCGCGACCTCCTCCATCCGCGGCGCGGGCCCGCTCACCCGGACCCGCCCAGACCCGTCCGCAGCCATCGAGACGCGCTCCCCCGCGGTCTCCGGCTCGTGCGGTCGGCTCATCGTTTCCTCCAGGCTGAACGGGTCTTCGCTGTCACAAGAGCGCAGACCCGGCGCCTGGATACATCCGCCCGCGAAATTAGTCTTCGGGCATCACGATCCAGCAGATCAGGTACAGGATGGCGCCGGTGCCGAAGCCGAGGATGGTGGCACCGACCAGCAGGATCCGCAGCAGGGCCGCGTCCACGCCGAGCATCTGTGCCCACCCGCCGCACACCCCGGCCACCATCCGGTCGGTGCGGCTGCGCCGGAGCTTGCGAACCTGGGTGTTGTCGCTGTTCATCATGGCTACAAGGGTGCGGATTGCGAGGTCTGGATACATCAGGGGCGGGCCCTGGCGTACCCCGGAATCACCGACCCTGACTTACGCTCGTGACCATGGACTGGAAGTCGGTGCCGACCCCACAGGAACTGGCGGCGGAGTTGGACGCGGTGGGGTACCTGGCCGACACCGGGGTGGCGACGGCGGCGTACCTGGCGCTGCGGATGCGCAGGCCTCTGTTCTGCGAAGGCGAACCGGGCACGGGGAAGACCTCCCTGGCGACATCCCTGGCCCAGGCCCTCGGGGTTCCCCTGATCCGCCTGCAGTGCCACGAGGGTCTGGACGCGAGCCAGGCGCTCTACGACTGGGACTTCCCGCGGCAACTGCTGCACCTCCGGGCGCTGGAGGCGGCCTCCGGCGGTGCGTTGGACGTCGACGCGGCGGAGCAGTCGCTGTACACCGAGCGGTTCCTGCTGGCCCGCCCCCTGCTGCGCGCCCTTCGGGAAGCCCCCTGCGTACTGCTCGTCGACGAGATCGACCGGGCGGACGACGAGTTCGAGGCGTTCCTGCTGGAGGTACTGGGGGAGAACGCCGTGACCGTGCCCGAACTGGGCGAGGTCCGTGCCTCCGTCGCCCCGCTCGTCGTGTTGACCTCCAACCGCACGCGCGAGGTCCACGACGCCCTGAAGCGCCGCTGCCTCTACCACTGGCTCGAGCACCCCGACCTCACCCGCGAGATCCAGATCCTGCGCCGCCGCCTCCCCACCATCAGCGAGCGCCTTGCCCACCAGGTCGCCAATGCCGTGCGCCGCCTGCGGACCGCCGAGTTGCTGAAGCCACCCGGGGTCGCGGAGACCATCGACTGGGCCGAGGCTCTGCTGGCGCTGGGGCGTACCGAGCTGGATGCCGAGTCCGCCGCGGTCACTTTGGGCGCGGTGTTGAAGTACCGCGAGGACGCCGACCGCGTGCGGGTGGACCTGGACGCGCTGCTGGCCGGCTGAGGTCGTAGACCCCGGACCTATGTGGGGATTGGCTGAGATGTGACGGGGTTGGGGTGGGATTCGCTTGGTGGGGTGATCGTGGCGCACAATCCGGAGGTGGATCCGGTACCGGGGCTGGTGGGGTTCGCGGCGGCGCTGCGGGCTGCGGGGCTGGCGTGCGAGCCGGAGCGGGTCCAGGCGTATCTGCAGGCGGTGGGGCATGTGGATGTGTCCGTGCCCGACGAGTTGTACTGGGCGGGGCGGCTCACGTTGTGCGGCGAGCCCGATGACCTGCCCCGCTACGACGACGCCTTCGCCGCCTGGTTCACCAACCGCCCGGTGCGCAAGGCGAAGACGGACAACCAGGCCCGCCCCAAGGTGAGCATGATCGCCGCGATGACGCCCGCTCCCCAGGCGAACGGCGAAGGCGAGGACGCCGACCAGCTGGGTGTCGCCGCCAGCGACACGGAAGTCCTGCGCCGTAGGGATATCAGCGATCTCACGCCCGCGGAACGAGCACACTTGAGGCAGCTCATGGAGTTGCTCAAGCCGGACCCGCCGACCAGAGCCGCGCTCAGGAAGCGGAAGCACCGCAGAGGCGAGCTCGACCCCCGCGCGACGATGCGGGAGATGCGCACGGCGGGTGGCGAACCCATCCGGCTCAAGTACCGAAGGAAGGGAAAGCGCCCCCGGCGGGTTGTACTTCTCGTGGATGTATCCGGCTCGATGAGCCCGTACGCGGACTCGCTGCTGCGGTTCGCGCACGCGGTGGCCCGCCGGATGCCCGCGGAGGTGTTCACGCTCGGCACACGGCTGACCAGGATCTCGCGGCAGCTCAGGCAGCGCGACCCGGAGCGAGCACTCAACGCGGCCGCCAGGGCCGTACCGGACTTCGCGGGCGGGACCAGGCTCGGCGACACGCTGAAGGCGTTCCTGGACCGGTGGGGTCAGCGTGGGGTGGCGCGGCAAGCGGTTGTCGTTCTGTTCTCGGATGGGTGGGAACGGGGTGACCCGGGGTTGCTCGGGGAGCAAATGGCGCGGCTGCGGCGTTTGGCTCACAAGATCCTGTGGGTCAACCCACACGCGGGACGTGCGGGCTATCAACCCGTGCAGTCAGGGATTGTCGTGGCGCAGCGGCATGTGCAGAAGCTGCTGGCCGGGCACAGCATGGAGACACTCGAGGAGCTGCTAGTGGAGGTGCGCCGTGCGTGACGTGCTCGATGAGCTGGTCAAACGCTACGACGCCGGTGAGAAGGTGGGGCTGGCGACGGTCGTCGCGACGTTCAGCTCGGCCCCGCGATCGCCGGGCGCGGCCATGATGGTGACCGAGACCGACGAGGTGTTCGGCAGCGTGTCCGGTGGATGCGTGGAAGGCGCCGTGTACGACCTGGGCCAGACGGTGATCCAGGACGGCCGGCCGGTGTTGCAGCGTTACGGCGTGAGCGACGACGACGCCTTCGCGGTCGGCCTGACCTGCGGCGGGATCCTCGACGTGTACGTGGAGTCGGTCAGCCAGGAGAGTTTCCCCGAGTTCGGCGAGCTCGCCGACGCGATCCGGCACGAACAAGCCGTCGCGTTGGCCACGATCGTGGAACACCCGGATGCGGACCGCATCGGTCAGCGCCTGGTGGTGTGGCCCGATCGGGTGATCGGCGACCTGGGATCCGCCCGGGTGAATGACGCGGTGGCCGATGACGCGCGCGGAATGCTCGCGACCGGCCGCACCGGGACCATGCACTACGGACCGGAAGGCCAGCGCCGCGGCGAAGGCATGGCGGTGTTCGTCGCCTCCTTCGAACCGCCGCCGCGCATGCTCGTGTTCGGCGCGATCGACTTCGCCTCCGCGATGGCGCGCCTGGGCAGCTACCTCGGCTACCGCGTGACGGTCTGCGACGCGCGGCCGGTGTTCGCCACCAAGAGCCGGTTCCCGGAGGCCGACGAGGTCATCGTCGACTGGCCGCACCGGTACCTGAGCGCGGAGGCCGAAGCGGGCCGGGTCGATGCACGGACCGTGGTCGCCGTTCTCACCCACGACCCCAAGTTCGACGTCCCGGTGCTCCAGGTCGCGCTGCGGCTGAACCTCGGCTACGTCGGCGCGATGGGCTCCAGGCGGACCCACGAAGATCGGCTGGACCGGTTGCGCGAGGCCGGGATGACCGAGGCCGAACTGTCCACATTGTCCTCACCGATCGGTTTGGACCTCGGTGCCCGGACTCCGGAGGAGACCGCGGTGTCGATCGCCGCGGAGATCATCTCGCTGCGCTGGGGCGGCCGCGGCGACCGGTTGATGACCACCGCCGGGCCGATCCATCCGGAGATCCACTGACTGCCTCAATTTGAGACATTGGGCCGCAGGTGCGGAACGATTCTGTCGATAGTTCCGCACCTGCCAAGGCTGATTTCATGGGGGTTGATTGCCTCCACAACCGGTAGCAAGCTCGGGTACGCGTGAGCACGATCACGTTCCCGAGCCCCGCCACGAAGTCAGCGTTGGAGGCGCGATGCGGATCAACGTCAACGTCGACGGAACCACGTACACGGACGATGTCGAGCCTCGAATGCTGCTGGTGCAGTATCTGCGCGAGCGGCTTGGCAAGACCGGCACCGTGGTCGGTTGCGACACCAGCAACTGCGGAGCCTGCACGGTCCATCTCGATGGTCACAGTGTGAAGTCATGCTCCGTGCTCGCGGTGCAGGCCGACGGTGCCGAAGTCACCACGATTGAGGGACTCGAACGTGACGGCCAGTTGCACCCCGTCCAGCAGGCGTTCCACGACAACCACGCGTTGCAGTGCGGGTTCTGCACGCCGGGGATGATCATGCAGGCGATCGACCTGCTGGCCGACAACCCCGACCCGGACGAACAGGCCGTGCGGCACGGTCTGGAGGGAAACCTCTGCCGCTGCACCGGTTACCAGAACATCGTGCGCGCCGTGCGCGACGCCGCACATCACATGCGCCCCGGCGCAGGCCCGTCCGCTGAGCAGGTCAGCGACACCGAGGTCACCCGCGCCCCGAGCCACACGGCAGGCAACTGATGACCGCCACAGCAGAGCCTGAGGTCGGCAAGGCCCGGCTGCGCAAGGAGGACGCGCGGCTGATCACCGGCCGGACCCGCTGGACCGACAACATCACCCTGCCCGGGATGCTGCACCTCGCGATCAAGCGCAGCCCGATGGCACACGCCAAGATCCTCAACATCGACACGTCCGCGGCGCGCACGATGCCCGGCGTGATCGCCGTGTTCACCGCCGCCGACCTGGACGCCGAAGGCGCGGTCGGGGCGCCGTGCGCGTGGCCGATCACCCCCGACATGAAGTCGCCGCGCCGGCCGATGCTGGCCGCCGACAAGGTGAACTTCGCCGGTGAGGGCGTGGCGGTCGTCGTCGCGCGCAGCGCCGCCGAGGCCCAGGACGCGCTCGAGGCGATCGACGTCGACTACTCCGACCTGCCGGTCGTGCTCGACATGGAAGCCGCGCTGACCGACGGCTACCCGCTGGTGCACGAGGAGCTGGGCACCAACCGCAACGCGTTGTGGGTGTTCGACTCCGGCGAGGCCGGGACCGGCGGCAACGTCGAGGACGCCATCCGGGACGCCGAGGTCACCGTGACCCGCCGGTTCCGCCAGCAGCGCCTGGTCCCGGCGTTCATGGAACCCCGCTCGGTGGTCGTCGACCCGACCGCGGCGCAGCTGACCGTCTGGTCGGCAACCCAGATCCCGCACATCCTCAAGACGATGACCGCGCTCACCCTTGGGCTGCCCGAGCACAAGCTGCGCGTGGTCGCGCCCGACGTCGGCGGCGGGTTCGGCGGCAAGATCGGTGTGCTGCCCGAGGAACTGATGGCCGTCGTGGTCGCGCAGAAGGTCGGCCGCCCGGTGAAGTGGACCGAGACGCGCTCGGAGTGCATGCTCGCCGCGCACCACGGCCGCGACCAGATCCAGGACATCACCATCTCGGCGAACCGGGACGGCACGGTCACCGGCCTGAAGGTCGACCTGATCGCCGACATGGGCGCCTACCTCGGCCTGGTCGGGCCGGGCGTGCCGATCCTGGGCGCGTTCATGTTCAACGCCATCTACAAGTTCCCGGCCTACCGGTTCGCGTGCACGAACGTGTTCACCAACAAGACCCTGACCGACGCCTACCGCGGCGCGGGCCGCCCGGAGGCCACGTTCGCGGTCGAGCGGATCATGGACGAGCTGGCCGTCGAGCTCGGCATGGACCCGATGGCGTTGCGCGAGAAGAACTGGATCAAGCACGAGGAGTTCCCGTTCACCACCGTGTGCGGGCTGACCTACGACTCCGGCAACTACGAGGCCGCGACCGACCGCGCGAAGCAGTTGTTCGACTACGACGGCCTGCGGCGGGAACAGCAGGAACGCCGTGACCGCGGTGACGTCGTCCAGCTGGGCATCGGGATCTCGACGTACACCGAGATGTGCGGCCTGGCGCCGTCCCGCGTGCTGGGCTCGTTGTCCTACGGCGCGGGCGGTTGGGAGCACGCGGCGATCCGCATGCTGCCCACCGGCAAGGTCGAGGTGCTCACCGGTTCGTCCGCGCACGGGCAGGGGCATGAGACGGCGTGGAGCCAGATCGTGTCCGACCAGCTCGGCGTTCCCTTCGAGGACATCGAGGTCCTGCACGGCGACACGCAGTCCTCGGTGCGGGGCATGGACACCTACGGGTCGCGGTCGCTCGCGGTCGGCGGGACGGCGGTCGTGATGGCCGCGGAAAAGGTTGTGGCCAAAGCGAAACCGGTCGCCGCGCACATGCTCGAGTGCTCGGAGGACGACCTGGAGTTCAGCGGCGGCAAGTTCTCCGTTCGCGGTACCGACAAGGCCGTGACCATCCAGGACATCGCGCTGACCGTGTTCCTGGCGCACGACCTGCCCGAGGGCATGGAGCCGCACCTGGACGCCGAGGCCGTGTATGACCCGCAGAACTTCTCGTTCCCGCACGGCACGCACCTGTGTGCGACCGAAGTGGACACTGAGACCGGCCGCGTGACGATCCGTTCGTACGTCTGCGTCGACGATGTGGGCAAGGTCGTCAACCCGCTCATCGTCGAGGGTCAGGTCCACGGTGGACTCGTGCAGGGGATTTCCCAGGCGCTGTACGAAGAAGCCGTGCACGACGAGACCGGGACGCTGACCAACGGCACGTTCGCCGACTACCACGTCCCGTCGGCGGCGGACATGCCGTCGTTCACCACGGACCGGACCGAGACGGCGTCGACCACCAACCCGTTGGGTGTCAAGGGTGTCGGTGAGGCCGGCACGATCGCCTCGACCCCGGCCGTGGTCAACGCCATCGTCGACGCGCTGCGTCATCTGGGTGTGCACGAAGTCGAGATGCCTTGCACGCCAAAGCGCGTGTGGCAGGCGATCCAGCAGGGAGGTGCGCGGTGATCCCGGCGCAGTTCGACTACGTCGCACCGGCCACAGTGGACGATGCGGTGCGGGAGCTGGCGGACGCCGGCGACGACGGCAAGGTGCTGGCCGGCGGCCAGAGCCTGCTGCCGGTGCTGCGGATGCGGCTCGCCGCGCCCGCCAAGGTCATCGACATCGGCCGGATCGCCGAGCTGCGCGGGATCCGCGAGGACGGCGACGCCATCGTGATCGGCGCGATGACCACGCACTACGACGTCCAGCGTGACCCGCTGGTGCAGACCCACCTGCAGCTGATCAGCCTGGCGACGGCCACCGTGGCCGACCCGCAGGTGCGTCATCGCGGCACGTTCGGTGGGTCGCTCGCACACGCCGACCCCGCGGGCGACCTGCTCGCCCCGGCGCTGGCGCTGGACGCGGAGATGGTGGTGGCCGGGATGGACGGCAGGCGGACCGTGCCGGCGGCCGAGTTCTTCACCGACTACTTCACCACGGCGCTGTCCCCGGCCGAGCTGCTCGTGGAGATCCGGCTGCCCAAGTACACCGGGTGGCACGCGCACTATGAGAAGTTCAGCATCTCGGCGCAGGCCTGGTCGGTGGTCTCGGTCGCGGCGGCGGTCCGCACCGACGGCGACACCATCGCCGAGGCCAGGATCGGGCTGACAAACATGGCGTCCACCCCCGTGCGGGCGCGTACCGTGGAGGAGGCCCTGGTGGGCCAGCGGGCGACGGCCGAGAACATCAAGGCGGCCGCCGCCCACGCCGCGGAGAACACGAACCCGACGACGGACGGTGATGCCAGTCCCGAGTTCCGCAGCCACTTGGCGCGGGTGCTCACCGGGCGGGCCGTCACCGCCGCCATCGGCTGAGTCGTCGAGGAGACTGGGCCTGTGCAGCTGGAACACAAGTTCACCGTCAACGCACCTGTCGACGATGTCTGGCAGGCCCTGCTGGATCCGGAAAGGGTGGCGCCGTGCATGCCCGGCGCCACCCTGACCAGCGTCGACGGCCCCAAGTTCGCCGGTACGGTGAAAGTGAAGATGGGGCCCATCTCGTTGCAGTACAAGGGTTCTGGTGAGTTCGTCTCGACCGATCAAGACACCCGCGTGCTGAAGATCAACGCCTCGGGCAAGGACTCCCGGGGCAACGGCACGGCGTCCGCGGACGTCACGGTCACACTGTCCACTTCGGACGGAACGACGGTCGGCGATGTCGTCACGGAGCTCGCGGTGACCGGCAAGCCCGCGCAGTTCGGGCGGGGGCTGATCGCCGAGGTGGGCGGCAAGATCCTGGACACCTTCGCGCAGAACCTGGCCGCGCAGCTGGAACCCGAGCAGGATTCGCCTTCTGCTGCCGATGATGCACCCGCTACTGAAGAGCCCGCGGAGGAGCCTGTGGCCAAGGCGCCACATGTTGTTCCAGTGTCTTCGGCGCCCGAGATCGATTTGCTGGAGTACGCCGGTTCCTCGGTGGTCAAACGGGTCGCGCCGCTGATCATCCTCGGACTTTTGCTGGTGATATTCCTATCCCGCCGCAAGCGGAAATAACCTCCTGGCAGGATGACGCGCATGCGCCGGCTCCTGCTCGCGAGTTTGTCCGCGGCCACACTTGTCGCTGGGTGCGCGACGAGTGACGGTTCGCAACCGCCTATCTCCGTGCCGACCGGGCTCGCCCCGCCGCCGGCACAGCAGCAGCTCAACTCGCCGCCGCCCGCGTCCGACAACGGGTTCACCGTGGTCGCGAGCGGCGATGTGCTGATCCATCCCGCGTTGACCGACCAGGCGACGGAGGATGGCGGCGGGAAGCGGGACTACCGCAAGATCCTGGCCGGGGTGAAGGCCACGGTCGGCGCCGCCGATCTGGCGATCTGTCACCTGGAAACGCCATTGGCGGACGCCGCCGGCCCGTTCAAGGGCTATCCGGAGTTCAGTGCGCCGCCGGAGATCGTCGACGCGCTGAAGGACATCGGTTACGACGATTGTTCGACCGCGTCCAATCACACGATCGACCAGGGCTCGGACGGTGTGAAACGGACGCTGGACGCACTCGACGCGGCGGGCATCAAACACACCGGTTCGGCGCGTTCCGAACAGGAGGCGAAAAGGCCGCTGATCATCGAGGTGCACGGCGTGAAGGTCGGCCACATCTCGTTCGCCTTCGGCTTCAACGGCAAGAAACTGCCCGCCGACAAACCCTGGCTCGCCAACACCATCGACGCCGAGGACATCATCGCGGCCGCGAAAGCCGCCCGCGCGGCCGGCGCCCAGGTCGTGATCGCCAGCCTGCACTGGGGCACCGAGTACGTCCAGGAACCGACCACCGAGCAGAAGAACCTGGCCAAGAAACTGCTGAACGACCCCAACATCGACCTGATCATCGGCCACCACGCGCACGTCGTGCAGCCGTTCGAGAAGATCAACGGCAAATGGGTCGCCTACGGGATGGGCAACGAGATCGCCCGCCACTCCGAGCCGAAAGGCATCACCGAGGAAGGCGTGATCGCCCGTTTCCACTTCACCCGCAACGGAAATGCCTGGTCGGTCGACAAGGCGGACTATCTGCCGATCCTGATCGATCTGGGTCCGCCCATTCGCCTGCTCGATTTGTCGCAGCCGAATGTCGGCCCGCCCGCCCGCCGCGCGGAGACTCTGCAGCGCACCGACGAGATCGTGCTCAGCCGCGGCGCCAGCGCCCAGGGCCTCACCCGGCCCGGCGGCTGAGTTCTCAGGTGGCGAAGTCGTAGGCGATGGTGAGCCATTCGCGGAGCTCTTCGTCCACATCGGATACTGAGTGCAGCTTGAGGACGTGGTACACGGTGTCCGCGGAGGTCCGTTCCTGACGGGTGATCCGCGGACTGACGACCGCGTGCGGGAGAGCGAGCCACATCGTGAGGGAGCGCGCTTTCGGCCGGATCTCGGCGAGTTTGCGGGTGGACTTCAGGAAGACGCCGACCTTCACCGCGTCCGCGTGCACCGGTCCAAGGGACTCCAGGTGAGCCATGATCTCCGCGTAGATCTCGGGGTACACCGGGTTGTGGCCCGCGAAGGTCTCCGCGGGGGTGCAACCGGGAACACAGACGTGCGACTGGTTGGCGCGGCCGAACTCCCGGTCACAGGCGGGGCAGGTCCATCGAGACACTCCGGCAGTGTGGGTCAGCGCCAGCGGAAGTGCCAGCGGCGCATCCGGATCAGCCCCCGCGACAGCTGCGGCAGCGTGCCGGGCAGGCGCGGGCAGAACGACCGGTGCTCGTTCGCCACCACCAGCGCGTGGTGCAGCTCGGTCGGCGGCGCCGACACCGACAGCATCATCTCGCGAGCGCCCAGCACCACGAGGGTGGCGCCGAACCGGTCCTCCCAGCTGCGCAGGATCGCGGACAGGCCAGGACGGCCGAGGCGGGCCGGAACGTCGGCAGGGCGGCCCGCCTCGACCAGGCCGAGGCGGTAGGACGGACGCTTGTTGGCCACCAGCACCGCGCCGGAGATACCGGCCTCGGCCTGGGGGTCGTGCCGGTCGACGGCGCGGCGGGCCGGCTCGGGCTGGAACGCGGCCTCGGGCGGCAGGCCCAGGCCGTCCTGCGGCACGAGCACCGGCCACAGATGGGTGCGCGGGTACTCGGCGACCCGGTCGAGATACGCGTGCGGGTCGGTCAGCACCTGGTCGGTCAACCAAATCTCGCCGTGCCAGTACCCCAGGGAGGCCGCCGGCTCGATCGACAACGCGGTCATGAGTACCCCTCACCGTTCGAACGTGTGTTCGAAGATAACCCTAGCGGAGGGGTCTGACAACCACGATTCACCCTTCGGGGCGTCGCGCGGGACGAGCGGTGCTGGTGGCCGTCAGGAGGTGTGGCAGATGCTCGCCTTCGGCCCCCACACCGTCCGGATGCCTGGTGTCAGCTCACCTCGGGGATGGGCGGGCCGAGGAGGTCGTCGGCGTCGACGATCGTGTAGGCATAGCCCTGTTCGGCCAGGAAACGCTGGCGGTGGGCGGCGTATTCGGTGTCGAGGGTGTCGCGGGAGACGACCGAGTAGAAGTGCGCTTGGCGGCCGTCGCCCTTGGGGCGCAACAGCCTGCCGAGGCGCTGAGCTTCTTCCTGGCGTGACCCGAACGTGCCCGACACCTGCACCGCCACCGAGGCCTCGGGCAGGTCGATCGAGAAGTTCGCGACCTTGGACACCACGAGGGTCGGCAGTTCGCCGTTGCGGAACGCGTCGAACAGCTGCTCGCGTTCCCTGGTCTTGGTCGAGCCCTCGACGATCGGCGCGTTCAGCTCCTCGCCCAGTTCGTGCAGCTGGTCGAGGTATGCGCCGATCACCAGCGCGGGTTCGCCTGGGTGTTTTGCGAGGATGCCACGGACCACGGCCGCTTTGGTGTGCGCGGTGGAGCAGATCTTGTAGCGCTCCTCGGGTTCGGCGGTGGCGTACTGCAGCCGCTCGCTGTCCGTGAGGGTCACGCGGACCTCGACGCACTCGGCGGGCGCGATCCAGCCCTGGGCCTCGATGTCCCGCCACGGCACGTCGTAGCGCTTCGGGCCGATCAGCGAGAACACATCACCCTCGCGCCCGTCCTCGCGCACCAGCGTCGCAGTCAGCCCCAAGCGGCGCCGTGACTGGAGGTCGGCGGTCATCCGGAACACCGGCGCGGGCAACAGGTGCACCTCGTCGTAGACGATCAGGCCCCAGTCCCGGGAGTCGAACAGCTCCAGATGCCGGTACTCGCCGCGGGTCTTGCGGGTGATCACCTGGTAGGTCGCGATGGTGACCGGCCGGATCTCCTTGCGCTCACCCGAGTACTCGCCGATCTCCTCCTCGGTCAGCGACGTCCGCGCGATCAGCTCACGCTTCCACTGCCGCCCGGCCACGGTGTTCGTCACCAGGATCAACGTGGTCGCCTGCGCCTCGGCCATCGCGGCCGCGCCCACCAGCGTCTTGCCCGCGCCACAAGGCAGAACCACCACACCGGACCCGCCGGCCCAGAACGTCTGCGCGGCCTGGCGCTGGTAGTCGCGCAGCTGCCAGTCCTTCTCGTCCAGCGCGATCGGGTGGTGCTCGCCGTCGACGTACCCGGCGAGGTCCTCGGCCGGCCAGCCGACCTTCAGCAGCGCCTGCTTGAGCCGCCCCCGCTCGCTCGGGTGCACGATCACGGTGTCGTCGTCGATCCGGGTACCCAGCATCGGCGCGATCTTCTTGTTGCGCAGCACCTCTTCCAGCACCGCGCGGTCCAGCGCGTTGAGCACCAGGCCGTGCGCCGGGTTCTGCATCAGCTGCAGCCGCCCGAACCGGCCCATCGTGTCCACGACGTCGATCAGCAACGGCTGCGGCACCGGGTACCGGGAGAACCGCGACAGCGCGTCGACGACCTGCTCCGCGTCGTGACCGGCCGCGCGTGCGTTCCACAGCGCCAACGGCGTCACCCGATAGGTGTGCACGTGCTCCGGGGCGCGCTCCAGCTCGGCGAACGGCGCGATGGCCATCCTGGCCTGGTCGGACTGGGGGTGATCGATCTCGAGCAGCAGCGTCTTGTCGGACTGCACGATGAGTGGGCCGTCGGTCACTAACACTCCTCTGGTCGTTCCCACCCAGTGTGCCAACACCCGGATGGAACACAAAAAACACGAAAGACCCCACGAAGGGTTACAGCCCGCAGTCGCTTACCGTTTCCCAGGCTGACCGGGGAAAAGGGTGTTCGATGACGGAGCCAACCACGCCAGCGGCCGAGCCGGGCGACCGGCCCGCGCGCGGCAGTGCCGTGTCGAAGATCGTTCTGGGCGTTGTGGTCGCGGCGATCACCGGCCTGATCGTGTACGCGGTGTCCAGTGACGACCGCGGCACGATCGACGTCGGCGAGGGCGACTGCATCAAGATCGTGTCCGCGGCGGACGCCCAGATCGACCGGGTCGACTGCGGATCCACCGACGCGGTCTACAAGGTCGCCAAAAAGCTCGACAGCGCAACGGGTCTGTGCCCGGCAGGGGAGTACACGCAGCTGACCAGCGGCAGTTCGATGAAACTGTGCCTGATGCTCAACGCCAAGGAGGGCGACTGCCTGCGCACCGAGACCGTCGGTCGCAATAGGACACACGAGCGCGTGCCCTGCGGACCCTCGGCGGAGTACCGGATCGTGAAGGTCTTACCGGGCACAGTGGACACAAAAGCGTGCGAACCGGGCAACGTGGTGGCCACCTACCTCGAGCCACCGACCACGATCTGCCTGACCACCAAGCCCTGAAACGAAAAGCCCCGGCCGACCGGCCGGGGCTCTCGTACGAAACAGACTAGCCGGTCGTCGCCGGCGCGATGATCATCGAGTCGATGTTGATGTCCTTGGTCAGCAGGTCGTACTTCTTCATCAGGTCGACCGTGCGCTGCAGCCGGTTGCGGTCCAGGCTGGTCGGGAACGTGCCCAGCCGGACCAGCGCGGCGATGTCCTTGTCGATCTTGGCGTACTTGATGACCGACTCCTCGACCACCGCGCGGTTGGCGGCCTCACCCGCGGCGCGGACGATCGCCCTGCGGACGGCCTCGACGGTCTTCGGGTTGTCCTGCGCGAACTTCGCGGTCGTGGTGTACCCGGACAGCGGGAAGTTCGCGGTCGGGCCGGTGGCGATGTCCAGCAGCGACACCGCGCCGTTGTTGCGCTGGGCCGCGGTGATGAACGGCTCGTTGATCACCGCGGCGTCGATGTCGCCCGCCTGCAACTTCGCGGCCATGTCCGGGAACGGGAACTCGACCCACTTGACGGTTTTCGAGTCCACGCCGGCGGTGTCCATCGCGGACTTGGCCAGCAGGTCGGTGATGCTGTTCTTGGTGTTCGTGGCGATGGTCCTGCCCGCCAGGTCCTTCGGCGACTTGATCGCCGACCCGGCCTTGACCATGATCACGAAGATGTTGTCGGCGGTCTGGTAGCTGTCGGCGACGAACTTGAAGTCGCCGGTGCCCTTGGCCTGTGCCTGCAGGATCGGGACGTAGGCGCCGAAGGTGACCTGCAGGTCGCCGGAGATCAGCTTCGGGATGGCCGTCGCGGCACCCGTGACGGGCTCCAGCGTGACGTCCAGGCCCTCGTCCTTGAAGTAGCCCTTCTGGGCCGCGATCTGCAGCGGAGCGTCGTCCAGGATCGGCATGGCGCCGATCTTGAGGTGGGTGAGCTCCAGCCCGCCCGCGCCGTTCCCGCCGGCTTTGTTGTCGTCGCTCGAGCCACCGAGCATCCCGCAGCCGGCCACCGAGGCGAGGATGCCCGCGGCGCCCAGGATCGCGGCGACGGCCCGTCTGGTCGTCAAGCGGCGTGACAGTCGAAACATGTGTGAGGCCTCATCTGACACTGATGTGTCCGCGGCGGACACGCCGAGTGACGCGCTCCGCCTCGCGCCACACTACGTTCTCGTAGCGATTGCGGAGTGTAGAGTGATGGCCCCGGTTCGTCTACATGGGAAAACCCCGGGCAAGCCGGGGTTTTCGTGATCAACTTCTCAAGTTTTTCCGCTGGTTACTTGGCCGTCTTCGCCGAGTCGATGATCATGCTGTCCACGTTCACGTCCTTGGGCAGCATGTCGTACTTCTTCATCAGGTCGACGGTCCGCTGCAGGCGGGTGCGGTCCAGGCTGGTCGGGTACGTGCCGATGCGCACCAGGGCCGCCACCTCCTTGTCGATCTTCGCGTACTTCACCACCGCGTCCTCGACCGTCGTGCGGTTGCGGGCCTCCTCGGAGGCCCTGGTCAGCGCCCGCCGGACGGCCTCGACCGTCTTCGGGTTCTCCTGGGCGAACTTCGCCGTGGTGGTGTAGCCGGAGATCGGGAAGTTGGCCGTCGGGCCGGACGAGGTGTCCAGGATGGACGTCGCGCCGGTGCTGCGCTGGGCGAGCGTGACGTACGGCTCGAGCACGACCGCCGCGTCGATGTCGCCCGCCTGCAGCTTGGCGCCCATGTCCGGGAACGGGAACTCCACCCACTTGATCGTCTTGGAGTCCACCCCGGCGGTGTCCAGCGCGGACTTGGCGAGCAGGTCGGTGATGCTGTTCTTGGTGTTGGTCGCGATGGTCTTGCCGGTGAGGTCCTTCGGCGACTTGATCGGCGAGTTCGCCTTGACCATGATCACGAAGATGTTGTCGGCGGTCTGGTAGCTGTCGGCGACGAACTTGAAGTCGCCGGTGCCCTTCGCCTGGGCCTGCAGAACGGGCACGTACGCGCCATACGTGAGCTGAAGATCACCGGAGAGCAGCTTGGGGATGGCCGTGGCGGCGCCCGTGACGGGCTCCAGCGTGACGTCCAGGCCCTCGTCCTTGAAGTAGCCCTTCAGCGACGCGATGTGCACCGGCGCCGAGTCGAGGATCGGCATCGCGCCGATCTTGAGGGTGGTGCGCTCGAGCTGTCCGTTGCCCCCGCCGCCGGAGTCGTTGCTCGAGCCACCCAGCAGACCGCAGCCGGAGACGGCGGCGAGGATGCCCGCTGTCCCCAGAATTGCTGCGACCGCCCGGCCGGCTCTTCTCGATCGTACGGAACCACTTGCTCGTCGAAGCATTGAAGATGCCTTATCTGCGCGAGGATTGTTCCGGTCACGCTGTGACACGACCGGCTGACACGGGGGGCACGATCAGTCACGATGCGTGGCGTTCGCGGTGTTTTATACACCAAACAGGTGGGCCGCAGTGAGTGCTGTCACAAGATCGAAAGGTGAAAGAATCACATGACCACCCCGAGTGTGCGGGACGTCGCCCGCGACCTGTTGCGCGACTTCGGGCTCACCACGGTGTTCGGGAACCCCGGGACGACGGAAATTCCCTTCCTGGTGGACTGGCCGGCCGGCTTCCGGTACGTCCTCGGTCTGCAGGAAGCTGCAGTGGTCGCGATGGCCGACGGTTACGCGCAGGCAGCTGACCAGCCCGTTCTGGTGAACCTGCACTCCGCGGGCGGTCTCGGGCACGGCCTGGGGCACGTGTTCACCGCGTACCGCAACCGGACGCCGATGCTGGTGCTGGCCGGTCAGCAGGTCCGCTCGCTGCTGCCGGGGGAGCCGTTCCTCGGAGCGTCGGATCCGACCGTGTTCCCGCGGCCATATGTGAAGTGGAGCTGCGAACCCGCGCGGGCGCAGGACGTTGCGGCCGCGCTCGCGCACGCCTACCACCTCGCGGTCCAGCCGCCGACCGGTCCGGCGTTCATTTCCGTTCCCGCCGACGACTGGGATGCGCCCAGTGAAGGTGCCGTGCCCGTGCGGCCCCGGATCCTCGGCCCGGTCGCGGCCCCAGAGGCGTTGTCAGGGCTCGCGTCCGCTGTGGACGGGGCCGAGCGTCCGGTGATCGTCGTTGGGGCCGCTGTGGACGCTGAGGACGCCGTTGCGGATGTCGTCGCCTTGGCGGAACGGATCCGGGCGGGGGTGTTCGTGGCGCCGATGTCGTCGCGGTGCTCGTTCCCCGAGGATCACCCGTTGTTCCAGGGATTTCTCGACCCGGAGGAACGGTCCATCGCGGCCGCGCTCGAACCGTACGACCTCGCACTGGTGCTGGGCGCGCCGGTGTTCACCCTGCATGTGTTCCGCGGTAATGCTGCCACGCCGTTGCCACCGTTGTTCCTGATCAACGACGACCCGGACGTGCTCGCGCGCGCCAAGGCAGGCGTCGGCATTCGGTCGATGATCGGGCCAGCGGTTCGCCGGCTGTCCGAAATGGTCGTCCCAGTGGACCGGGTGACGCCGAAACCACTGGTACGACCAGCAATTCCCGCGGACAGTGACCCGGTCTCACCGGTGCACGTGCTCGCTGCTCTGGCGAATTTGCTGCCGGACAACGCGCTGGTGGTCGAGGAGGCGCCGAGCCACCGCAACCTCATGCACGACTACCTGCCGATTCGGGCGCGCCACACGGGTTTCCTCACGATGGCCAGCGGCACGCTCGGCTGGGGACTGCCTGCGGCCGTCGGCGCCGCGTTGGGTCGCCCTGACCGCCGCGTGGTGGCGATCCTGGGCGATGGCTCCAGCATGTACGGCATCCAGGCGTTGTGGACCGCCGCCCGCGAGAACCTGCCGATGACGTTCGTGATCCTGGACAACGCCGAGTACGCGGCCCTGAAGCTCCTGTCATCGGCTGAGCAGAAGATCCCGGGCACCGACCTCGGCGGCATAGACTTCGCCGCCCTGGCAACGAGTCTGGGCTGCTACGGGATCACAGTCGAGTCCATTGCGGACTTCCGGACGGCCTTGAAACGGTCCCTCATCGAGGACCGCCCGACCGTCGTCCACGTCCGCGTCACCGACCCTGCCCACACCCTCTATTGAGGGGTGGGCAGGGCCGGGGCGCGCTCAGCTCTTGGTGACCTCGCTGCGCTGGGAGCGTTCGGCTGCCAGGAACCGCTGGGCCGCCGCCTCTTCCTCGGCCGCGGTCGGGCGGTGCACGGTCGTCTCCGGCGCGGGCGTGTTGTGCAGCAGCCGCGCCACCTCACCGCGCAGCGCGACGAAGTTCTTGGACTCCCTGGTGGTGATCTGGTCGCGGTTCGCGGGCAGGTCCACGGTCAGGTCCGCGACGATCGACGCGGGCGACTTGGACAGCACCAGCACGCGGTCGCCCAGGTAGACGCTCTCGTCGATGTCGTGGGTGACCAGCAGGACCGTGCTCTCGTGCTCGCGGCGCACCCGCAGCAGCAGGTCCTCCAGCTCGAACCGGGTCTGCGCGTCCACCGAGGCGAACGGCTCGTCCATCAGCAGCAGCGACGGCTGGCAGGCCAGCGCCCGCGCGATGGACACGCGCTGCTGCATGCCGCCGGACAGCTGCCACGGGTATTTGGCGGCCGCCGCGGACAGGCCCACCGACTCCAGCGCCTCGGCCGACCGGCGCCGGCGCTCGGACTTGGAGATGTTCCTGGACCGCAACGGGAACTCCACGTTCCCGCGCACCGACAGCCACGGGAACAGCGAGCGGCTGTAGTCCTGGAACACCACCGCCAGGTCGGACGGGGTGCGGTCGATCAGGTCGCCGTGCAGCGACACCGTGCCCGCCGACGGCCGGATCAGCCCGGCGATGCAGCGCAGCAGCGTCGTCTTGCCGCACCCGGACGGGCCCACGATGCAGGCCAGCTCGCCGGTGCCCACCGTGAACGTCAGGTTCTGTACCGCGGTGTGTGCGGATGGTCCCGAGCCGTACGTGTGGCGCAGCTCGGCGACGTCCAGCATTGCCGTCATGGTCTTCAGCCTCCGGCTTTCACGGTACTTGCTTGGACGTTACGAGTGGGTTGCCAGGACAGCACCCGGCGTTCCACCAGGAGCAGCAGGCTGTTGAGGCCGTAGCCGAGGACGCCGAGCAGGATGATCAGCGCCCACATGTTCGCGTAGTCATACTGGCGCTGGAAGTCCGTGAGCTGGGTGCCCAGCCCGGTGACCGCCCCGACCAGCTCGGAGATCACCATCAGCACCAGGGCGAGCGACAGCGAGACGCGCAGCCCGGCGAAGATCTTGGGCAGCGCCGCGGGCAGCACGACCATCAGGATCCACTGGCGGCGCGGCACGCCGAACGACTTCGCGGTGTCCACCTTGACCTGGTCGACCGAGCGGGCCCCGTCGGCCGAGTTGAGCAGGATCGGCCACAACGTGCCGAACGCGATCAGCGCGATCTTCTGCGGCGCCTCGATGCCCAGCAGCACCATGAAGAACGGCAGCAGCAGCACCGGCGGGATGGACCGCAGGAACGCCAGCACCGGCCCGAAGTACTCCAGGCCGTGCTTGGACCGGCCGAGCGCGAGCCCGGCGGTGATGCCGATCACCGCGGCGCCGAGCCAGCCGGTGAGCAGCCGGCCCAGGCTGGGCAGGACGTGGATGAACACCGCGTCGCTGAGGAACAGCTGCGAGGCCGGGCCGCTGAACCAGATGCCCAGGATGGCCGGCGCGATCTCGGTGGGCGGCGGGAAGAACTTCGACTGGGCGGCCAGCGTGGCCAGCTCCCAGACCACGAGCACGCAGACGAAGACGATCCAGCGCTGCGCGAAGCCCCTGAACCGGGTCATTTCGCCGCCTCCGTCTGGTTGCTCCACTTGAACAGCACCCGGCTGAGCTTCAGGAACCCGCTGTCGAGCGCGTAGCCGATCACCCCGGACAGCACCGTGACGGCCAGGATCACGTCCTGGCGGCCGGAACCGCTGGCGTACTGGGTGAGGAACCGGCCGAGGCCGATGTCCGAGGTGGCCAGGTACTCGGTGCTGATCACGACGATCAGGATGACCGCGCTGGCCAGCCGCACGCCGGTGAACACGAACGGCGCCGCGTGCGGCAGCGACACCGTGGCCATCGTGCGGGTCTTGCCCAGGCCGAACGAGCGGGCGGTGTCCAGCTGCAGCGGGTCGATCTCGTCCAGCGCGTAGATCGTGTTGAACAGGATCGGCCAGATCGCCGCGTAGACCGCGAGGCTGATCTTGGCGTCCGGCCCCGAGCCGATCAGGATCAGCACCAGCGGGATCAGCGCTACCGACGGGATCGGCCGGAGGAACTCGATGATCACCCGGGTGGCCACCCGCACCGAGGGCACGCTGCCCAGCAGCAGCCCGGCGGGTACCGCGATGCCGATGGCGATCAGCAGCGACAGCCCCCAGGCCAGCATGGTGGCGATCAGGTCCCGGATGAACGTGTCGGTGTCGTTGTTGAACTGCTGCGAGAACAGATCCACCATCGTGGGCAGCACGGTGGTGGGCGGCGGGATGTAGGTCTCGGGGAACAGCCCGGTGGCCGAACCGAGCTGCCACAGGGCGAGGACGAACAGGATCCCCAGCAGGCCGCGAATGAACCGGATCACGCCGGCTCACCGGCGACCGAGTTGGTCAGCACACCGAACTCCATGAGCGGTTGGAAAACGGGCTTCACCCGGCCGAACGCCAGGTGGTCACTCTAGTGAGCGATACGGGGTCGGGACAAATGGCCGCTTACCGGCCACTGGCCACGTATCGAAACACCCCGATCGGGTTAATGGCCGAGGAGTAGCCAGGTACGCCAACTGGCGGCACCCGGCTAGTGCGACCGAGCCACAGCCGAAGTTGATCAGTGGGTGAGAAACGGACAGACCCGAGGGCGGCCGGCCCCCGGGTCTGTGTTACGCGCGTCCTACTTGGAGGCCGACGAGAGCAGCATCGGCTGCACGTTGAGCTTCTCCGGGATCACCTTGAACTCCGACATCAGGTCGGCCACACGCTGCAGCCGGACCGGGTCGAGCGACTCCGGGTAGTCCGCGATGTGCACCAGCGAGGCCGTGGCCGCGTCGATCTTGACGTACTTCACCAGGATCGGCTCCAGCTTCGAGCGGTCGCTCTTGACGTCCGAGACACCCTGCGCCAGCCCCCGCTGGAAGGCCGCCATGGTGTTCGGGTTCGCCGTGGCCAGCTTGTCCGTGGCGGCCCAGCCGGACATCGAGATGTCCGCCGTCGGGCCGGACGAGACGTCCAGCACCGGGGAGGCGCCGTACTGCTTCTCCGTCGTGGTCACGAACGGCTCGGCCACCACCGCGCCGTCGATGGTGCCCTGCTGCATGGCCGGACCCATGTCGGGGAAGCCCATCGGCACCCAGTTGATCTTGGTGACGTCCACGCCCTTGGTCTTCAGCACCGACATCGCGCCCAGGTCGGAGATGGAGCCCTTGCTGGTCACCGCGATCTTCTTGCCGCCGGCGTCCTCGGGTTTCTGCATCGGCGAGTTCTTGGTCGCGACTAGCACGAGGTGCCCCGGCCGGGCCGCGTACGCGTCCGCGACGATCTTGAGGTTGGCCGCGCCCTTGGCCTGCGCCGCGAACGCGCCCGGGTAGCTGGTGAACGCGATGTCCAGGTCGCCGCCGATGATCCCCTCGACGGCCTTCGGCCCGCTCTGCACGGAGACCGGTTCGACCTCGAGGCCTTGCTGCCTGAAGTAACCCTGATCGATCGCCCGGTACAGCGGCGCGACGTCCACGACTGGCAGGACGCCCACTCTGATCTTCTGCTTCTCGACCGCGCCACCGGTGGCGCTGGGCTTGGTGGTCGAGTCACCGCTGCTGCCGCCCATCAGCCCGCAGCCGGAGGCCGCGGTCAGCAGGGCAAGGGTGGCGGCGATGATCGGGATCCGCACGCGCGACCGGTACACCTGGCCGGTGTCGCCGCGTCTAGGCATTGCCTCTCCTCGGTACTGAGTCGATGTGAATCTTTTACAACTTCGATCCCCGACGTACCGGCGACACGCTAGCGACCCGCCAATGCCCGTCACAACGGGTTGCGAAGTGGTTTCTCTTCGCTGCACAAGTCGCTCGATCGGGTCACCCCACGAATGGAGTAGTGCCTGGTGACGTTCAGTTCGGTTGCCACCGAAGAACTTTTCGCTCGGCCGCGAGCAGCGCCATGGTGAGGACGTAGCCGAGCAGTCCGAGAAGCACCACCCATGCCCACATCCGGGGAAAGCTGAACTGGTCCCGGACGCGAGACGACCATCAGCAGCTGCGCGCTGCTGAGGCTCAGCCGCTGAAGATCTTCGGCAGCGAGACGGTGACCATCGTGCGGGTCTTGCCGAGGCCGGAAGACCTTGCGGTGCCGAGCAGGAGCGGGTCGATCTCGGCGAGGGCGTAGATCGTGTTGAACAGAACCGGCCACACCGCGGCATAGACGGCGAGCGCGATCTTGGTGGCGGACCGCCGCCCATCGCCACGATGGCGCGGAATCAGGGCCACCGACGGGATCGGCCGCAGAAACTCAACAAAAGTCTGAGTCGCGACGCGCAGAAACGGAACGCTCCCCAACAACAACCCAGCCGGAACCGCGATCCCTATCGCAATGGCAGGCGCGATCGCCACGCAAGCACGCTGACGCGGGCGGCAGTGGCCTGTTTCCCAGCTCCGCCAAGGCTCTCGGCCAAGCGTCGCTCTCGTCGTCCAGCGGCCGGCAGTCCCGGTGCCCTGCCCCGAGCCCCTCCCGCATACCCGCGTGTCCTGCCAGGCGGGACGGCGTTGGGGCTGCGATCGCCGCTCTCCGCTGCTCTTCGATGAGAGCGCCGTTCTCGCGAAGAGTGCGCAGCGAGATGTCCAGACCCGGCCATCCACCCGTGCCCACCGGCCCGCCCGCGCCGATCGCGCCGCCGATCGGGCCCGGCCGCGGCTTGCCCGCCGGCACCCAGCTGCGGCTCGCTTCCGTGGGTCGTGTGCGGAGCGGAGTTGAGGAGGTTTGTGCTGGTGGTGGTGTCTTTGTTGACTTTGGCGAACTCCATCGTCAGCCGTTCGATCTTGCTGCGGTCGTGCCCGTCGCGGTGTCGAACACCGGCACCGCGCGCCTGGGTGATGAACGGCTCGGTCAGGAATGCCGCGTCGATGTCGCCCCGCTGCGATCGCGCGGCCATATCGGGAAACGGCATGGTCACCCATTTGATCGACTTGTAGTCCAGGCCTTCGTCGCGTAACGCCGATATGGTCGACGGCCCCGCCGCCGACCCGTCCGCGATGATCTCGATGCCGGAGACCATCTTCGCCACCGACACGCGAAGCGCCGACGGCTCCGCCGACTCCAGGGCGCCGCAACCGGATATGCAGCCGATGATTGTGAGAACGGACACCAATGCGCGAATGCGCTGACCCCTGCTCTGGGTGCTGGTGGGCAAGGCCACCGGCCTCCCACTCCAGCGAGTCTGTACCGGTTGTCACAACGTGAATACGCACGGTCACAGGACTAACGCGCATATCCCTCGAACGGACGTATCTGCCGGTCAAAAGGATGTATCCGCCGAGAAAATGATCGTCACGCTGCAGGTGTTCCGCCGCTGGTTGAACCCGAACCTTCGGCAAACCTCCCCGATAGGCTTACATCTCGGCATACTTTTCGCTACCTTCTGTGCCCACAGTGAGGTGGAGCGCCACCGATGTAGTGAGGAGGCTGCCCGGATGCCGGGTTGACGGCCACCGCCGTCGCCGGGTAGATGGGCAGGTTCGAGGGGAACACCGTGGTCGCTTTGGCCAGCCCAGGTCGGGATGGGTTGACCAAGGTGGCCTTGGGCCGCGATGCTTCTGCCGGGCGTCGTCCGATCGGGCGATTTCCGACACGAGGCGACGCGGATGGGTGCCGCGCGCTGAAACTGCAGGTTGTGAGGACGGAAAGCTATGTGACCTGACGTTTCGGCGAAGAGCGTGCCCCCGTGGGCGCGTTCGGTGTCCTACTCATTGCGGTATTTGTCCGTTCGAGCTGGCCTTCCGGGTACCGGGCTACTGGCTCAAACGCAGGGAGTGTGCTGGGAGTGCCCGACCAGAACGCTGGGGTCGCAGGTAGCTCGGGGAACAGTCGCATGGCGATGGCGCCAGGCGGCGACATGACCGACGGAGGAGCCCGGCCGCCGCAGGCGGCCCGCCCCGCAGGTGGCACGTCCGCCCGCGCCGGCTCGCCTTGGCGGGTCCGCAACTGGCGCCTGCGCACCAAGATCCTCGCCGTCCTCATCATCCCGACGCTGACCGCCCTCGTACTCGGCGGCTTGCGCGCCGAGGAGGACCTCAAGAGCGCCGACGAGTTCCGCCAGACCGTCAACCAGGTCGACCTGGCCCGCAACGTCACCGGGGTCGTCCACGAGCTGCAGAAGGAACGCACGCTCGCGGTCGAGAACGTGGCGCGCAACCGGACCAACGACCGTGCCCAGCTCGACCAGCAGATCAACCGGGTCGAGCGGGCGCGTGCGGCGTTGTCCGAGGCGGCCAACCTGGTGCGCACCGACGACGAGAGCGCGCGAGCCCGCTACAACCAGGGCCTGCAGCGCCTCGCCGGTCTGGACGCGCTGCGCCAGGCGGCCACCAACACCGAGTACCCCGCCCTCGCGGTGAAGGCGGCGTACACCTCGATCATCCAGGCGCTGGTGCAGCTGGGCCGTGAGGTCAACACCGCGGTCACCGACCGGGACCTGCTCCGCCAGGCCACCACGGTGCAGGCGTTGTCCGAGGCCAAGGAGTTCGCCTCGCAGGAGAACGCCGCGCTGCAGATCGCCGCGGTGGTCGACCAGTTCCCGTCCGGCCTGCTGGACGAGACCCGCGCCGCCCAGGCCTCCTTCGGTGCCGCGCAGGCCGGTTTCCGCGCCAACGCCACCCCGCAGGAGCTGCAGTTCTACTCCGACACCGTGTCCGGCCCCGAGGTCGACGACCGGGAGCGGATCAAGTCGACCGCGTTCAACCGCGCCGACGCCAACCAGCCGAGCCTGCAGATCGACCTGCCGCACCTGACCGCCGACGGCAACGCCACGGTCGACAAGCTGCGCAAGGTCGAGGCCGACCTGCTGGGTGCCCTGCGGGCCCGCGCCGACCAGCTCGCGGTCGCCAAGACCAACTCCGCGTGGACCAACGCCGGCATCGTGCTCGCCCTGCTGATCCTCGCGCTGATCCTGATGACCCTGGTCACCCGCTCGATCCTGAAGCCGCTGCGGACCCTGCGGACCAACGCTCTGGACGTCGCCTACACCAGGCTGCCGGAGACGGTGCAGCGCATCCTGGCCGACCCGGACCCCGTCGCGGCCTCCAAGCACGCGGTCGAACCCATGCCGGTGTTCACCCGTGAGGAGACCGGTGAAGTCGCGCGGTCGTTCGACGCCGTTCACGAACAGGCCGTCCGGATGGCCGCCGAGCAGGCGCTGTTGCGCGACAACGTCAACTCGATCTTCGTCAACCTGTCCCGCCGCTCGCAGGCCCTGGTGGAACGCCAGCTGAACCTGATCGACCGGCTGGAGCAGGACGAGCAGGACCCCGACCAGCTGGCCAGCCTGTTCGAGCTGGACCACCTGGCCACCCGGATGCGGCGCAACTCGGAAAGCCTGCTGGTGCTCTCCGGCACCGGTCTGTCGCGTCAGCTGACCCGGCCCGTCCCGGCCGCTGACGTCGTCGGTGCCGCCGTTTCCGAGGTCGAGCAGTACGCCCGCATCGACGTGCTGTCCGCGCCCGAGGTGGCCGTCCAGGGCCGCGCGGTCAACGACCTCGTGCACCTGATCGCCGAGCTGCTGGACAACGCGACCTCGTTCTCCGAGCCGGAGAAGAAGGTCACCGTGCGGATGGCCGCCACCCGCAAGAAGGAACTGGCCATCCAGATCACCGACCAGGGTGTGGGCATGTCGGCGGACGAGATCGACGCCGCCAACCGCCGCCTGGCCGACCCGCCCGACATGGACGTGTCGGTGACCCGGCGAATGGGCCTCTACGTGGTCGCGCGCCTGGCGCAGCGGCACAACATCCAGGTCCGGCTGCGGGACAACGAGGACATCGACGGCGGCCTGATCGCCCGGATCATCGTCCCGTCGAACCTGATCCAGTCCTCGCGCGGCGTCCAGCCGACCAACCTGACGCCGACCGGCGGCATCCCGACCATCACGCCGAACGAGATGACCGGCGGCATCACCGCCACCGGCGCGGGTGCGACCACCGGCGGCCAGCGCCCGGTCCCGCCGCGGCCCGCGGGCGGCATCGCCAGCGCGTTCACCGGGAGCCTGCCGCGGCTGCGGCCGGACGGCACGCCGGAGGACTCGGACGTCACCTCGCTGCCGCCGTATACACCAGCCGGATACCCGCCGCCCGTGGAGAACACCACAAACGGGATGGCCGATCCGAACGTACGCTGGGCACCGGAGCGCGAACCTGAGGCGCACACCCAGGTCACCCCGCTCGACCAGCCCCCGGCCCAGGCGTCCGGCGACCCCGGCTCCCTCTCGCTGTTCGGCGACCCGTTCGCCGCCGAGAAGGCCGCCAGGGCCGCCCAGGAGCCGCCGCGGCCTGCCCCAGCACGCCAGGAGGTCAACCACGACGTCGACGCCCCCACCGAGCGGCTGCCGATCTACGAGGCAGTGCTGTCCCAGTGGTTCGAGGAAGGCGACAGCGACAAGCGGCCGCCTGCCTCCGAGCGGGGCAGACCGTCCGGTGAAGACGTTCCGGCCGCACCGCTCGTGGCCCCGCCCGTCGTTCCGGCCCCGGCATCGCATGCGATCAACGGGACCAACGGTGTGAACGGCCACAGCAACGGCAACGGCGACGCGCCGCACCACGAGGAGCCGCCGGCCCAGCCGGTGGTCCACGAGGAGCCCGCGGCACCGGCCGCCGAGGAGCAGCCGGCGCAGCCGCAGCAGTCCGTGCGCGCCTCCGCCTCGCTGTCGGCCTGGCAGTCGCCGGGTGACGAGGGCTGGCAGGCCGCGCAGAACCTGGGCAAGGCCGCCCCCGAGGTGATCACCTCGGCCGGTCTGCCCAAGCGGGTGCCGAAGGCCCAGCTGATCCCCGGATCGGCGCCGTCCCGGCCGGGTGCCGGCGGACCGGCGGCGACACAGCGCACACCCGCGCTGCCACCGCGCTCGGCTGACGCGGTGCGCGGCCGGATGTCGAGCTTCCAGCAGGGCATCCGGCGGGGCCGCCACGCCATGGTGGACGCTTACGCTGGGGACCAGGATTCAGTCGAGAGCCGTCAAGACGAGGAGCAGGAGTGACGACCGCGACGACAAACCAGCCAGGTAGTTTTGGCTGGCTCATCACCGATTTCGTTCGGCAGGTGCCCGGAGTCGCACACGCGGTGGTGGTCTCGGCAGACGGTCTGCTGCTGGCTGGCTCGCAGGGCCTCCCACGCGACCGGGCCGAGCAGCTCTCCGCGGTGGCGTCCGGGTTGGTGAGCCTGACCCAGGGTGCCGCACGGTGCTTCGAGGCCGGCGGGGTGAACCAGACCGTCGTCGAGATGGACCGGGGATATCTCTTCCTCATGTCAATCTCGGACGGATCTTGTCTCGCCGTTCTTGCCGCGCCCAACTGCGACATAGGCTTGGTCGCCTACGAGATGACGCTTCTGGTCGAGCGGGTCGGCCAGCAGATGACGCCCGAACTGCGGGCGCAGCTGCAAGGCGCGCAGCGAAGATAAGCGGGTTTGACGGGGTGAGAGCAGATGGCTAGAGGTCACCGAGCCTCGGGTGGCCGGTTCGGCGCGGACTTTTCCTATCGGGATTGGGCGCAGACCGGGTTCCGCTTCGAAGAGCCGGACGCGGGTGGCCCCGACGATGAGGACGCGCCCGACGAGGCGTCCTATCACGAGCCCGATGAGGCGCTGGAGGAGCACGACCAACGGCTGCCAAGCCGGCCGGAGCGGAGGCAAGAGCAAATGCCGGAGCGAGGTTGGGAGGACCTGCCCGAGCACGGACTGGGGGATCCACCGAACCGGATCGACCTGGACGGTTACCGAGCACGACTGTTCGGTGGCCCGGGGGCGAGCCTGTACGGGGATCCCGGGGTGCCCAGGCAGAACGACTGGAACTCCGACCAGCTCCCGGCCGTCCCGGCCGTCACGGAGTGGGAGGACCCGGTCCGCGCCGAGCCGGTCGCCGAGACCGGTTCGTTAGTCCGGCCCTACACCAAGACGGGCGGACGGACCAGATCCGACTACGACCTGGCCATCGAGGCCTTGGTGTCCACCAGCGACCGCGGCCGCATGCCGGAGGCCGCCGTGCTCCCCGAGCACCGGTCCATCTGCGGTCTGTGCCTGGACACGCGTTCGGTCGCCGAGGTGGCCGCGCACCTGAGACTTCCGCTCGGGGTGGCGCGGGTGCTGATCGGCGATATGGCGGGCATGGGGCTCGTGCTGATCCACCAGAGCGGCATGGTCGTGGGCGACCGGCCGTCGATCGAGTTCATGGAAAGGGTGCTCAGTGGGCTCCGCAGGCTCTAGTCCTCACTCCCCGCGGGCCGTGGCGCGTCAGGCGACGACGTCCGCGAAGATCGTCGTCGCCGGAGGCTTCGGCGTCGGCAAGACCACGTTCGTCGGAGCGGTCTCGGAAATCGTCCCGTTGACGACCGAGGCCGTGATGACCGAGGCGAGTCAGGACGTCGACGATCTTTCGGCCACGCCCAACAAGACCACGACCACGGTCGCGATGGACTTCGGCCGTGTCTCCCTGGACTCGGACCTGATCCTGTACCTGTTCGGCACCCCCGGCCAGCACCGGTTCTGGTTCATGTGGGACGACCTGGTCCGCGGCGCCATCGGCGCGATCGTGCTGGTCGACACCCGGCGACTGGCCGACGCGTTCGCGGCGATCGACTTCTTCGAGGACCGCCAGCTGCCGTACATCGTGGCGATCAACTGCTTCGAGCGCGTGCTGCACCACCGCGTCGAGGACGTCCGCGACGCGCTGACCATCGAGCCCTCCGTGCCGGTGGTCACCTGCGACGCGCGTGACCGCGAGTCCACCAAGGAAAGCCTGATCACCCTGGTGGAGCACGCCATGCACCAGCGGATGTCCGCCCGGGCGGTCTGAGACCCCTCGTGCGTGCTTGTGGCCACACAAGTACGCACGAGGAAAACCGCGTTCCCGGTTCAGTCAGCGCAACGCTTTTCCTTGGGCGAGCCCCGCGTGGGCGCTCGGTACCCGCGTCGCCGGGTCGAGCACATTCGTTGTCATCGCGGCCAACGACGCCTCGTCGGGCGTGATGACCCGGGCGTGCGGAATGCGCAGTGCGTCCGGAATCGGCGCTATGACAAGGATTTCGTCGTAGTCCTGGACGAGGTCGGCGTTGGTGGTCGTGCGGACCCCGCCGTCCATGTAGCGCTTCCCGTCGATCGTGACCGGTGGGAAAACCCCTGGCACCGCACAACTCGCGCTCACCGCGGACAGCAGGTCCACTCCGGACTCCTTGTCGAAGACCCGGGTCTCACCGGTGGTCACCTCGCACGCGACCACACCGATCTTGCGCTCCGGCCACTCGTGCGACGGCAGGCCCGCGCCGATCAGGCGTTTCCATTGGTCCTCTGGCATTGTCTCCGCGGCGACCGCCAGCTCGCCGAGCTTGCGGCGGGCCTCGTCCGGCGGGAACGACTGCATGGTCGTGAACAGCGCGATGATCTTCTCCAGCGACGGCGCGGGAGCCGTGGCCGGCGCCGGGGTGGTCTGCTGCGCGAACGCGTCCTCAAGGGACACACCGCTGGTCAGCGCCGCGGCGACGGCCGACCCGGCGGACGTGCCGATGACGATGTCGACGTCCAGCGCGGACGGGCCCAGACCGTGGAGAATCCCGGTCTCCCAGGCGATTCCAGCGATCCCGCCACCACCGAGTACCAATGCGCGCACGGAGGTCCTCCTGACCGCTCGACAGTGTGGTCCAGTCTATGGAAATGCCGGTGATCGCGCTGTCGGCGATCAACGTCCAGTGAATGGTGAGCTGTAACACACGTACCGTGTCGTGACCGTGTGTTGGCCGGTGCGAAACTTTCCCTGTGCACCAGGTTATGCGCTTGATCTCACGCCGGCATGCGGACGGCAGCCGTCCGGGGTTCCGTTCGGACGGTCACCGGATAGCGCTCGCGATCGAGGGCGGCAGCAGCCGGGGCACGTACTCCAGCGGCATGGTGATGGCGCTGGAGGAACTCGGCCTCACCAGGTGCTTCGACGCGGTCTACGGGTCGTCGGCGGGGGCGCTGAACGGCGCGTGGCTGTTGTCCGGGCGGGCGTTGACGGGCATGCGGGGGTGGTGGGACCCGGAGATCATGCGGAAGGTGATCAACCCGTGGCGGTTCCTGCGCGGCCGTCCGGTGTTCGACACCGACTACCTCGTCAACACGGTGTACCAGGAACTGACCCCAATGGACTTCCCGGCGATCCTGGCCAACCCGGTGAGCTACCACCCGCTGGCCACCGACGCGGACACCGGCGACTCGGTCGACCTGCGGCCGTTCATCCACCACGTCGAGGACCTGCAGAACGCCTTGCGCGCCAGCACATGCCTGCCGATCCTGGCCGGCCGGTCGATCAAGCTGGGCGGCCGCCGGTTCGTCGACGCGGGGGTGGCCGAGCCGCTGCCGTTCCGCACGGCGCTCAACCAGGGCGCGACGCATGTGTTGATGCTGCGTACCAGAAGGGCGACCGAGCGCCCCGCGAAACCCTCGCGCGGTCAGGGAATGATCGTGCCGCGGTACTACCCGGGCCTGCGCAAGGTGTGGGACGAGCAGTACGAACGCGACATGTCGGACGAGCAGCTGCTCAAGGAGCTGCCCGCGGTGATGTCAGTGCGCCCGCCCACCGATGGCCCGGACATCACCGCGACCGAACGTGACCCGAAGGTGTTGCGCCGCGCGGTGATGTCCGGCCGCCAGGCCGTGCACGCGGCCCTGGCGTCCTAAGGAGACCGGTGGCGGGTCCGGGGGGACGCCCGGACCCGGCCGGTCCGCGTGGGCGCCGGAAACGCCTGGACGCCGGCGACCGGACGGCGGCCAGGGCCACCCCGCGCGCCGGACCCACGCCTTGCGAGTGTGCGAAACCGCGTTGACCTGCGACAAGAGTGCGGGCGGGAACTGGCGGATTGACGTCATTCCTCGTCAACGAGCGACACCGAGGTGATCCGGTGCAGCGCGAACCGGTGCAGCTCCGACCGCGACGAGTCGAGGCCTTCCAGCACGCCCGCGCCCACCCGGGTCGGCTCGATCACGCGCTGCGAAGCGGTTCCATGCGCGTCGACGTACCCGATGAACACGCTCCGCCGGGCGTTCACTGCCTCCTGCAACAAAGCCAGCGTCGCCGAGGTGTCCGCGCCCGCGCCCGCGGCGGGCGAAACCGTGCGGCCACGCCGAGTCCCTGCCGCCCGGTCGCCCGCCCGGATCGCGCTGATCAGGTCCGCCAACTGCTCTTCGGTCGGTGCTTTGGGCAAGGTGCCCGACCGTGGCCGCTGCCGGACCGGAACCCGCAAACCCTTGGGGCGCAAGTCAAGCAACTGACCGTCGGCGCCCTCGGCCGAAGGCGCGAACCCGGCATGCCGCAGCTCCTCCAGCACATCGGCCAGCGGTACCGGACTGACCAGCACGCCCGGGGCGATCTTGCGCAGCTCCAGCCGGACACCCGCGGGACTCCCGGCGACCTGCGCCAGCAGCACATCGTCGTCACACCGCAGGAACGACATCGCCGCGCCGCCGCGCAACAACCCGTGCCGCCGTGCCACGTCGTCGATCATGTACGTCAACGCCTGCGGGACAGGGGTTCGTGAGCGCGTGCGGAACATCTCGTGCAGGTCGGTGGAGGTGCGGCCGGCGTCGAGCGCGCGCCGGATCGATCCCTCGCTGACCCGGTACACCGTTGCGCCACCGGCGGACTCGACGTCCGCGACGAGCTCGATCTCCTGCCGCAGCACGGGTTCCAACGGCCCGGGCGCCACGATGGTCAGGTCTGCCTGGACGAGCACGTGGTCCACCGGCGCGGGCATCGCCTCGGCCATCCGCTTGGCCGCCGCGGCCGGACCGTCCTCGAGCAACGCTCGGCCCGCGGATGTCAACGCCCCCAACGCGACCAGGCCCAGCGCCGTGGCCTCGCGCAAGGTCCAGATCACGACGTCGTCGCGGACCCGTCCACCGCGCCGCGGCGCGCGCCACGCGAGCAGCCCGGCGACCTCCTCGGGTGAGTCCATTCCGGTCCCTGGCGGGAGTTCTGCGAGCGCGGCCAGCACCCGGCGGCGTCCGGCGGGCGCGAGTGGCCGCCGGAGTTCCTCGGACAGCGGGGACATCGGCTTGTCCTTGGCGTCCTTCGCGCCCGCCAGCCCGGGCAGCCGCGGCAGTTCGAGCCACGCCACCGCCAGAGTCGCCCACTGCTGGGCGGGCGGCGCGGCGAGCCAGACGTCGGCGTGGGTCGTCGGTGCCCACTGTGGACTGGTCGTGTCGGTGTCGACGACCATGCCCGCGCCATAGGCGATCTCGGCGATGAGGGTGACGCGTTGCTCGTCCGCGCTGCCCATCTCGCGGCCGACCCGGCGCAGTTCACGGATGCCCAGACCGCCGGTGCGCAGCACGGGTGGCGGCTCGTCCGACCACAGTGAGATCAGCGTTTCGGTGTGCCGCAACAGTTCCATTGCCTCACCGGCGCCGGTGCCGTCCACAGTGGCCGCGTTGTGGGCGGTGGTCTGCACGGGCGGCGGGCTGACCCGGATCTGGCCCATCGGCGTCCCGCCGCGCAGCGCGAGACCGACCTGACGGGGCAGCTCCACCGTCTCGGAGTCGCGGCGCATCAGCAGCCCGCGCGCGAGCAGGCGCTGGATCGGGGTCTTGGCCTCCGCCAACGGAAGCAGCGAGTCGGCGTCCTTGGTGCGCCCGGTCGGCTGGCCGTCCGCCAACGCCGTCAGCACCTTGCGTTCCGGCTCGTCGAGCCCGGCGATCAGCGCGCCGATGTCCTGGCCGTCCAGTGCGGGGGAGTACCGGCCGAGCCCGCCAGGGAACGGCCCCGCGGCCTCCCGCGCGGCCGGCACGATCCGCAGCTCGTCCTCGGCACCCCAGGCCAGCCCCAGGTCCAGCAGGGTCGCGATGGCCTCGCGGACCCGTTTGCGTGGCACCTTCGTGCCCACCATGGCGGCGACCTCCTCGGTCCTGACCGCCCTGGTGTCCGCGTCGCACAACAGCAACGCGTCCAGCACCGCGAGGGTGAAGGTGTCCAGGCCCTCCGCGGCCCGGACCACCGACGCGCGGCTGCCGGCCCTGGTGGCGAGCACCGAGGTATCGCCTGGCACGGGTGTGGCCAGGTCAGGGCGTGCGGTGAGCATCCGCGCCAGCGCGGCGTCATCCCGTTCGCGCAGCCACTCCGTCAGCGTGAGACCCGACACTCTGACCACGGTATACGTGCCTGCACAGGGGTGTGCCGGGTCGGGTACCGTACGAGCAATTCCGCAGTCTTCGAGGAGGATCGGTGGCCAAGGGCAACCCGGACCGGATCGACCCCACCTGGCCGGAACCCCCGGCCGAGGGCGGACACCCGGTGAGCGAGCTTGCGGCGGACCGGCAGGGCGCCTTGTCCCCGTTCGGTGACGTGACCTTCCCGCTGCCCGTCGAGGACCTGGGTTACGAACACCCGGTGACGGAGATCAACAAGTAAGTCGTCTTACAGCGGGAGAAAAGAATAATGCCGGTACCCGGTCCTGGTTATTCGATCACCATCCGGGTCGAGGCCCCGCCGTCGGCCAGTGCGGCCGGCGACCTGACCTCGGCCGTCGGCCGGGTAGGGGGTGTCATCACCGCGTTCGACGTCGTCGAGTCGCATGGCGACCGCGTGGTCGTGGACATCACCTGCAACGCCACTTCGGCTGAACACGCCAACGAGATCACCGGCGCGCTGGGGCAGCTGCCCGGGGTCGCCGTGCGCAAGGTGTCCGACCGGACGTTCCTGATCCACCTCGGCGGCAAGCTCGAGGTGCACTCCAAGGTCGCGCTGCGCAACCGTGACGACCTGTCCCGCGCCTACACCCCCGGTGTGGCGCGGGTCTGCCAGGCGATCGCCGCGAACCCCGAGGACGCGCGCCGCCTGACCATCAAGCGCAACACCGTCGCCGTGGTCACCGACGGCTCGGCCGTGCTGGGCCTTGGCAACATCGGCCCGGCCGCCGCCCTGCCGGTGATGGAGGGCAAGGCGGTGCTGTTCAAGAAGTTCGCGGACGTCGACGCCTGGCCGATCGTGCTGGACACCCAGGACACCGACGAGATCATCCGGACCGTCGAGCTGATCGCCCCGGCCTACGCGGGCATCAACCTGGAGGACATCGCGGCGCCGCGGTGCTTCGAGATCGAGGCCCGGCTGCGCGAGAAGCTGGACATCCCGGTGTTCCACGACGACCAGCACGGCACCGCCATCGTGGTGGTCGCGGCGCTGCACAACGCGCTCAAGGTCGTCGGCAAGCCGTTGGAGCAGTGCAAGATCGTGGTCTGCGGGGTGGGCGCGGCCGGTTCGGCGATCATCCGCCTGCTGCTGCACCGCAAGCCCGCGGACATCATCGCGGTCGACATCAACGGGATCGTGCACGCCAACCGCGGTGACCTGGACTCGAACCTGGAGAACATCGCCGCGCACACGAACAAGGACGGCATGGCGGGCAACCTGCACGACGCGCTCGTCGGCGCGGACGTGTTCATCGGTGTCTCGGCGCCCAACCTGTTCGGCGCGGAGCAGGTGAAGACCATGGCCAAGGACGCGGTCGTGTTCGCGCTGGCCAACCCGGACCCGGAGATCGACCCGCTGGAGGCGCAGCAGTACGCCGCGGTCGTGGCCACCGGGCGCAGCGACTACCCGAACCAGATCAACAACGTGCTGGCGTTCCCGGGTGTGTTCCGCGGTCTGCTGGACGCGCACGCGAACACCATCACCGACGAGTTGCTGCTGGCGGCGGCGGACGCGATCGCGGACGTGGCCGACGGCGACCGGATCAACGCCTCGTTCATCGTGCCCAGCGTGTTCGACGCGGCCGTGGCCCCGGCCGTCGCCGAGGCCGTCCGCAAGGCTGCGACCAAGTCATGACCGCCACCACCGCGCGCGTCATCACTGCGTCCAACCGGGCGGCCGCGGGCGTGTACGAGGACCGCACCGGCCCGCTGATCGTGGACTGGCTGCGGACCCGTGGCTATGAGGTGCCGAGCCCCGTCGTCGTTCCCGACGGGGCCCCGGTGGCCGCCGCGCTGCGGGAGGCCATCGCCGAAGGCACGCACGTCATCATCACGACGGGCGGCACGGGCATCACGCCGACCGACCGGACCCCTGAGGCCACCAAGACGGTCCTCGACTACGAGATCCCGGGCCTGGCGGACGCCGTACGGGCCGCCGGGCTGCCTGAGGTGCCCACTGCGGCCCTTTCGCGTGGTTTGGCGGGGGTGGCCGGACAGACCCTCATCGTCAACCTCCCGGGCAGCACCGGGGGCGTGCGGGACGGCCTGGGCGTGTTGGAGGGCGTTCTCGACCACGCCGTCGACCAGCTGCAGGGCGGGGACCACAAGCGGCAGACGGGCCAGATCACCCCCGCGCGCGTGCACAAGGCCGAGGTCACGGACAAACCGTTGTCGGTGGAGGAGCACTCCGACCTGGTCCAGGACCGGGCCGCGGGCGCTGTGGTCACCTTTTCGGGTGTTGTGCGCGACCACGACCGGGGCCGCACCGTCCGCGAGATGTCCTACAGCGGCCACCCCAGCGCCGCCGACGTGATCACCCGCGTCGCCGGCGAAATAGCGGGATCCCGCCCCGGCCTGCGCGGAATCGCCGTCAGCCACCGCATCGGCGAACTCCAGATCGGCGACGTCGCCCTCGCCTGCGCCGTCTCCGCCGAACACCGCGCCGAGGCCTTCGCCGCCTGCTCCGACCTCGTCGACGAAGTCAAACGCCAGCTCCCCATCTGGAAACACCAGGTCTTCACCGACGGCACCGACGAATGGGTCAACTGCCCCTAGCCCCCGCGTGTCCCACATTCACGGCCCCCGTGTCCCACATTCGCGCGGGGTGTGTTCCACGTTCGACCCGGAACCAATGTGGAACACGGGGGCGACGAATGTGGGACACGGCCTTCTTCAACGGGGGACACGGCGGGAAATGGCTAAAGCCCGGATTCCGTCGTGTCACGGAATCCGGGCTTTGTGCCGCATCTAGCGAACGGTCACTTGGTGACCAGCTTCTGACCCGGGAAGATCAGGTTCGCGTCCTTGATGATGCTGGTGTTCTTCTGGTACAGGGCCTGCCAGCCGCCCGGGATGTTGAGCTGCTCGGCAATGCGCGACAGGGTGTCGCCGGCCTTGACCACGTAGTCGCCGGTGCCCACCTGGGGGGCCGCCTGCTGCACGGGGGCAGCCTTCGGGGCGGCGGCCTGCTTGGGGGCGGCCTTCTTCTGCACCTTGGCCTTCGGGGTGGCCTTCTTCACCGGAGCGCCGTGGCTGCCGCCATGCGCGCCGCAGACCGGCCACGCGCGGATGCCCTGAGTCTTCAGGACGTTCTCGGCGACGCGGATCTGCTCCTCGCGGGAGGCGTTCTGCGGGCTGCCGGAGCCGCCGTTGGCGCGCCAGGTGCCCTGGGTGAACTGCAGACCGCCGTAGTAGCCGTTGCCGGTGCTGATTTGCCAGTTGCCACCACTCTCACACTGGGCGATGGCATCCCAGTTGACGCTGCCTTCAGCCTGCGCCGGGCCTGCCGCCAGCGCCAGCGGGGCACCAACCGCGAGGCCGGCAAGGGCGACGCGGGCGATGGTGCGGGTGGCGACGGTGGACTTGCGGTGCTTGCCGGGGTTGGTCATTTCGATCTCAGCTTCAGCACCTGCCGCAGAGGGGTCACTCGGGGTTCACCCTCCCGCTCCCGCCCGGAAGTTTGGCTTTCACTCGGGGTTCGGGTCCCGGGAGCTCACCGGTCGGGGTTCGGTGCTGCGAGCTCTCGGGGGTCTTGCCGTGGAGCTGGTCGGGTCCAGCGCCGAGAGCGACCGTACGTAACCACAACCGAGATCGGAAATTTATCGGGGTGTGACCTAGGTCACCGTAACGTCACGAAACCTGGCGCGATCTCAGATGTAACCGCAGGTAGGAGCGTCGTTATCAGTCCGTTTCCTAGCCGGGATTTTTCACGCTGAGTGAGACCTGGGTCATGCTGATCGCAGCCCGGTTGGGCCGTTCGTGAACACCCGATCAGCCCCCCGCGAAGGGCGGCAGCACGTCCAGCTGAGTCCCGTCCGACAGCCGGAGGCTCTGCGCGCGCACCGCGACACCGTCGAGCAGGAAGCTGCACGCGGTCAGGACGTTGGCGAGCTTCTCCCCGTGCCGGTCCGAGATGGCCCTGGCGGCGTCCGCCACGGTCGAACCCGCAGGTAGCGGCAGCATTTCCTCGTCGACCCCGGAGGCGGCACGGGCGCCGGCGAAATAGCGAACCTGAACGGTGACCTTGTCACTCACCTGCGCAAGCATAGTATGCAATCGACATACATACGGTATGTATGTTTCTATGGACGCATGGCACTAAGCGACTCACTTGGCACCGCGAAATCGGTCCGGCTCGGCCGGGCGACCATCGACTACCGCGAACGCGGCGAGGGGTCACCCATCGTGTTCGTGCACGGTCTACTAGTAAACGCAGACTTGTGGCGGCATGTCGTGCCTCCGCTCGCGGAGGCGGGGCACCGTTGCATCGCCCCGGACTGGCCGCTTGGCAGCCACTCGACGCCGGTGCCGGACGCGGACCTGACCCCGCCCGGGCTCGCCGGCCTGATCGCCGAGTTTCTGGCCACTTTGGACCTTCGCGAGGTCACGATCGTCGCCAACGACACCGGGGGCGCGCTCACCCAGCTGCTGATGACCCGTCATCCGGAGCGGATCGCGCGGGTGGTGCTCACCCCGTCGGACTGCTTCGACCAGTTCATGCCCGACCTGTTCGCGCCGCTCGCCAAGATCACCAAGGTGCCGGGTGCGACCTGGCTGCTGGCCCAGGCGCTGCGCTCGCGCCGGGTCCAGCGGCTGCCGATCGCGCTCGGCTGGCTGACGAAACGCCCGATTCCCAAGGAGATCACCGATTCGTACCTGCGGCCGGCGCTGCGCCGGGCCATCCGCCGGGACGCCCGCGCGTTCACCACGACCGTCCACAAGCGATACACGATCCAGGCCGCCGAGGAGCTGAAGAACTTCGGCAAGCCGGTGCTGATCGCATGGGCGGCGCAGGACAAGGTGTTCCCGATGAGCCTCGCGCACCGGCTCGCCGAGGTCCTCCCGAACGCGACCGTCACCGCCATCGATGACAGCTACACCTTCGTGCCCGAGGACCAGCCGGCGGAGCTGGCGAAGGCGATCGCCGGGTTCGTTGCAGACTAAGAGGTATGCCACGGACTCAGGAGGACCGGCGGCGCTCGACGCGCTCCGCTCTGCTCGCCGCCGGACGCCGGTTGTTCGCCGAACGCGGGTACGCGAACGTGTCGGCCGATGAGATCGTGGCGGCCGCGGGCCTGACCCGCGGCGCGTTGCACCACCACTACAAGGACAAGCAAGGCCTCTTCCAAGCCGTGTTCGAGCAGATCGAGCAGGAGCTGGACGACGAGCTGGGCGCGGCGATGGGCCGGGTCGACGACGTGCCGACCCGGATGGGCGTTGGCATCGCGTCGTTTCTGGACATCTGCGAACGGCCCGAGGTGGTCCGGATCGGCCTGCTGGACGCGCCGACCGTGCTCGGCTGGGAGACCTGGCGGGCGATCGAGGCCCAGCACGCCCTCGGCCTGATCGAGAACCTGCTCGCCGGCGCGGCCGAGGAGGGCATCCTCAACCAGCCCGCTTCTCCCGTGCTGGCAAGGTTCGTGCTCAGCGTGGTGATCGAGTCCGCGTTGCTGATCGCCCACGGCACGGCGACGCGCGCCGAGGTGGAACTCTCCCTCGGCGCGCTGTTCGCTGGACTGCTCACTAGTAAATAGGTGTCCCTATATAGAGGTGTCAGTGCTGGAGCTGCGTCGCGTCGGACGGCATCCGGCGGGGGAGGAAGAAGCTCAGCAGTGCGACGACACCCAGCGCGCCCACGATGTACCAGGACATCGAGCTGAACGTGTGGGTGAACGTCTCCGCGCGGACGGTGTCCAGCACCGGGCCGATCCCCGGGCCGCTCGGTCCCGGTCCCGCGGCCTGGCAGCTGGCCGGAACGGTGGCGGGGTCGGACAGGCCGACCATGTCGACGTAGCAGTTCTTGACCGCGGTCAGGGCCTGGCCCGGAATCCCGGCGGCCTGCAGCTGACCGGCGTGGTCGTCGAACGCCGTGCCCGCGTTCGAGCTGAGCGTGTTGAAGAACAGCACGCCCAGCACGGAGATGCCGATCGCGCCGCCGAGCTGGTCGCCCGCGTTGAGCGTGCCGGACGCCGCGCCCGCGTCCTCGGCCCGCACCTTCGCCCCGGCCATCGCGAACACCGGCCCGATCACCGCGCCCATGCCCAGCCCGGCCAGCAGCAGCCACGGCACCATGTCCCAGAACCCGGTCGTGGCGTCCACAGTGGACAGCATGCAGACCAGCGCGGTGGCGAACATCAGCGCTCCCGCCGTGCCGACGTACCGGCTGAACCGGTTGACCAGCGCGTTGCCCGGGATGATGGTGATCATGGTGCCGATCGAGAACGGCAGTGAGGTCAGCCCGGACTCCAGCGGCGAGAACCCGAGCCCGACCTGCAACGTGAGGGTGTACGCCAGGAAGAACGCGGACATCCCGGCGAAGAACACCATCAGCATGCCGGTGCCCGCGGTGAACCCGCGCGACCGGAACAGCCGCATCGGCACCAGCGCGCCGATCCCGCGGACGCGGGAGCTGAAGACGAACAGTGCGAAGAACGGCACCGAGAGCCCCATCGAGATGAACGTCCACAGTGGCCAGCCCAGCTCGCGGCCCTGCACCAACGGCACCAGCACCAGCAGCAGCGCGATCGTCACCAGCGTCATGCCGCGCAGGTCGGGCTTGAGCGCGTGGCTGGAGCGGGTTTCGGGCACCACGATCCAGGCGGCGACCAGCGCCGCGATCCCGACCGGCACGTTGACCAGGAAGATCGCCCGCCAGCCGAGGCCGAACAGCGAGTGCTCGACCAGCACGCCGGACAGCAGCGGCCCGGCCACCGCGGCCAGCCCGGCGATACCGCCGAACATCCCGCCCGCGGAAGCCCGTTCGGCCGGCGGGAATGTGGCGTACATCGTGCTGAGGATCTGCGGGATCATGATGGACGCCGACAGGCCCTGCAGGACGCGGGCGGCGATCAGCATCTCCGGCGACCCGGCCACCCCGCACAGCAAGGAGAACACGGTGAACCCGGCCATCCCGAGCAGGAACATCCGCTTGCGGCCGTACAGGTCGCCCAGCCGGCCGCCGGTGATCATGCCGACCGCGAAGGCCAGGGTGTACCCGGCGGCGATCCACTGGACGGCGGAGTACCCGGCGCCGAGGTCGCCGCGGATGGCGGGGAGGGCGACGTTGACGATGGTGGTGTCCAGCAGGTCCATGAACCCGGCGATCATCAGCACGGCGAGCGCGGCCCACCTGCGTGGATGTCCGGTTGCGTCAGTCTCGGGGACCGCTTCGATCGTGCTCACGAGAATCTCCAGGGTTATGATGTCTCTAGTGGAAAGCTAGCTAGTAGCTAAGTCTCTTAGTTGCTAAGATGATGAGAGAGTAAGAGGAGTGGTGGGGTCATGTCAACCGAAACCGAGAGCGGCACGTACCCGGTGCCTCCGGACGAGCTGCAGCGGTTCGGGAACATGGGCCGGGAGATGAGCGGGCTGACCGTGCTCGCGCACTCCCGCATCGCCGACAAGATGGGTGTGTCCGCCACCGACTACAAGTGCCTGGACATCGTCATGCAGGGCACCGAGCCGCTGACCGCCGGGCAGATCGCCAAGATGAGCGGGCTGTCCACCGGGGCGGTGACCGGCGTGATCGACCGGCTGGAGAAGCGGGGGTTCGTCCGCCGCGTGCGCGACCCCCACGACCGCCGCAAGGTGCTGGTCGAGGTCACCAGGTTCGACGCGGGCAAGTTCGACCACCACTTCGAGCACCTGGCGACCGGCATGACCGAAGTGCTGGAACAGTTCTCGCCGGAGGAACGTGCGATCATCGAGCGCTACCAGCGCATGATCATCGCCAAGTTCCGTGAGGAGGCCTTCACCGGCATGGAGAGCCCCGATGCCTAAGTTCCGCTTCGCCGAGGCCGCCAAACTCCTGGGCGTCAGCGACGACACCGTCCGCCGCTGGGCCGACGCCGGCGAGCTGACCGCCAGCCTCGACGCCGCCGGCCGCAAAGTCGTCGACGGAGCCGAGCTGGCCGCCTTCGCCAGCGCCCACGCCAACGAGGTCCCCGACCCCTCCGGAGTGGGCAGGTCGGCCCGCAACCGCTTCGTCGGCCTCGTGACCTCCATCGTCACCGACAAGGTGATGGCCCAGGTCGAGATCCAGTGCGGCCCGCACAAGGTCGTGTCGCTGATGTCCACCGAGGCCGTTCACGAACTCGGCCTCGAACCCGGCTCCCTGGCCGTAGCCGTCGTCAAAGCCACCACCGTGATGGTCGAGACCCCACAGTCCTAGTCGCCCACCACAGCACACGCCGCCTCGCGAGCCGACCGAGCCCGAGAGAACAGTCAGTCTTGGGAGTTGGTGGCGAGGCCAGGGAGCGTGGAGGCCTTGGTCGTCGCTTTGGTGGTCGTTTGGCCGACGGCGGGGTCCAGCTGGGCGCTGCTGCTGGTGGGGCGTACGGGGACCGCAGTGGAGCTCGGCTGGGGGACCACGATCCGGCCGGGTTTGTCGCTGCTGAGCAGCGCTACTGTGATGCCGATGCCCAGGGTGAGAACGGCGGCGACGATGACGACGGTCCAGTTCACCGGCCCTTGACTCGGTTTCCGTCTGCGACCCAACTCGACTCCTCGCCGTTACTCCAGTCGCCATTACTATCGTTCGCCCGGTTGGCGGGTCAAGCCCATCGGGGCGGTACTAAGGGTGGCTTGCGATCATTGGGCAATGACCTGGAACTACCTGATGGACATGGACGGTGTTCTCGTTCACGAGGAACACCTGGTGCCCGGGGTGGACGAGTTCCTCACGGAGCTGCGCGCCAACGAGATCAAGTTCCTCGTGCTGACCAACAACTCGATCTATACACCGCGTGACTTGCGGGCCCGGCTCGCCCGTACCGGGCTGGACGTTCCCGAGCAGTCGATCTGGACGTCGGCGCTCGCGACCGCGAAGTTCCTCGACTCGCAGCGGCCGGGCGGGTCGGCGTTCGTGATCGGCGAGGCCGGCCTGACCACCGCGTTGCACGAGGTCGGCTACGTGCTGACCGACCGCGACCCGGACTACGTGGTGCTGGGTGAGACCCGCACATACAGCTTCACCGCCATCACGCGTGCGATCCGGCTGGTGGAGGAGGGCGCGAAGTTCATCGCGACCAACCCGGACGCCACCGGCCCGAGCCGGGAGGGCTCGCTGCCCGCCACCGGCGCGGTCGCCGCGCTGATCGAACGCGCCACCGGGTTCCAGCCGTACTTCGTCGGCAAGCCGAACCCGCTGATGATGCGGTCCGCGCTGCGCTCGCTGGGCGCGCACTCGGAGAACACGCTGATGATCGGTGACCGGATGGACACCGACGTCAAGGCCGGTCTGGAGGCCGGGCTGCGGACGATCCTCGTGCTCACGGGCATTTCGACGGAGGCCACGGCCGAGCAGTTCCCGTACCGCCCGACCAGGGTGCTGACCTCGATCGCGGACCTCATTGGGCACACCTTGCAACCGTTCGGCTGAGGATGCTCGTATCGTCTGTCCTCGTGGTGGATGAGCAACGGACCTTCGTGGTCGGGGACGTGCACGGGCACCGCGCCGAGCTCGCGGACGCCCTGCTCGACGCCGGCCTGGTCAGCGAGGACGGCGACTGGTCGGGCGGGGACGCCCGGTTGTGGTTCCTCGGCGACTTCGTCGACCGCGGCCCCGACGGCGTGGGCGTGATCGACCTGGTGATGCGGCTGGCCGAGCAGGCCCCCGACGCGGGCGGCGTGGTCGACTCCCTGCTGGGCAACCACGAGATCCTGCTGCTGGGCATGCACCGGTTCGGCGACACCGACGTGCCGTCCGACTTCGGCCCGCGCAGTTTCGCCCGCAGCTGGGAGATCAACGGCGGCCAAGCCACCGACCAAGACGCCCTCACCGACGCCCACCTGGACTGGCTGACCTCCCGAAACGTCCTGGCAGTGGTGGACGACCACCTGCTGATGCACTCGGACACCCTGGAGTACCTGCAGTACGGCGAGACGGTGGAGCTGATCAACACCGCGGTTCGGGAAGTGCTGAAGGGCGACAACCTCGCGGACTGGTGGGAGTGCTGGCGGCGGATGACCACCCGGTACTCGTTCCGCGGCCCGGAAGGACCCGAGATCGCCACGCAGGTGCTGGAGATCCTCGGCGGCAAGCAGATCGTGCACGGCCACAGCGTGATCGCCGACCAGCTGGGAATCCTGCCCGCGCAGGTCGAGGCGCCTTACGAGTACGCGGGCGGGAAAGTTCTCGGCGTGGACGGGGGACTGTTCGTTGGTGGGCCCTGCCTGATCGTTCCCCTGCCATACACCCCCGAGGACTGAGCCCACCTCCACATGGCAGCGGGTCGGCTCGCGCATGCCTGTGGCTGGGGCGGCGCCAGTGCGTGGCTGGGCGGCGCCTAGTTGGTGGCTGGGGCGTGGGGCGGTTCGATTTTGTGCGGGGACCCCCTGCGGCGCACGGGCAGGAAACAAAGGTGCAGGTCTGCGACCGGCCCCGCCGACAAGCTTGTGCGAGTCGGCCGTTCGCACGGGGATCACTCGGGTGGGCGAGTGGTTAGGTTGGGGTGGGGGTGCGGAGTTTGGTGAGGGTGGGTTCGGTGGGCCAGGTGAGGGTGCGGCGGCGTGCGGGTGTGGTGAGGGCTTCTTCCCATTCGGTGGTGAGCAGTTGCTCTGCGCGTTGCCAGCTCACCCGGAAGGGGCCCGATTCGGCGGGGAACTCGATCACGTCGGCGTAGGGGAGCAGGGCGTCGGCGTCGCGCGGCCACGTTGTGTAGCTCTGCGCCATCCCACCGGGTAGGAGTTCCACCGTGTAGTCCGCGACCACGAGGTCCTCGCCGGCCTGGCGGAACAGTTTCTCCATCCGCTCGGACTGCTCGCGGTACTCGTACAGCTCCAGCGACCGCTCGGCCATCCGCACGGCGTTGTACAGGGGGTGCTTGCGGCCCGGTTTCCAGGCGACGACCTCGCCGTCGTCGTCCGCGTGGTAGGGCACCGGTGAGAGCCAGCGGGGGTGGTCGTTGAAGATCTGCAGCGCCTCGTTGAACATCCAGCGCAGGGCGTTTTCGTCCCGTTCGTCCCCGATGAGCATCATGTCCCGGGCCGGGACCACCGCCACCGGCTTGATGCCGACCTCTTCCCCGAGGCCGGCCAGCCAGCCGGGCACCATCAGCCTGGACGACTCGTAGGTGTCCTCGCTGGCCACCGCGAACACGCCGTTGTCCAGCCTGGCCAGGTTGGTGCCCTCGGCCATCAGGTTGTGCGCCGCCCGCTCGTTGGCCTCGTCGAAGGTCACGCCCCACTGTTCGAGGCTCTCCGAGTTGACCAGGCTCATCCGGTGCTCGTGGTCGATGACCAGCATCTCCACCAGGTGCCGCAGCGACGGGCGGCTGGCCACGGCGATGCCGCCGACCTGGCCCGCCTGCGCGTACGAGGCGGTCCGCAGCACCGGGCGCAGCCGTGGGGCGGCCGCCTCCCAGTTCTCCGGCTCGTCCGGCTGGTTGAACATGGCCGCGACGAACTGGTGCACGGCGTCCTTGCGCTCGGCCGGCGACAGGTGCTTCACCTCGGCGAACAGGTTGCCCAGGAAGATCGAGTGCGAGCCGGTCTCGCCCGCACGCTGCACGTCGATGCCGAAATGGTCGGTGCGGGTGATCCGGACGATGCCCGGCAGCCGGTTGATCGTGGTCACGAAGTCGTCGGTGAACCGTTCCTCCGGCGTGCGCGTTCTGCCGAACACCCGGCGCGCTCTCCCCAGGAAACCCATACCCCATCTTCTCTCGTCTCGGATGGAGCGTTCTAACAGGGCAAGATGGTGAGGTGCACCACATCTGTGAAGGAGGCCGCCGTGCAGTCGAGCTACGTGTCCGGAGTGTCCGCCAAGCCGCTGCTGGGGGACACGATCGGGGAGAACTTCGACCGCACCGTGGCAGTCTTCGGTGACCGGGACGCGCTGGTCGACCGGGCCGCCGGCCGCAGGTGGACCTACCGCGAGCTGGCGGCCGAGGTGGACGCGGTCGCCTTGGGACTGCTCGCGCTGGGGGTGCGCAAGGGCGACCGGGTCGGGATCTGGTCGCCGAACCGGGCGGAGTGGACGTTCGTCCAGTACGCGACGGCCAAGATCGGCGCGATCCTGGTCAACATCAACCCCGCCTACCGGGTGCACGAACTGACCTATGTGCTCAACCAGTCCGGAATCCGGACCCTGGTGGCCGCGGCGCAGTTCAAGACCTCGGACTACGCGGCGATGATCGCCGAGGCGCGGCCGGAGTGCCCCGCGCTGGTCGACGTGCTGCTGTTGGACAGTCCGGAGTGGACGAACCTGGTCGAGCGCGGCCGGGCCGCGGATCCCGCGGCGCTCAACGGCATCCCGCTCTCGCCGGATGACCCGATCAACATCCAGTACACCTCAGGCACCACCGGTTTCCCCAAGGGCGCCACGCTTTCCCACCACAACATCCTCAACAACGGCTACTTCGTCGGCGAGACGTGCGGATACACCGAGAGCGACAAGGTGTGCATCCCGGTGCCGTTCTACCACTGTTTCGGCATGGTGATGGGCAACCTGGCCTGCACGTCGCACGGCTCGTGCATGGTGATCCCCGCGCCCGCGTTCGACCCGGCGGCCACGCTCGCCGCGGTCGCCGACGAGCGGTGCACGTCTTTGTACGGCGTACCAACGATGTTCATCGCCATGCTGGCCCAGCCGGAGTTCGAGGCCCACGACCTGACAAGCCTGCGGACCGGGATCATGGCCGGGTCGCCGTGCCCCGTCGAGGTGATGAAACAGGTCATCGAGCGGATGGGCATGACCGAGGTGACCATCTGCTACGGCATGACCGAGACCTCGCCCGTGTCCACCCAGACCACCGCGCAGGACTCGCTGGACCGCCGGGTGTCCACTGTGGGCAGGGTGCACCCGCACCTGGAGGTCAAGGTCGTCGACCCGGAAACGGGCCTCACCGTTCAGAGAGGTGAACCTGGCGAGCTGTGCACACGTGGTTACTCGGTGATGCTGGGCTACTGGGAGGAACCGGACAAGACAGCGGAAGCAATCGACTCGGCCAGGTGGATGCACACCGGCGACCTCGCGGTGATGGACGACGAGGGATACCTGAACATCACCGGGCGCATCAAGGACATGGTGATCCGCGGCGGCGAGAACATCTACCCGCGCGAGATCGAGGAGTTCCTCTACACCCACCCGGACGTCCTTGACGCACAAGTGATCGGCGTGCCGGACGAGAAGTACGGCGAGGAGCTGATGGCCTGGGTGCGGATGCGCGAGGGCGCGGCGCCGCTCACCGCTGAGTCACTACGCGAGTACTGCCAGGGCAAGCTCGCGCACTACAAGATTCCCCGCTATGTCCACGTTGTGGACGAGTTCCCGATGACCGTTACTGGCAAGGTCCGCAAAGTTGAGATGCGGGCCGCAGCCAAGGACATCCTCGGCGGCTAGTCTTACGGCGTGGTCGGTTGGGGAATTGTCGCGACGGGCGGCATCGCCGAGATCGTCGTCTCGGACATGCGGCTGGTGGACGGCGTGGATGTGCGGGCAGTGTCCTCACGGGACACCGCCCGCGCCGAGTCGTTCGCGCGCGAGCACGCCATTCCGAGCAGTTATGGTGATCATCACGGCGTGATCGATGATCCGTCGGTCGATGTCGTGTACGTGGCCACCCCGCACAGCGGGCACTTCGAGGTCACCAGGGATGCCTTGCTGGCCGGCAAGGCAGTGCTGTGCGAGAAACCGCTCACCGTGTCGCTGGCCGCCGCCGAGGAACTCGTCGCGCTCGCTCGCAAGCAGGGCGTGTTCCTGATGGAGGCCATGTGGACGCGGTTCAACCCGTTGGTGCGGCGGCTGCGCCGGCTGGTCAGGGACGGCGCGATCGGCCAGATCCACAGCGTGCACGCGGACTTCGGCGTGCAGTTCCCGTACGACCCGGAGCACCGGCTGTGGAACCTCGAGCTGGGCGGCGGGTCGCTGCTGGACCTCGGGGTGTACCCGGTGGCGTTCGCCCAGATGCTCCTCGGCGAGCCGGAAACCGTTGTGGCGAACGGGACACTGCGCAACGGCGTGGACTCGGAGGCGGGGCTGCTGCTGAAGTACGAGAACGGTGTGTTCGCTCACCTGTACTCGTCGCTGGTCACGCTGAAGGACGTAGGCGCGACCGTGGTCGGCACGGACGGGCAGCTCGAGCTGCCGCCGTTCTTCTACCGGCCCACCGACCTGATCCTGCGCCGGCCCGGCCGCGAGCCGGTGATCGAGTCCCTGCAGCTCGAGGGCAACGGCTACGAGTTCGAGATCGCCGAGGTCACCCAGCGGATCCTGGCCGGGGACACCGAAAGCCCGGAGATGCCGCTGGACGACACGCTCGCCGTGATGCGGATCCTGACCGAGGCGCTGCGCCAGGTCGGCGTGGTCTACCCGGCCACGGTCAGGTAGACCAGCGCGAGGTTGAGCGCGATCACCGCGCCCGCGATCACCCACGCGAACACAGTGGTGGCGCGGCGGTTGACGTTCTCGCCCATCAGGCTGCGGCGAGAGGTCAGGCGTACCAACGGGACCAGCGCGAACGGGATCCCGAACGACAGCACCACCTGGGACAAGACCAGCGCCCACGTCGGGTTCACGCCCGCGGCCAGCAACGCCACCGCGGGGACGAGTGTGAGCAAACGCCGTGCCAGCAACGGGATCTGTCGTTTCAACAGTCCGCCCATCACCACTGCGCCCGCGTAACAGCCGACCGAGGTCGACGCGAACCCGGACGCCAGCAGGCCGATCGCGAACAGCAGCGCGGTCCCGGCGCCGAGGTGGTCGCTGATCGCGGAATGCACGCCCGCCAACGTGTCCACGTCGTCCATTCCGGACAGTGCGGTCGTGGCGAGCAGCAGCATGGCCAGGTTCACCGCCCCGGCGAACACCATCGCGATGCCGACATCGAACCGGGTCGCGAACAGCAGGCGCCCCAACGGTCTCCCGGTCTGGCGGCCGTGCCGGTCCCGGGCCAGCGCCGAATGCAGGTACACCGCGTGCGGCATCACCGTCGCCCCAAGCATTCCGGCGGCCAGCAGCACGCTTTCCGGCCCGGCGAACCTCGGCACGAGCCCACCGACCACACCCTCGCCGGACGGCGGCGACACGAACAACCCCGCGGCGAACCCGATCGCGATCACCAGCAACAGCCCGGTGATCACCCGCTCGAACGGCCGCTGCCCGGCCCGGTCCTGCACGATGAGCAACGCCGTGGACACCCCGCCGGTGATCAACCCACCCACCAGCAAAGGCAAGCCGAACAACAGGTTCAGCGCGATCGCGCCACCGAGCACCTCGGCCAGGTCGGTCGCCATCGCGACGATCTCCGCCTGCGCCCAGTACGTCAGCCGCGCCGGTGTGGAAAGCCGGTCGCGAACCGCCTCCGGCAACGACAACCCCGTGACCAGACCGAGTTTCGCGGAGAGGTACTGGACCAGGCCCGCCATCACGTTGGCCGTCACGACGACCCACACGAGCAGGTAGCCGAACCTGGCGCCCGCGGCCGTGTTGGTGGCGACGTTGCCCGGGTCGACGTAGGCGATGGCCGCCACGAACGCGGGCCCGAGCAGCGCGGCCCCGGCGCGAACCTTGGTCAGCCGAGGCCGGATGGCACTCCCGATCGACAACTCCCCTCCCAACTCGGGGTTCTCCGTGAGGTAAGCGTGTCGTGAGTGGTTTCGGCCGTTCTAACGACCGAAACCACTCACGAGGACTTGCTGGCGATGACTTCGGCGAAGACCTTGGCGTCCTCTTCGCCGAACTGGTCTTCCAGCGTCTCCGGGGAGTAGTCCAGGTCGATCTGGCCGACGGGGGTGCCGCGGGCGGACGAAATGGCGCCGAGGCGGCGTTGGGCGCGGTCGGCGGCGTAGTTCACGAACTCCTGGGGATCGGTCTCGAATGGGCGTGGCTCTTCGAACTGGGCGTTCACCCACTCGATCATGTTCAGCGCGATCGGCAGCAACTCGCCCATCCGTTGGGTGACCACGTCGAACAGGGAGTCGTCCGCGGCCACGTGGCGGCGGCAGGTGAAGGTGCCCCATGCCATGTGCCGTCGTTCGTCGTCGCCGATCCGCCGGACCAGTTCCTGCATGCCGGGCAGGATCCCGCGGCTGGTGCAGATCTTCTGCCAGGCGTAGTACCCCGTCAGCGCGAGGGTTCCCTCGATGACGTGGTTGTAGGTGACGCTCGCGCGGATTTGGTTGACCGGGCTGGGATCCGTCTCCAGGGTGCGCAGCGAGCCGGGTAGTTCCTCGTAGAAAAGCTTGCGGTAGTAGGGGTTGTCGCCGACGAACGGGTGGAGGTCGTCGGTCAGGCCGACCGCGTCCATCCAGCGCCGGAACACCTCGCAGTGCTTGGCCTCCTCGTAGCAGAACTGGCTCAGGTACATCCCGTCGGCGAGGCGGCCTTCGGCGGTCATCGCCTTCATGAACGGCTGGATGTCCTCGGTCACCGCTTCCTCGCCCGCGATGAACTGTGCGACAAGGAAAGTCGCCGACCGCTTCTCCTCGCTGGTCAGCGTCTGCCAGTCGGCGGCGTCCTGGCTGAAGTCGATGTCCGCCGGGTTCCAGAACCGGGCGTTGCCCTTCACGAACAACCGCAGCGGGAAGGAGTCCCAGTTCAGGCCGCCTTTGCGTAGCGAGCCGAAGCCCTGCCGGTACTCGGTCGTGCTCATCGCGAACGCTCCTTTGCGTCTGATGTGGACGATTGGATGGCCGGCACGATCACCGCGCACACGGCGTCGGCGGCCTGGCCTGGGTCTCCGGTGGGCAGCAACATGTGGCTGATGGACAGGCGGACCGCGGCCTCGGCGATCCGCTCGGCCATCACCTGCGGCAGCGTGGGTTCCCACCGTCTGAGGTGATGGGCGGCCTGCTCGACGGCCGGGCGCAGCACCGGTTCGCCGCGGGTGGTCAGCAGCGGCAACAGGTCCTCGGCCTCCGCGCCGCCGATGACCGACGCGACCAGGCGGTTCTCCCGGCCGTGCCGGACCGTGTACGCGACCAGCGCGTGCAGCGCGCCCCGCAGGTCGTGCGAGTTCTGCCAGAGCCGCTCGGCGGCCTCGAGGAACTCCGCGAGCGTGCGCAGGGCCACCGCGTCGACCAGCGCGGACTTGTTGCCGAACTCGTTGTAGACCGTCTGCCTGCTCACCCCGGCCGCCGCGGCCACGTCGGCCATCCGCAGGCCCGCGAAACCATGCTCGGCCAGCAGTTCCGCCGCCGAGTCGAGCAGCGTCTCGCGTAACGAGAGCCGGACCCGGGCGGCGAACGGTGTGATCTCGGTCATGTTCCGAGTGTTTACATGGATGGCCTTGGTGTCAACCGGCTGGACGGAAATAACCCTTTCGTCAAGCCCCCTAGAGTGGGAGCCGTGACCCTCACCGTCGGCTTTGACCTGGACCTGACCCTGATCGACGCGCGGCCCGGTTTCATCAAGACGATGGCGGCGCTGTCCGCCGAGATGGGCGTGGAACTGGACGGTGAGACGGCCGCCGGGATGATGGGCCCGCCGCTGCCGGACGTGCTGCGCGCGATCGGCGTGGCCGTCGACGACGTGGATCAGGTCGTCGCCCGGTTCCGCCAGCTGTACAAGGACATCGCCATCGAGTTCAGCTCACCGATGCCCGGCGCGGTCGAGGCTTTGGCGGCAGTGCGGGCGATGGGCGGCCACACGATGATCGTCACCGCGAAGTACCAGCCGAACGCGGAGCGGCACATCACCGCGCTGGGCTGGGATGTCGACCACCTGATCGGCGACCTTTGGGCCACCGGCAAGGCGGATGCGTTGCGGACACACGGCGCCGGCGTCTATGTCGGTGATCACATCGGCGACATCAACGGCGCGCTGGCGGCCGACGCGGTCGCGGTCGGCGTCGCCACGGGGCCTTGTACGTCAGCGGAACTGGTTGCGGCAGGGGCACACATCGTGTTGCCGAGCCTCGAGCAGTTCCCCGCCTGGCTCAGCGGCCACGTCGCCGCACAACGCTGAAAACCGCCAGCGCCAACCCCAGCGGCAGCATCATCGCCGCGATGTACAGCCACACAGTGAGGTTGCGTTCGCCCGCGGCGTAGAGGCCGAACACCGCGATGATCGCGAGCAGGCCGACCCCGAACAGCGTAATCGCCGCTGGCATCAGTTTGGATCCGGTCACGACCAGAGCCTATGCGCTACGCCTTGACCTCGGTTTGGCATAGGCTTGTACGACGCGTCCCGGGCGTGCCCGGGGCGCGTTAGCTGTGCGGCGGGGTGGGCGAACGGGCCGCGCGGCTGTGGAAGCGACGAGGGAACGGTGAGAGCTGTGCCGACCGGACGGGTCAAATGGTACGACTCGGAGAAGGGCTTCGGGTTCGTCACGCAGGACGGCGGGGAGGACGTGTACGTCCGAGCCTCCGCGCTGCCGCCTGGCGTCCAGGGACTCAAAGCGGGACAACGCATCGAGTTCGGGGTGGCCGATGGGCGGCGCGGCCCGCAGGCGCTTTCCGTTCGACTCGTGGATCCTGTGCCTTCGGTGGTCGAGGCTCGGCGCCGGCCGGCTGAGGAACTTCACGGGCTCGTCGAGGACATGATCAAGCTGCTGGAGGCGAAGGTTCAGCCTGACTTGCGGCGGGGGCGGTATCCGGATCGCAAGGCCACCAAGCGGATCGCCGAAGTCGTCCGCGCCGTCGCACGGGAGCTCGACCCGTAAACCTGGGCCGGACGCGAAGGCGGGGCACACGCGTGTCCCACGTTCACAGCCCCCGTGTCCCACATTCACGGACCCCGAATTCTCCGCTCAATGGGGATTTCGGGGGCTACGAACGGGGGACACGGGGGCTGCGAACGTGGGACACGCGGGCTACTGGCTGATGTTGAGGGACCAGACCGGGTTGGTTTGGTACGTGAGGCCTTGGGTGGGGTCGGCTGCGATTCCCTCTATGCGTTGGACTTCCACGTGCAGCAGTTGGTCTCCTGCGGTGGGCAGTGTGAGGGTGTAGGCGTAGCGCTCGTTTGCTTTGAAGATCGTTGAGCGGGCCTTCTGCTCACTGCCGTCCGCTGCGCGGAACTTGAACACGACCACCCAGGGGCTCTTGGCTACCTGGCTGGGGACGCTGATGTTCAGCGGTTTGCCGCCCGGGACCGCGAGGTTTCCCGTGGGCTTGCACTCCTCGATCTCCCCGTTGCACGTGTCTGTGGGGGACAGGCGCACTGTCTCGCCCGCGGCGAAGAACGTCACCTCTGGGGGTTCCGGGGTGCAGGCCGTCAGGGTCAACCCGAGGGCGGCGAGCGTGGTCAGGGCGAGTCGGCGCACGTCGGTGAGGGTACGGGGGTGACGGGGCGGTTATTGGGTCGGGCCAGGGCCTGGGGCCGGGGCGGGGGTGGTGCGGACGGTGCGGACGCGGTTGCGGATGACGTTCAGCAGGGAGGCGCCGCGGTTCGCGAGGATGGTCTGCACCAGGCCGAGGGCCAGGATCAGCGAGATGATCAGGAAGCCGACCCAGAAGGTGGCGGGGAGTAAAACCCCCAGGGCGCCGCCGAAGACCCAGCCCAGCTGCAGGACTGTCTCGGACCGGCCGAAGGCGGATGCCCGGCTCTCTTCGGGGAGGTCGTCCTGGATGACGGCGTCGAGGCTGTTTTTCGCCAATGCGGCGGCGGTGGAGGCGATCAGGCTGACGACGGTCATGGTGCCGATGCCGGGCATGATCGTGGCCACGACCGTTGCCGACAGGCATGCGATCAGGCAGGCGAGCACCATCTGGTCTGCGCGGGTGACTTGCAGCCGGGTGCCGATGGCGTTGCCGCCGAAGCTGCCGAGGCCCGCGGCGCCGGCGATGAGGCCGAGCAACAGCAGCTGCTGGATGGGTTTGCCCTGGGTCTCCGCGCGGATGGCGAAGGCCGAGAACATCAGCAGGAACCCGGTGAGCACCTTGATGGTTCCGTTGGCCCACAAGGACACCACGACGTGCTGGCCCATGGGCTGGCGTTTGGTCTTCACCGGGGTGGCCGACAGGGTCGCCGGGACCTCGCCCTCGGTGACCTCGACCCAGGCGGGGATCCGCATGCCCTGGACGGCGCCGACGACGCAGATCAACGCGGTGAACCAGAGGGCGCCGGGGGAGCCGAAAAGCTGCAGCAGGCCTGCTGCCAGGCCGCCGAACACAGCGCCCGCGGCCAGGCCGAAGATGGTCAGCCTGGCGTTGGTTTTGGACAGGGTGATGTCCGGGGGCAGGACCCTGGGGGTGACGGCGGCCTTCAACACCGTGAAGGACTTGGACAGCACCATCTTGCCCAGCGCCGCGGGGTAGAGCAGCCAGGTGTCGAAGTTCGTGGCCATCACGATGCACATCAGCGCCTGACCGGCCGAGGCCACGCACATGGCGAGCCGTCGTCCGCGCTGGATGCGGTCCAGGGCGGGGCCGATGACCGGCGCGACCAGCGCGAACGGCGCCACCGTGATCAACAGGTAGAGGGCGATCTTGCCCTTGCTGCTGTCCGCGCTCGCCGCGGCGAAGAACAGGGTGTTCGCCAGGGCGACGGCCATGGCGGCGTCGCTGGCGTAGTTGAGCATCGTGGCGTAGGTCAGCGAGGTGAGGCCGGACTTGTCGGCCCCGTCGGCGTTCGCGGCCCGTTTGAACGCGTGCACGGCCTGCTGGGTCAGCTGCTTGCTGCGCAGGGCGGCGACGCGGGTGACGGTCAGCTTCTTGGGCATCGGCATGCCGCCGGGCCGCGCTGGGGCCGCCTCAAGGCCGTGCTGAGCCTCGGCGGGCTCCTCCGGCTCGGGGTAGTAGTCGTACTGGCCGCTGTCGCCTGTACGGGCTACTGGGTACCCGTCAGGGCCGTAACGGGCGGATGGGGGCGGTGGAGGTTCACGCCGGACCGGGGCCGTCTCGCGGTACTCCACGGGCACCTGCCTGGGCGGCGGTGGTGGAGGTGGCGGCGGCGGTGGTGGTGGTTGGGGCTGCTGGTACTCCTGGGGTGGGTACTGCGGCCGGGTTGGCGGGTACTGGCGGGGCGGCGGAGGTGCCTGCCTGCTCTGCCCGAACTGCTGCGGCTGCTTCGCGGTCCACTTGCGGCCCTTTTTCCGGCTCGCCGAAGCACCACGGTCATCCTTGCCGTGATCTTGGGAACCGGAACGGAGCACACCTCCATCCTGCCGTAAAGCCGGCAAGGTCACACACGCACATACCTATTGGGCCGTGACGAACCTCACCCGGAACGACTTGGGCCAGTTCTTGCCCGTGACCAGGAACTGGTCCGTTCCGGGGACGGCGGCGATCCCGTTGAGCACGTCCGTGTTCGCCCGTTCCTGTTCGGTGAGCAAACCGGTCAGCGTGACGGTGGCGGTGACTTCACCTGATTGTGGGTCGATCCGCACGATCCGGTCGGTCTTCCAGATGTTCGCGTAAACGCCCTGTGGCGTGCACTCCAGTTCGTTGACATCGACCACGCTCTTGCCGCCGGACCGCACCTGCACGCTCCCCACCTGCGCGAACGTGTCCGGGTCGCGGAAGGTCAGCTCGTCGGTGCCGTTGCTCATCACCAGGCGCTTACCGTCGTGGCAAAGGCCCCAGCCCTCGCCGGTGTAGGTCGCGCGCTTGAGCTCGGCCAGGGTGTTCTTGTCGCGCTGGATGGCCACGCCGTCCTTGTAGGTCAGCTGCCAGAGCTTGTCGCCGACGATCGTGATGCCCTCACCGAACATCGGATCCGGCAGGTCCGCTTTCTTGGTGACCGCTCCGGTGGACACGTCGGTGATCCGGATCTGGGACTGACCCTCCAGGCCGGTGCCCTCGTACAGCGTCGTCCCGTCGAACTCCAGGCCCTCGGTGAAGGCGGACGTGTCGTGCGGCAGCGTGGCCAGCACCTCCGCGCGCAGGTTCGCGGGCGGGGCCGACGGGGTGTCGCTGCCGGTGCACGCGGCGAGCAGAACGCATGCACAAAGAGTGAGAAGCACCTTCACGGCAGAAGCGTGACACGGGTGGTGCACAATCTTCGTGATGAGCACGAGCCTTGAACCAGATCCCGCCCTCGCCGGCGCGCTCGAACTGGCGCGCGCAGCGGCGGTGGAAGAGGCCGGCGACGAGGTCGGCGAGCATGTGGGCGTGCTGCCCGAGGACGCCGCGGCGCTGACTCACCTGTTCGAGGCGGACAAGACCGGCTACCGCGGCTGGCGCTGGGCTGTCACGGTCGCCTTCGCCGGCCCGGGCACCCCGGTCACGGTCAGTGAGGTCGTGTTGCTGCCCGGCCCGGACGCGCTCGTCGCGCCGCACTGGGTGCCGTGGCAGCAGCGGGTGCAGGCGGGCGACCTGGGCGTTGGCGACCTGCTGCCCACCGCGCCGGACGACCCGCGGGTCGTGCCCGCGTACATCCAGTCCGACGACGAGGCCGTCGAGGAAGTCGCCATGGAGCTCGGCCTCGGCCGGGTCCGGGTGATGTCCCGCGGCGCGCGGCTGGACGCGGCCGACCGCTGGAAGGGCGGCGAGTTCGGGCCCCGGTCCGACATGGCTCGCAGCGCCCCCGAACACTGCGGGACCTGCGGGTTCTACCTGCCGGTCGCCGGTTCGCTGCGGGCCGCGTTCGGCGCCTGCGGCAACGAGATCTCCCCGGCCGACGGGCACGTCGTGCACGTCGAGTACGGCTGCGGTGCGCACTCCGAGCTGCGCATCGAGCAGGGCTCGCCGGTGCTGGTGGCCGACCTGATCTACGACGACTCGCTGCTGGACGTTGAGCGGGCGCCGGCCGAATGACCGATCCGTTCGGCACGCAGCGGTTACGAGAGGCTGTGCTGTCGGCCTGGAGCACGTCCCCGACGCGCTTCCGGGAAGACGCGAACGCCGAGGAGGACCTGCGGCTCGGCGCGTACTCCGACCGGCTGCTGGTCGAGCTGGCCCAGAACGCGGCCGACGCGGCCGGGACCGGCGGACGACTTCGGCTGTCTCTTGTCGGCAACGAGCTCCGTGCCGCGAACACCGGAACGCCGCTGGACGCCGACGGTGTGGCGGCTTTGGCTTCGCTGCGGGCATCCGCGAAACGCGATGGCGGCACGGTCGGGCAGTTCGGGGTGGGGTTCTCCGCCGTCCTGTCGGTGACCGACGAGCCCGCGGTGGTCTCGGCCACCGGCGCCGTGCAGTTCTCCGCGCAGCGCACCCGCGACATCCCTGAGCTGGCCGCGCAGGTCGCCGAACGGTCCGGGCAGGTGCCGGTGCTGCGGCTGGTCTGGCCGCTCGAAGCCGAGCCGCCCGCCGGGTACGCGACCGAGGTCCGGCTGCCGTTACGTTCGGACGTCGACGCGGCCGCGCTGCTCGCCGACTTCCGGGAGCAGATCCCGGACCTGCTGCTGGCGTTACCCGGCCTGGTCTCGATCGAGGTCGAGGGCGAGGAATGGCTCCGCACCGACGTTTCCGAGGACGTCGTCGAGCTGGCCGGGCCATCGGGGACGACTCGCTGGCTGCTGCGGCGGTCGTCCGGGAAGCTTGCCGACACCGCCGGTCTTGGCCTCGAAGTCAGCACCGAGTGGACCGTCTGCTGGGCCGTGCCGGTGTCTCAAACCGGTGTGCCGCAACCGTTGCGTGAAGATGTGTTGCACGCGCCGACGCCCACCGACGAGAAGCTTTCGTTGCCGGCCAGGCTGATCGCGAGCCTGCCGATCGAACCGTCCCGGCGCCGGGTGATGTCCAGCCCCGGCGCGACCGAGGTACTCGCCGAGGCCGCGAAGCTCTACCCCGCCCTGGTGTTCGGCGTCCAACCGTTGGACCGCACCGCGTTGGTGCCGGTGCCCGGGTTCCCACGGTCCGATGTGGACGCCACTCTGCGGGACCTGATCATCGCCGAACTCCGCTCCAGCGCCTGGCTTCCCGGGGTGACCGAGTCGCTCGCGCCTTCCGTGGCGCGCGTTCTGGACTTCCCGTCGGTCGAACTGGCCGACCTGCTGTCGGACGTCATCCCGAACCTGGCCGATGCCCGGCTGGCCGAGCCGCGGCACGCGCCCGCCTTGGCGGCGCTGGAGATCTCGTGGCTGCGCACCCCGGAGATCGTCGCCGCGATCACCGGTATCGACCAGGACCCGTCCTGGTGGCACCGGGTCTACGCGGCCATCTCGCCGTTCGCCGAGCAGGACGGCTCGATCCGGGACAATCTGACCGGGCTGCCGGTTCCGTTGGCGGACGGGCGAACCCTGCCCGGTCCGCGCGGCACGCTGCTCGCCGACGACCCGGAGTTCCTGTCCGAGCTGGACGTGCCCGGGCTGCGGCTGGTGCACCCGGAGGCCGCGCACCCGTTGCTGGAACGTCTGGGTGCCAAGCACGCCGGTGCGTCCGAACTGCTGGATGCCTTGCAGGACGCCGTTGAGCGCAGTGTGGCCGATGCGGCCGCCGGGCTGATGGTGTCCGGGCTGGCGAACGCCGTGCTGGGGCTCGTCGGTCAGGCGGGTGGACGGCCGTGGCTGAAGTCGTTGGCGCTGCCGGACACCGAGGGCGACTGGCGGGCCGCGGACGAGCTGGCCGTGCCGGGCTCGCGGTTCCTCGAGGTGCTCGACGAGGAGTCCCCGCTGGGGCTGCTCGACCCGGAGTTCGCCGAGCGCTGGTCGGCCGACGTGCTGTCCGCGGTGGGCGTGCTGACCGGGTTCGCGGTGATCGTCGACGACGAGCCGATCGGCCCCGAGCACGACCTGGCCGACGAGGACGACTGGTGGGCCTCGCTCACCGAGGAGCCCAAGACCGTTGTCGCCGTACGGGACCTGGACCTGGTCGCGGACGACAAGTGGCCGGACGCCCTGCGGCTGCTGGCCATGGAACCGGCCACCTGGCGTGCGCTGCGCGAGCCCGGCGGGTACACCGCCTGGTGGATCTCGCGGTACGCCCTGCTCAACGGCCGCCCGCCGCGCGAGTGGCGCACGGCCGGGGCGTCCGATCTGGTCGGCCTGTACGACCCGCTCGATCTCGAGCTGGGCGACGAGCTCGCGTCCGCCGCCGGAGTCCGGACCGGGCTGGCGATCAAGGACGCTTCGGACGCGGCGGATCTGCTGGAGCGGCTCGGCGATCCGGCGCGGACCGTGCCGCATGGCGTGACCCTGCGGGCTCATACCGCGTTGGCCTTGGCGGACACGGTGGACCTGGCCGAGTTGGACGCGCCGGACCGGGTCCGGGTGCTGTCCGGTGAGGCCGTTGTCGCCGATGACTGTGTTGTCCTTGACGCGCCTTGGCTTCTGGCCGTGCTTCGGGCGGAACGCGTTGTGGCCGCATTGGATGACGACGCCGCTGAACCGCTCGCCGAGTTGCTGGACCTGCCGTTGGCTTCCGAGTCCGCCGGTGATGTCAGCGGTGGTGAGCTGGTGCCGTGGAGCGAACTCGGCGCCGTCGTGGTGGCCGCCGAGCTGCTCGGGTTCGATCTGCCGCTGGAAGGCGTGATCGTTCACGACAAGCTGACCGCCGATGGCCAGCCGGTGCACTGGTGGGTCGACCGTGAGCGCCGGGTGCACGCCGAGGACACGCCAGATGGACTGGCCCGCGCCCTCGCGTGGGCCTCGGACCGCTGGGTGGACCGGCACGTGATCCACGCGCTGCTCGACGATCCCGACCCCAGGACTGTGCTGTCGTAACACATAACTTCCGGATTTCCTGACGTACATTCGACGACATGGCAGCCGCACTGGTTGGCGTCGATGAACTGGAACTTCCGAAGTGGACAGAAGTTGACCAGCAAGTGGTCAAAGCCGGGCTGTGGCGGACGTTGCGCGCGCTCCCGGCCGGGATTCGGATCGTGGTCGGACTTGCCTGGCAGACCTCGAAAAAGCTCACGCTGCTGACCGGACTGCTGTCGGTGGCGGCCGGATGCGTTACTGCGTTCGGACTTCTGGCGACGGCAGATGTACTCACCACCCTGCTGGCACAGGGACCAACGGCGGACCGGGTGGTCGCCTCGCTGCCCGCGGTCGGGCTGGTGGTCCTGTCGTACTCGTTGCGGGCCTTGCTGGAGACGGCGAGCGGGTCCGCGCAGGCGATGCTGCAGCCCCGGGTGGAGCACGCGGCACAGCAGAAGGTGCACGAGGCGGTCGCCCGGGTCGAGCTGATCGCGTTCGAGGACAGCGACTACGCCGACCTGTTGCGGCAGTGCCTGTCCTACGGCATGCGGGCGGTCGAGGTGAGCATCATCGCGATCGCGAGCATCAGCGGTTCGGTGTTCAACCTCGCCGCCGCGGTGTTCTCGGCCGGCGTGCTGCATCCGATGCTCGCCCCGGTGGTGCTGCTCGCGGTCGGGCCGAACGTGTGGGCGTCGGCCCGGGCGGCCAAGCTCGTGTACGGCTCCTACCTGCGGATGGTCTCCCGGTTCCGGCGGCAGCACGTGGCCAGCGAGCTGCTCACCGAACGCGAGACCGCGGCCGAGATGCGAGCCAGCACGGCGGGTAACGCGCTGCTCGACGAGTACCGGCGGGTCAGCGAGGCGTTGACCGCGGAGGCCGCGGAGGTCGAACTGGGCAAGACCCGGGTGCGGCTGGTCGGCCGGGCCATCGCCGGGATCGGCACCGGCGCCGGGTACACGGTCCTCGGGTTGCTGCTGCACGCGGGCTGGCTCGCGTTGCCGTTGGCCGGTACCGCGGCTGTGGCCATGCGGTTGGCCACAACGGCTTTGGGCGGAACGATGATGAACGTCAACATGCTCTACGAACAGACGTTGTACCTGGAGCTGTACACCAGGCTGATCAACCTGACGGTTGACCGCACCCGACCGGATGTCCCGCTGCGGGCGCCGGATCCGGACCGGATCGACATCGAGAGCGTCACCTTCAGCTACCCGGACCAGGACTCGCCCGCGCTGGACGACGTCTCGCTGACTATCCACAAAGGACAGGTCGTGGCACTGGTCGGGGAGAACGGATCGGGTAAGAGCACCCTCGCCAAGCTGATCACCGGGCTGTACCTGCCCACCGCCGGGAAGGTGCGGTGGGACGGTGTTGATCTGGCCTCCGTCGCGGAAGAGTCGATCTACCAGCAGATCTCGCTTGTCCTGCAGGATCCGGCGCGCTGGCCGATGACCGCGTACGACAACATCCGGATGGGCCGGATCGACCGGGCCGGCGGCCTTTCGGTGGAAGCGGCGGCCATGGAGTCCGGCGCGGACAAGGTGATCGAGGAGCTGCCGAAGGGGTACGACACACTGTTGTCCAAGCTGTTCAAGGAAGGCCGTGATCTTTCCGGTGGGCAGTGGCAGCGGATCAGCGTGGCCCGGGGGATCTACCGCGACTCGCCGATCTTGGTCGTCGACGAGCCGACCGCGGCGATGGACGCCCGGGCCGAGCACGCGGTGTTCGAGTCGCTGCGCCGGTTGAGCGAGCAGAACGGCCGGACGACCATCCTGATCACCCACCGGCTCGCCAACGTCCAGCACGCCGACGTGATCATCGTGCTGGACCACGGCAAGGTCGTGGAGCAGGGCACCCATGGCGAGCTGATGGCCCTTGATGGCACCTACGCAAGCCTTTTCTCCCTGCAAGCCTCGATGTTCTTGGTGGACTAGCGATCACGAGTTGCGGGAGTTCGCCAGACTGGTCGGGTGACCCGAGAGCGCTTGCGGCGGACATTCAACGAGGACGCGCAGCTGTACGACCGGTACCGGCCGGAATACCCCCTGGCGTTGTTCGGGGAGCTACCGGCCGGCCCGGGCACGCGCGTGCTCGAGATCGGGTGCGGGACCGGCCAGGCCACCGCGCCGGTGGCCCGGCTGGGGTGTTCGGTCGTCGCGGTCGAGCTCGGCGCGGAGCTGGCGGCGGTCGCGAGGCACAAGCTGGCCTCGATGGACGTCGAGGTCATCGTGTCCGCGTTCGAGGACTGGCCGCTGCCCGTCGAGAAGTTCGACCTGGTCATGGCCGCGACCGCGTTCCACTGGCTCGACCCGGAGATCCGGATGGACAAGTGCGCCAACGCGCTGCGGCCCGGCGGCACGCTCGCGGTGATCTCGACCGAGCACATCCTTGGTGGCACCGAGCAGTTCTTCGCGGAGGTGCAGGACATCTACGAACGCTGGGATCCGGCGACCCCGCCCGGCCTGCGCCTGCAGCCCGCGGCCGAGATCCCGCGCGAGTTCGACGTGTCCGACCGGTTCGGCGAGGTGCGGTTCCACCGCTACGAATGGGACGAGCTGTACTCGACCGAGGACTACCTCGGCGTGCTGTCCACCTACTCCGGCCACCGGGCCCTGCCCACCCGCGAGAACCTCCTGGCGGACATCGCGGCCCTGATCGACACCCGCTACAACGGCCGCATCACCAAGCGGTACATGGCCCAACTCGCCATCGCCCGCAAACTCCCCTAACCCACCCCAGCCCACCCGCCCCGCGTGTCCCACATTCGCCGCCCCCGTGTCCCACGTTCAGGCGGGGTGTGTTCCACATTCGTCCGGACCGAAAGTCCGGGCGGGATCTTCAGGGGCGGCGAATGTGGGACACCGCGGCGGCGAATGTGGGACACGGCCGCCGTGAGTGTGGGACACGCGGGGCGAGTGGGCTGGGGTGGGGTGGGGTGGGTGGGGGTTAGATGCCTTGTTGGGCGGTTTTCGAGCCTCGGCGGGCCGCCGCGCGCTGCCAGGTCATGATCCCCATGCCGATGCCGCCGAGCACCGCCCCGGCGAACGCGGTCCAGGCGAGGATGTGAGGGCCGGTGAACAGGGCGACCACGAGCACGCCGAGCCACACCGCCGTGCCCAGGATCACGATCTTGTAGAGATCGACCAGGACCGCCGGGGGCGGCGGGGGCGCCGGAAGTGACTTTCCGGTTTCTTCTCCCGTTTCGGGTTCCTCTGTGGACGCCACGTCAGGGAGGCTACCCGTATGGCCGACACACGCTCCCGCACCGCCCTCGACCGGTTCTTCAAGATCGGCGAGCGCGGCTCCAGCGTGTCGCGGGAGATCCGCGGCGGGCTGGTGACCTTCGTGACGATGGCGTACATCGTCGTGCTGAACCCGCTGATCATCGGCAGTTTCACGGCCGACGGACCGTCCGCGCACCGGGACGTGCTCGGCAACATCCTCCCGGTCGGGCAGGTCGCCGCGGTCACCGCGCTGGTCGCGGGCGTGATGACGATCCTGTTCGGGATGATCGCGAACTACCCGTTCGCGCTGGCCACCGGCCTGGGCATCAACAGCCTGGTCGCGGTCACCATCGCGCCGCAGATGACCTGGCCGGAGGCGATGGGCCTGGTCCTGCTCAACGGCCTGATCGTGACCGCGCTGGTGCTCACCGGCGTGCGCACGGCCGTGTTCAACGCGGTCCCCGCCCAGCTCAAGGCCGCGATCGCGGTGGGCATCGGCCTGTTCATCACGCTGATCGGCCTGGTCGACGCCGGGTTCGTCCGCCGCATCCCGGACGCCGCCAACACCACGGTGCCGGTCGGGCTGGGCATCGGCGGGTCGATCGCGTCCTGGCCGACGTTCGTCTTCGTGGTCGGCCTGCTGGTCACCGGCATCCTCGTGGTGAAACGGGTCAAGGGCGCGATCCTGCTCGGCGTGCTGTTCTCGACCGTGCTGGCCATCGTGGTCGAGGCGATCGCCAAGGCGGGCCCGTCGCTGGGCACGAACCCGAAGGGCTGGAACCTGGGCTACCCGGGCATGCCGGACAGCGTGTTCTCGCTGCCGGACCTCTCGCTGATCGGGGACTTCTCGTTCGGCGCGTGGACCCGCGTGCCCGCGATCACCGCCGCGCTGCTGGTGTTCACGTTGGTGCTGACCGACTTCTTCGACTCGGTGGGCACGTTGACCGGTCTGGGCAAGGAGGCCGGACTCGTCGGCGCGGATGGGCAGCTTCCGGGCGTCGGCAAGGCACTGCTGGTCGACTCGCTGGGCGCGGTCGCCGGTGGTGCGGCCTCCAGCAGTTCCAACACGGTCTACATCGAGTCCGCGGCCGGGATCGCGGAAGGCGCGCGGACGGGCCTGGCGAACGTGGTCACCGGCCTGTTGTTCATCGTGGCGATGTTCTTCACCCCGCTGTACCAGATCGTGCCGGTCGAGGCCGCGGCTCCGGCGCTGGTCGTCGTGGGTGTGCTGATGATGGCGCAGGTCCGGGAGATCGACTTCGACGACTTCTCGATCGCGCTGCCGGCGTTCCTGACCATCGTGGTGATGCCGTTCACGTACTCGATCGCCAACGGCATCGGCGCGGGCTTCATCAGCTTCGTCCTGCTGCGCACCGTTTCCGGCCGCGTCCGCACGATCCACCCGCTGATGTGGGTGGTCGCGGTGGCGTTCGTCGGGTACTTCGCGATCGGCCCGATCGAGGCCGCGCTCGGCTGACCGGCAGTTACGTGCAAAACTGCATGTAAATCATGAGGTATGCTAAGCAAGTGTCCGGTACCGCTGGCGAGCACGCACTGACCAGCCGGCTTCGGCTGGCCGTGATGCGTCTCAACCGGCGGCTCCGGGCGCAGCGGACCAACGCGTCCGTCACGCTGAGCCAGATCTCGGCCCTGTCGAGCCTGCACAAGTGCGGCCCGATGACGCCGGGCGAGCTGGCCGCGCGGGAAGGCGTGCAACCACCGTCCATGACCCGGGTCATCGGTGCCCTCGAGGACATGGGCTACATCTCCAAGAGCGCGCACCCGAACGACGGCAGGCAGGTGATCGTCGAACTCACCGCGCAGGGCCTCGGCTACATCGACGCCGACATCTCCGCGCGGGAGGCCTGGCTGGACGCGCGACTGTCCGAACTGGACGAAGCCGAGCGGGCGACCCTGTCCCGCGCGGCCGAGATCATCGACAGAATGGCGGGACAGTAACAACTTGCCCGCCGGTCCTGTCCTGGATCCTTCGGGAGGCATGCAGCGGTGACAGCGGGGGCGGGTAGGACCCGAGAGAAGCAGACGATCAGCGACTCAGACCTACCACCGCCACCAGCGGCACCGCCCACCGGCACCTTCTCCTCCTTGCGCATCCGCAACTACCGGTTGTTCTTCTCCGGCCAGGTCATCTCCAACGTCGGCACCTGGATGAACCGGATCGCGCAGGACTGGCTCGTGTTCACGTTGACCGGCAACAACCCGGTCGCCCTCGGTATCGCCGCCGCGCTGCAGTTCGCGCCGACGCTGTTGTTGTCGCTGTGGGCCGGGGTGTGGGCGGACCGGCTGGACAAGCGCAAGCTGCTGGTCTTCCTGCAGTCCGGGATGGCCGCTTGTGCTTTGGTTCTGGGGATTCTGGACGTCACCGGGCTGGTGCGGATCTGGCAGGTGTACCTGCTTTGCCTGGTGTTCGGGTGTTTCGTCGCGGTGGAGACGCCGACGCGGCAGTCGTTCGTCGGTGAGATGGTCGGTTCCACCCAGCTGACCAACGCGGTGGCGCTGAACTCCTCCTCCTTCAACCTCGCTCGCGTTGTCGGGCCGGCGATCGCGGGCCTGATGATCACGTGGGTGTCCACCGGTCCGGTGTTCCTGATCAACGCGGTCAGCACGATCGCGGTGATCGCGGGGCTGATCATGATGAACCCCGCCGAGCTGCACCGCGGCCCGGCCGTGAAACGCGCCAAAGGCCAGCTGCGCGAAGGACTCCGGTACGTGCGCGGCCGCATCGACCTGGTTGTCGTGCTGACCCTGATGTTCTGCGTGAGCACGTTCGCCATCACGTTCTTCACGACCCTGGCTGTGGTGGCCGCCAACGTGTTCCACAAGGAAGCCGACGGTTATGGCTTGCTGTCCAGTGCTTTGGCGGTCGGGACGTTGACGGGTGCGCTGCTGGCCGCCCGCCGGTCGGTGCGCAGCAAGCCGGGGCTGAAGATGCTCTTCGGATCGGCGCTGGTCTTCGGGTTCCTGGAGATGACTGCCGGGCTTATGCCGACATACCTGGCTTTCGCGGTCGCGCTGGTCCCGGTCGGCGTCGTGCTGATGACGTTCATGAACTCCGCCAACACAACCGTGCAGTTGTCGGTGAGCCCGGAGATGCGCGGCCGCGTGATGGGCTTGTACATGCTGGTGTTCCTGGGCGGAAACCCGATCGCCGGGCCGATGACCGGGTGGCTCGCCGACCAGTTCGGCGGCCGGTCGCCGTTGATCGTGGGCGGGATCGCGGCCATGCTCGCCGCGGTGGTCTGCGGCGCCGTCCTGCGGTGGCGGACCAAACGGCTCGATACCCTGCCCGTGTGAAGCTGTTCGGCAGGAGCACTCGGCGCTCGCTGATCCTGGATCACTGCTACAAGGACGAAATCCTCGATGCCGCTCTTGCCGAGGCGCGGGACGGCCACGTCGGCGCGTCGATGACGGTCCTGCGGGAGTGCCGCCACGATCCGGAGACCCGGATGTTGCGTGCCGACCGGCTGGGCACGTGCCTGTTCGGGTACGGCGACCAGATCGCCAAGCTCGGGCACGACCGCCGGGATCCCGAGCTGCTGCTCGTCGCCGGGGCGTCCTACATCGAGGAGGCGTGGCGGATCCGGGGCATCGGTCCCGCGTCGACGATGAGCCACCAGCAGAAGCTCAAGTTCGGTGCGACGCTGCAGCTGGCGCTGAGTCCGTTGATGACGGCGTCCGAGCTGCTCCCGGACGACGCGGTCCCGTGGGCCTTGCTGCAGACGGTGTCGCGCGGGCTCGGTTTCACCCGCGCCGAGCAGGACTCGATCTGGACGCAGGCCGTCGACCGCGCCCCGGACCTGTACGCGGCCCACTCGGCCAGACTGCAGGCCTTGTGCGAGAAGTGGTACGGCTCAAGCGAGGAGATGCTGGAGTTCGCCGTGGACACCGTGGCTTCGGCGCGGCCCGGTAGCCCGTTGACGACGATGCTGCCGATCGCCTACTTCGAGCTGTTCGCGGCGGCGGAGTCCCGGCTGAAACCGTGGCGGCTCGCCGAGCGGATGTTCCACGACGCCGCGGGCCCGATCGCCGAGGCCAGCCGCAAGTGGCGGACCGGCGCGAAGCCGCATCCCCGCTCGTACCAGGCGCACAACATGTTCTTCGCGGCGTGCGCGCTGGCCGGTGACCGCGAAGGCGCGGCCGAACACCTGCGCGGCATGGGCGACCGGCTGAACCCTTGGCCGTGGTGCTACCTGGAGGACGACCCGGCCGAGGCTTTCCACCGGCTGAGCGGCCGGTATTCGTGACTACGCTGCCGGTGTGAAGTTGTTCGGCGCTCGGCGCCCGCTGGTTCTCGGTCACTGCTACGAGGACTCGCAGCTGGACGCCGCCCTGACCGAGGGGCACCTCGGCGCGGTGTCGACGGTGCTGTGGGAGTGCCGACCGGATCCGGAGACCCGGATGTTGCGGGTCGAGGTGCTCGGAGACTCGCTCGCGGGCCGCGGTGACCAGGTCGCGAAGGTGGGGCGGGACCACAACGACCCCGACCTGCTGCTGGCCGCGGCTCAGGCGTACATCGTGGAGGCGCGGTCGATCCCACGTGCCCTGAAGGCCGGGGCGACGTTGCAGCTGGCTCTCGCTCCACTGATGACCGCGTCCGAGCAACTCCCAGACGACCCCGTGGTGTGGGCGTTGTTGCTGGTCGTGGCGCAGGGGCTGGACTTCGGCCGGGATGAGCAGGACTCGATCTGGGCGGAGATCATCACCCGCGCGCCGACCCTGTATCCGGCGTTCATGACCCGCCTGCACTCGCTCCCACCCGAGGAGCGGCAGCAGTTCGCGATGGACACCCTTGCCTCGGCGCCTTCCGGCGATCCGGTGACCGCAGTGGTGCCCGCCGCCCATTTCCTCGCCCAGTCTTTGGACTCCGGCAGCGCGAAGCCGTGGCGTCAGGCGTTGCGCCCCGCGACCCCGCTGATCACCGCCGCTTCCCGCAAGTACCTCACCGACACCGCACCCCACCCCCGCGCCTTCGAGGCCCACAACATCTTCGCCGCCGCCGGCACCCTCACCAACGACCGCCCCACCGCCACCACCCACCTCCACGCCATGCGCGACCGCCTCCACCCCTGGCCCTGGTCCCTTCTGGACACCGACCCCACCGAGGCCTTCTACCGCCTGACCGCCAAGTTCACGTCCCGTGCATGACCGTCGCCCGATCGGGAGGTCGGGTTGCGAAGGGAAGTGAGGGTAGGCTAACCTCAGCACGTCCGCTTCGTGGTGGGAGCGGCAGTCAGTTCGGGAACAGTGAAGGCCCCGGTTGAGGCGACCGGGGCCTTCATCTCTACCTGGGTGGCTTCGCTTGTCGGAGCATCCGCGGGGTGGTGTGGATCGTCGGCGCCGCCGCGTTGAGCTGGGCACGCAGGCCGACGATCGAGCCGAAGTCGCCCTTGTCGCGGGCCTCGTCGATCTTCTCCAGGGTGTCGTTCGCGCCCTTGACGCAAGGGGTTAGATCAGCACGACGATGAGCGCGACCCAGCCCAGGGCCAGGCCCGCCGCGACTCCCAGCGCGACCCACCGCCAGACCAGGACCTTGCGCGCCAGCCACACCGAAGGCGCCAGCCCCGCGGTCACCACGACATTCGCGCCGACCGCCAGCAACGCGCTGGTCTCGTTCAACGTGAGCGCCAGGGTGACCACGGCCGCCAACGTGATCAGCCCGACCATGCCGCTGACGGTCAGCCCGGTCAGCCACGGCGTGAGCTCGGGTGGCCGGGGCTCCGGCGCGGGCCGTGTCACGGTGGCGTCGACCACGAGCACCTCACCGGTCAACGGGTCGTGGTACCGCACTGTGGTCCCCAACGCGGCCGACACGCGGTCCGCGAGCTGACGGCCACGTCTGGACACGACCACGGCCGCGGTCGGGTCCTCGGGCGCGTCGGCGCGTTGCATGGCGGCGACGACCTGCGCCCACTCGTCCAGCGCGGTGGACAGCTCGCCGGGGATCGTGCCGGGCTCGACCTCCGTCGCGTCCGGCCCGGTGAGCACGACTCGCTCACCGTTCGTGTGCAGCTCCACGGGCATAGCTAACCAGTTGCGATGGCGTAAAACGCGACGGCACCAGCAGTGGCGACGTTCAGCGAGTCAACTCCACCCGCCATGGGGATGCGTACGGCGTGTGACGCCGCCTTGATCGCCCCGTCGGTGAGCCCCGGGCCTTCGGAGCCGAGCAGCACGGCGACCGGCCCGTCGATCCTGATCTCATTCAGTGGGACGGCATCGGCTCTAGGCGTCAACGCGAGCACTTGGAAACCCTTGTCTTGCAGGTACTTCAACGCGTCCGGCCATTCCGTGACGGTGGTGAACGGCACGGCGAGAACGTGTCCCATGGAGACCCGCACGCTGCGCCGGTACAACGGGTCGCTGCACCCCGGGCCAATGACAACCCCGTCCACCCCGAGCGCGGCGACATTTCGGAACAAAGCGCCGAGGTTTTCGTGGTCACCCACGCCTTCGAGCACCGCGAGCCGCCGGGAACCGGTCAGATCGTCCAGCGTCCACGGCTTGGCGCGATCGGCCACGGCGAGCACGCCGCGATTCAGGTGAAATCCGACGACCTCCGCCATAACCTCGGCGGAGGTCACATAGGCCGGGACAGTGTGGCCGACTTCACCCGCGACTTCGGCGATGCGGCGTTCGACCCCGAGCAGCGCCCGCACGGGGTAGGGCGACGCGAGCATTCGCCGCACGACGACTACGCCTTCCGCGATGACCAGGCCTTTTCCACCCGGGCGGTCGGGTCGCCGGTCGGCCGTCGAGAGGTCCCGGAAATCGTCCACCCGGGGGTCTGCGGGGTCGTCCACCCGGATCACGCTGGCCATGGCGCGGATCTTCCCATGTATAGGAATTCCGGCTGATGGGAATCCCCGGTACGGACCAACCACTTTTCGCGGAGCGTCATCCAGAGGTGACTTACAGCACCGATTTGGCCGCTAGCTATCCGGACAATTGCTGTGTCAACGTTATTTCTCCCGCTGGTGCAGCCGAGCCGAGCGAAGGGGAGGCGGCATGGGAAGGGACGTGACGACCGGGGCCTACACCCGGGAGGATCGCCAGAGGTATCGCCGCAAGATCCAGCGTTGCCTGGACGCGTTGGCGTCGATGCTCAACAGTGACAGTTTCGCCTTTCACCGCAGGCAGATGGGCCTGGAGATCGAACTCAACCTGGTGGACGACCGGCTGCAGCCGGCCATGACGAACACGGTCGTGCTGGAGAAGATCGACGACCCGATGTTCACCACCGAACTGGGGCAGCACAACATCGAGCTGAACGTGGCGCCGCGCCCGTTGGACGGCAACGAGGCGATCGAGCTCGAGCACGACGTGCGCTGCCTGCTGACCAAGGCGAATGCCAAGGCGCACGACGCCGGCACGGACATGGTGATGATCGGCATCCTGCCCACCATCCGGGAGGAGCACTTCGACGCCCGCTGGCTGTCGCCGAACAGCCGGTATTCCGTGCTCAACGAGCAGATCTTCGCCGCGCGGGGCGAGGAGATGCTGCTCAACATGGAGGGTCAGCCGATGCCCGGCCGCCCGCCGGACCGGTTGCGCAGCTACGCCGAGTCGATCTTGCCGGAGGCCGCGTGCACCTCCGCGCAGCTGCACCTGCAGGTCGAGCCGGAGGGGTTCGCCGCGCACTGGAACGCGGCGCAGTGCCTGGCCGGGCCGCAGGTCGCGCTCGCCGCGAACTCGCCTTTCCTGCTGGGCAAGGCACTCTGGCACGAGACCCGGATCCCGCTGTTCGAGCAGGCCACGGACACCCGCCCGGACGAGCTGAAGAACCAGGGCGTGCGGCCGCGGGTGTGGTTCGGCGAGCGGTGGATCACGTCGATCTTCGACCTGTTCGAGGAGAACGTCCGGTACTTCCCAAGCCTGCTGCCCGACACGCACGATGAGGACCCGATGGAGGCGCTGGCCGCCGGGCGGACCCCGGAGCTGCGGGAACTGCGGCTGCACAATGGAACCGTGTGGCGCTGGAACCGGCCGGTGTACGACGTGGTGGACGGCGTGCCGCACCTCCGGGTGGAGAACCGGGTGCTGCCCGCCGGGCCGACCGTGGTGGACCTCGTGGCGAACGCGGCGTTCTTCTATGGCGCACAACGGGCCCTGGTGCTGGAAGATCGTCCACTCTGGACACAGATGTCGTTCCAAGCGGCCGAGGAGAACCTGTACGCGGCGGCCAAGCACGGGCTGTCGTCCCAGTTGTACTGGCCCGGGATCGGCTGGATCCCACCCGACGAGCTGGTACTCCGGCGGCTGCTTCCCATGGCGCACGAGGGTTTGCGCGACTGCGGGGTGTCGGACACCGCGCGGGAACGGTACCTCGACATCATCGAGCAGCGGTGTGTGGCCCGGCGCAACGGCGCGACCTGGCAACGTGACACCGTGGCGCGCCTGGAAGAGCGAGGTGCCACTCGCGACGCCGCGCTGACCGGCATGCTCCGCGCCTACATCGAACTGATGCACACCGGCGAACCCGTGCACACCTGGCCCGTGGGCTAACCTTCCAGGATGCCGAAGATTCTCGGTGAGTCCTTGGCCGCGCACCGCGAACAGGTGCGCGCCAAGGTGTTCGAGGCGATGCGGACGTTGCTGTACACCCGCGGCTTCGACGGGATTACCCTCACGAGCGTCGCCACAGCCGCGGGCGTGGGCCGGACCGCGATCTACAACCATTTCCCAGACCGCGAGGCCCTGCTGGTCGCGTTCGTCGAGCACGAAACATCCCTGTACGTCCAACGCCTCCAATCCGCCCTGTCCGGCGTGACCGACCCAGTCGAGGCACTGGCCGTCTTCGTGCGCATGCACCTCGAAGTCCTCGCCGCCCGCCACATGCCCCCAGGCGAAAAGCTGAACGCGGTCCTCTCACCCGAGGCCTACTCCCAGATGTCCGACCACGTCGCGCCCATCACATCGGAACTTCGCACGATCTTGGCGCAGGGCATGTCCGCAGGTCAGATGACGTCAGCGGACATCAACGCGCTGATCCCGATGATCATGGGCGCTCTCGCGGCCGCCGGAGACATCGACGTCGAGGCCGCCGTGGGGTTCATCCTCCGTGCCACTGGAGTTAGGCGACCCTAACGGTTATCCTTTTCTGACAGCGGTGTCAGAAAAGGAGCGTGGCATGACCTTCGCGGAGAGCCTCCGAGCTGCGACGATGCCGGCCCACGAGCAGGCCAACCACTCCCCGTTCATCACGGCCCTGCTCGGCGGCGAGCTGTCCGTCGACGCCTTCGCGGCCCTGTCGAGCCAGCTCTACTTCGTCTACGGCGCTCTTGAGGAAGCCGCCGAGACCATGCGAAACCACCCCACCGCAGGCCAGTTCGTGTTCGACGAACTCACCAGAATCCCCGCACTGCGTCAGGACATGGAGTTCTACTTCGGCCCTGCCTGGGAAAAAGAGATCCGCCCACTCCCCGCTACCGAGGCCTACTGCGCCAGAATCCGCGAGGTCGCCGCCACCTCCCCAGAGCAATTCGTCGCCCACCACTACACCCGCTACCTCGGCGACATCGCAGGCGGCCAAGCAATCCGCGTCAAACTCAAGAACCTGCACAACATCACCGGCCCCGGCAGCCTCTTCTACGTCTTCGACCGAATCCCCAGCCCACCCAAGTTCCGAGACAACTACAGGGAACTGCTGAACACAGTGTGGACCCCGGCAGAACAGAAATCCCTGATCCTCGAAAGCATCCGCGCCTACGAACACAACGTCGCCATCTTCACCGCCCTCGCAGGCAACATGCCGGCCTACCAACTATCCCCATCGGTGGACTGACTGACCGCTGCACTTCAAGGGGTAGGCGTAGCTGGTGAAGAGCCGCACAGCGGCGAGCGAAGTCTTTAAGCGCCACCCCGTGTTCGACTGGCTACACCAGAGAATCCAGCCAAGCCCGATGAAGAGCGGCGAACTCACCCCGCCCATCGGCAACAAGCTCATCGGGAGACCCGTCCTCAACAATCCGCCCACCATCAACCACAAGCACGCGATCAGCAATGAGCACAGTGGACAGCCGGTGAGCAATGATGAGCGCAGTCCGATCAGCCAGAACAGTCTCCAGAGCAGACTGAACGGCCCGCTCGCTGGGCACATCCAGGCTCGAGGTGGCTTCGTCGAGCACAAGCACAGCGGGGTCGGCGAGGAAAGCGCGAGCGAAAGCCACCAGCTGACGCTGCCCGGCAGACAACCGCCCACCGCGCTTCCGCACATCAGTGTCATACCCATCGGGCAGCGCGGCAATGAACTCATGCGCACCCACCGCAGCCGCCGCGGACTCGACCTCGCCCCGAGTGGCGGAAGGCCTGCCCAAAGCGATGTTGTCCGCAACCGACCCAGAGAACAGGAAGTTCTCCTGAGTCACAGTCACCACATGACGCCGGAGATCGGTGTCAGCGACGTCACGAAGGTCCACACCGGACAGCCGCACGGAACCAGAACTCGGGTCGTAGAAGCGGCCAACAAGCTTGGCGATCGTGGACTTCCCCGCACCAGTGGCCCCAACCAAGGCAACGGTCTGCCCAGCCGGAATCACCAGATCGAAGGTGGGTAGAACCAGAGGGCTGTCAGCCGAGTACCGGAACTCCACCTGCGAGAAGGTGATCGCGCCGCCGCGATCCGGAAGAGCCTGCGGCCGCAAAGGCTCCGGAACGGAGGGAGCCTCCTCCAAAACCCCGGAGATCTTCTCCAGCGCGGCACTCGCGGACGAGTAGGAGTTCGTGACCATGGCGAGCTGGTCGAGGGGGTCATAGAAGCGGCGCAGGTACAGCGTGAACGCAGTCAGCACACCGAGTTCAAGACTCCCACCAGTAACCCGCCACGCACCGACACCCAGAATCAGCGCCAGCGAGATGTTCCCCACGAACCGAACCGAGGCTGTGTACGCCGCTACGGCACTGAGAGCGTGGTAACTCGCCTCACGATAGTCATCGTTCAGACCATCCATAATGGACTCATTGCGCCGCTCACGCCGAAAGGCCTGAACCGCCCGCATCCCATTCATGGTCTCGACGAACTGAACGATGATCTTCGCAATCGCCGCCCGCGTCCGCCGGTAGGACCGCTTCGACCGCCGCTGGAACCACCGCGTCATCAGAACCAGCGGCACAAACCCGGCCAACACCAGCAGCGCCAACGGCACATCGAGGATCATCAACAGCACCCCGATGCCCACCAACGAAAGCACCGCGTTCAACAGCTGGTTCAGCCCGTCATCGAGCAGCTCCGCGATGGCGTCGACATCCGCGGTCAGCCGCGAGATGACCTTCCCAGACGTGTACGACTCATGAAACGACAGCGAGAGCCGCTGTGTGTGATGAAAAACCCGCTCCCGCAGGTCCCGCAGGATGTCCTGCCCAATCCGGCCGGACAACCGCTGGAACGTCACCAGCAACACGGAGTTGGCCAACGACGAGAAGACATACGCACCAATGCACCAGGCCAGCGTGCTCGCGTCTCCGCGCATAGCCGCCGGAATACCATCATCAATCGCGGCCGCGATCAACAACGGCCCAGCCATCGAAGCCGCGTTCTGCAAGATCACAATCGCCAAAGCCAGCACACAAGCCCACACATAAGGCCGCGTCAGCGACCCCAGCAACCGACGCGACCGAGCCTGCAGCAAAGCGCTGATCTTGGTGTCGACCTCATCGACCTCCTCGGCCGCAACCCCCCGCCACGACTCGTCGACGCTCACGAAGCCCGCACCTCCTCATCAGCATCCAAAGTAGACAACAGCGACCGGTAAGCCGGATTCGTCGCCAGCAACTCCGAATGCGACCCAACCGCGGCAATCCGTCCATCGGCAAGCATCGCCACCCGATCGGCAAGCTGAACAGTGCTAGGCCGGTGCGCCACCACCAAAGCCGTCACATCACTCAAAACCTCGCGCAACGCCCGCTCCACCTCGGCCTCAGTATGAACGTCCAAAGCAGACAGTGGATCGTCCAGCACCAGCACAGAGGGCCGCCCCACGATCGCCCGAGCCAAAGCGAGCCGCTGCCGCTGCCCACCCGACAGCGACAACCCCTGCTCACCGATCCGCGTGTCCAGCCCCCAGGGCAAAGCGTCAACGAACGTCTCCGCCTGCGCCACCCGCAGCGCGGACCGGACATCCTCATCGGTCGCATCCGGCGTCCCCAGCGCGATGTTCTCCCGAACACTCGCCGAGAACAGCACCGGCTCCTCAAAAGCCGTCGACACCAACGTCCGCAGGTCGTCCAAAGCCATCGAGGCAACGTCCACCCCATCGACCGTGATCCGCCCACCGGTCACATCCGCGAGCCGCGCCACCAAAGCGGTCAACGTCGTCTTCCCGCTCCCGGTCGCGCCCACCAGAGCGACGGTCTCACCCGGCCGGATGTCCAAATCCACGCCCCGCAACACATCCCGGCCGTGCTCGGAGTACCGGAACGAAACGTCCTCGAACCGCAAATGCCCCCGCGCAGGCTGCACCGGCGCAACAGGAGCGGGCGGGTCAGCGATTGTCTCGGGCTCGTCGATCACCTCGAAGAACCGTTCGATCGCGGACGCGGTCTGGTTCGTCTCGGCCAGCAGCCAGCCGATCGAGTCGGTCGGCCAGCGCAGGTACGCCGCCACAGCAACCGCGGCCACCAGCGTGCCGATGGTCATCGTCCCGTCGCTGATGGCGAACGTGCCCACCAGCAGCTGACCGGCGATGCCCAGCTCGGGCAGCAGCACGATCGCGCCCCACAGCAGCGACAGGATCCGGACCTTGCGCAGCTCGGTGCCGCGCAGCTCGACGGCCTGCCGCATGAACTTCGCGGCCAGGTGCGGGCCGCGGCCGAACGCCTTGAGCACGCGGATGCCGAGCACCGACTCCTCGACCGTGGTGGCCAGGTCGCCGCCCTGGTCCTGGGCCAGCCGCGCGGCCACCTTGTAGCGGGACTCGAACACCGTGGAGATGGCCACCAGCGGCGCCGCGCCGAGCAGCACCACCAGGCCGAGCCAGAAGTCCAGGAAGAACAACACGGTCAGCCCGGCCAGCAGGGTGAGGCTGTTGACCACCAGGAAGATGCCGACGAACGCGATCCACCGGCGGATGGTGGACAGGTCGGTCACCGCGCGGGACAGCAGCTGCCCGGACTGCCATCGGTCGTGGAACGCGATCGGCAGCCGCTGCAGATGCCGGTAGAGGGTCTCGCGCATCCGGGCCTCGACGCGGGTCGTCGGCCCGGCGCCGAGCTTTCGCCGCGTGTAGAACAGACTCGCCTCGGCGGTCCCCAGTAGCGCCACCGTGAACACGGGCCAGAACAACGCACCGGTGTCGTGCCGTGCCACCGGCCCGTCCAGGATGTCCTGAATCATCAACGGGATCAGCAGGCCGGCCGTCATCGCGCCGATCGTCGCGACCACCGCCGCGGTCAGCGGCAGCCGCACCGGTCTCAGGTAGGGGCCGAGGCGACGGAGAGCTCCGAAGGCCGAACCCTGCCTGGCCGTGCTCATACCTCGCCCCTTTGCTGGTTGGGTTCCGGTACCGGAGACGGTAGAGACCGCACGCCCCCGGCGCACCCGATTTTCTCTGCCAAGGATGCGACCTCAAGCGAGCTTGAGGTCAAATTTCGCGCTGATTGCAACCATCCGCGCGCACGCCCGTGTCCTTCGGGCGTGATGGTGCTGACCAGGGGGACAAAGCGAACGGCGCGGACCGACGCGCTGGTGGCCGGTGGCTACGTGCTGGCCGCGCTGCTGCTCTACTGTCTGTTGTGGACAGACTTGCGGCACGCGTACCTGCGTAACGGCTACGACCAGAACCTGTTCGAGTGGTTCTTCGCGGTGGCCGCGAAATCACCGCGGGACGTGTTGTTCAGCACACTGCAGAACAGCCCGGCCGGGGTGAACATGATGGCCAACACCTCGGTGCTCGGCCTGGGCATTCCGCTCGCGCCGGTCACCTGGCTGTTCGGTCCGACGTTCACCTGGGCGCTCGTGCTCACCGGTGGTACCGCGGGCAGCGCATTCGCCTGGTACTGGCTGATTTCCCGGCATATAACGACTTCTCGCGCCGGCGCGGTGATCGGCGGCGCGTTCTGCGCGTTCGCACCCCCGATGGTCTCGCACGGCTGGTCGCATCCGAACTTCGTCTCGTTGTTCGTGCTACCGCTGATCATCGCTCAGCTCATCCGGATCCGGCACGGCGGCAGCGGGATCGTGCTCGGGTTTCTGCTGGCGTACCAGGTTTTCCTGGGTGAGGAGCCGTTGCTGATCGCGGGAACCGCTTTGCTCGTCTACGGTCTGGTCCGGCGTGAGGTGTTCACCAGGGAGTTGTTCCGCGGATTGGGCGTGGCCGCTCTGGTCGCGCTGCCGTTGGTCGCCTATCCGCTGTGGATGCAGTTCTTCGGGCCGCAGAGCTATTCCCGAATGGAACACGGGCCCGCGCGCAACGACCTCGCCGCTTTCGTTGTGCCGGATGAGTTCACGGCCAACCCGACCGAGGTGAACGCGTATCTCGGCTGGCCGCTGGTGATTCTGGTGGTGGTGCTGGGAATCTGGCTGTGGCGGGTGGCGGCCGCACGGGCGCTCACGATCACCGCCGCTGTGCTGGCCGTGCTGTCCCTGGGCTGGGAGCTGACCGTTGCGGGCGTGCACACCTGGATCCCGTTGCCCTGGCTGGTCGTGTCGAAGCTGCCGTTGTACGACTCGGTGATCGGTTCGCGGCTGTCCATGGCCTGTGTCCCGGTGATCGGGATCCTGCTGGCCATGGGGTCTGAACGGATCTTGACACTGGCCGCGCACGCCACCCACGTGCCGCTGCGGCTGTTGTGGTTCGGCGCGCTCACCGCCGCCTTGCTGCCGATCGTGCCGATCCCCAAGGACGTCGTCACCCGTCCCGACACCCCCAGGTTCTTCACCCACTGGCAGAACTACGTGACCGCCGGGAAGACCGTGGTGACGGTGCCGTTGGCGTCCTCGGAGAACTCGCTGCCGCTGCACTGGCAGGTCGACGGCGGTCTGCGGTTCCCGCTGGCCGAGGGGTACTTCGTCGGCCCCGGCCGGTCCGGTCGTGGCCAGTACGGCGCGGTCCGCACGCCCACCTCCGCCCTGCTTGCAAACGCTGCCAAGACCGGCGAGCTCCCGGCCATCGGCCCGGCCGAACGCGACCAGGCCCAGCGTGACCTGGAGTTCTGGAACGCCGGAGCGGTGGTCCTGGGCCCGCATGAGCACCAGGACGTGCTGCTGGCCGCCTGCGAGGCGCTGTTCGGGCCCGGTCGTTATGTTGAAGGAGTCTGGCTGTGGACTATGTGACTACCGTCACACAACCGGTCGCCCTGCTGGGACTGTCTCCAGGGCGAAGGGGGTGGGCCGTGCGCGCGACCGACGAGGAGCAGTACACCGAGTACGTCACCGCGAGGCTGCCCACCCTGCGCAGGATCGCCTACCTGCTCTGCGGCGACAGCCACCGGGCCGACGACATCGTGCAGAACGCGATCACCCGCCTGTACATCCACTGGGCCAGGGCGAAGGCCGCCGACAACATCGACGCCTACGTGCGCACGATCGTGGTCCGCACGTTCCTCAACGAACAGCGCACCGGCTGGCTGTCCCGGGTCCGGCTGGTACGGGAGACCCCTGACCAGCCCATTCCCGCAGGGCCGGACGTGGAGACGACCGAGGTCCTGCACGCCGCCCTCGCCCGCGTCCCTCCGAAGCAACGGGCCGTGCTGGTGCTGCGGTTCCTGTACGACCTGCCGGTGGCCGACGTGGCCGGCATCCTCGGCTGCTCGTCCGGGAACGTGAAGTCCCAGACCTCGCATGGCCTCGCGGCCCTGCGAAAACATCTGGGTGAACACAATCTGAGCCTGTTGGGCGGGAGGTGACGAGGATGGACCACTTCGAGGACGGCGCCCGGCTGCTGGCGCCCCTGCGGGACGTGGATCCGGATCTGCGGTCCGGCGTCGACGTCACCCGCGCGGTGAAGACCGGACGGCGCCGCCGGCGCAGCCGCCTGGTGGTCGCGGCCGTGGGCGTGGTGGCCGTGCTGGGGTTGTCCGCGCTGGTCGCGCCGGGCCTGGTCAGCGGGCTGCGGGAGAACCCGCCGGCGACCGGCCTGGCCGACCCGACCCTGTTCGACATGCGCTCGTTCCCGCTGCAGGTCGGCACGGCCGGTGGCTACAAGCCGCTGATGTACTCGGTGATGCGGGTCAAGGCGTCCGTGAGCCTGGTGCGCACGGACGGCAGGCCCGGCACGGGCGAGGTGAGCATGTACCCGCGAACCCGCTTCCAGCCCGATCCGGCGGCGGCCGGTTTCCCGGCGGCCCAGCCGCCGATCGAGGGGCGCCGCGTGTTCTGGATGCCCGGTGAGGCCACGCCGACCCTGGTCATGGAGTACGGAACGGACCGCTGGGTACAGGTCACGATCGAGGACGACCAGCCCGACCTGCGGAACCGGGTGTACCACGTCGCCGAGAGCGTCGCGTTCACCTCGGCCGACGTGCAGCTGCCGTTCACCATCTCGCCCACCGAGGCGGGGCTCCCGTCGAACCTGCTGGAGATCCAGAACACCGTGCCGCTGTCGCCGCCGGAGACCAGCGTGGTGAAGCTGTCCTTCGAGCCGTTGGGCCGCACCCCGCAGGTCACCATCACCGCGACGCCCCAGGCGCCCAGCATCACGACCAACGAGGTCATCAACGGTCACGCGGCGGCGGTGTCCCCCGGCGAGATCATCCTGCGGGACGTCGAGGGGTACAGCTTCAAGCTGCACGTGGACACCCCGCTGGAGGACTTCGGCGCGGACCGGCTCAAGGCCCTGGCCGCGACCATCGACCTGGTCCCCGGCGGCTGGACCAACGCCCCAGTCAGGTGATCGCCCCTCGTGAGTGGTGCCCAACCACCCACGAGGGGATTCAGCCTCGGTTGGAGCGGACGCCGAGCAAGACGTCCTCCCAGGAGGGCACGATCGGGTGATTCTTCTTGCCCTTGCCCCGGCGGGCCGGGGCCGGCTTCTCCGGCTTCGGCTCCTCCGCCTCCACCAGCGACTCCTGCACCGGCTCGGTCACCGTCGCGGCCGCGGGAGCGGGCTCGGGGACGGGTTCCGGCTCGGGCTCGGGTGCCGGAGCGGGCTCCTGGGCCACGACGGGCTCAGGCTCGGGCTCCGGTGCCGGGGGTGGCGGCGGCGCCTGCTGCGGGACCGGCTGCATGGGCGGCTCGGGCCGCACGTACACCGGCGGCTCCGCGTACACCGGTTCCGGCTGCCGGTAGACCGGCTCGGGCTGGCGGTACGCGGGTTCTGGCTGGTGCACCGGCTCGGGCTGCGGCTGCGGCTGGGCGACCGGTTGCGGGCGGGCCGGAGCCTCGACCGCAAGCGCTTGCCTGGCCAGTTCCGTCACCGGGCGCACGGTCCGCAGCGACCGCTGGGGGTTGGGGTCCAGCAGGTCGTGGGCGTGGTCGTCGAGCGGGGTCACGGTGCCGCCGTGCGCACCCGGGTGGAACGACCAGTGCGCGTGGTTGTCCGAACGGCCCGCGGTCCAGCGCAGCTGCACCACCCACTTGCCGTCCTCGCCCTTCCACGAGTCCCAGGACGCCTCGGCGTACTCCTGGCCGCGCAGGCCGAACGCGTGCGCCACCACCTCGCCGAGGGTCTGCACGTCCGGGCCGTCCTCACGGACCGGGTGAGCCCGCTGGGCCAGGTCGGCCGTGCGCGACCGCTCGAGCAGCACCGGGTAGGCGAACCGGTCGACCTTGTCGGCCGGCAGCCCGGAGGCCGCGGCGACCTGCTCGACCGACTCTCCCGCGCGGATGCGGGCCTGGATTTCACGTGGGCGCATCTGGCTCTCCAGCTCGATTTCGATCTGGCCGAGTCTGGTGACGTCGCCACGGGCGGCCGCTCGCAGCCGCTCGTCCGCCGGCAGCTGGAAACGCTCGCCGCGGATCGGGTCCTCGAGGATGACGGTCGTCCCGTCCTCGCCGAGTCCCACCACCCTGAGCGCGCGCACCGCAAGCCTCCCGAACTGAGTCACCTCACTGACTGGTTGAAGGCCGACACGGCCCCCACCCAACTGACGTTATTACGGCGCGCCTCCTTGACGAGGGAGGCTCGCCGCGCCTCAGCGAGATCCAGCCTTGATCTTCCCGCATCCCAAGCCGATCCGCACTCCCTAATAGGTAGTTTGTCAGACGCGACAGAAGGGAAACAGGTTGCTGCGGAAGCGGACGGTCGTCCTGGTGGTGCTGGCCGAGCTGGCCGCGGTGGCGCTCATCGTCGGGCTGAAGGTGTTGGACGGCCTGGATTTCGAGATCTACCGGCTGGGCACTCTGGCGTGGTTGCGCGGAGACGACCCATATGGAGTATTGCCCGCCACCAGTCGTGGCGAACACCTGCCGTTCACCTATCCGCCGTTCGCGGTCCTCGCTTTCGTGCCCACGGCTTTGCTGTCCGCCCGCGCCGGTTTCCTTGTACTGACAGTGATCTCCACGTTGTTGCTGTTCGCGGTGGTGTTCGGCTTCCTGGTCGCCTTGCGGGGCCGGGAAAACGGGCTGGTGCTGCCCGCGCTGGTGGCGATCGGCGTCCAGCTGCTGGCCGCCGGCAGCGATCCGGTGCGCTCCACGCTCGGTTACGGGCAGATCAACATGGTGCTGATGGCGATGGTCGCGCTGGACTGCCTGAGCCGCAAACCCCGCGGGATCCTGGTGGGACTCGCGGCGGCGATCAAGCTCACGCCTGCCGTGTTCGTCCTGTTCTTCTTGATACGCAAGAACTATCGCGCGGCGGCCGGGGCCGGTGTGACCTTCGTCGCCGCGACCGCGTTGGCGTTTGTGGTACTACCAGGGCCCTCGGCCGAGTACTGGACGAAGCTCGTGTTCGCCGGGGACCGAATCGGGCCGCCCGCACACGTTGGCAACCAGTCGTTGCGCGGGGCGTTCGCGCGGCTTTCCCACGAGTCGCTGTGGATCTTGGTCGCGGTCGTCGTGCTTGCCTTGACAGTCTTCGTGATCCGGCGGGTGAACCTGCCCACCGGGGTGGCCGTAACGGCGTTGTGCGGGTTGGTCGTGTCGCCGGTCTCGTGGGTGCACCACTGGGTCTGGCTGGTTGCGGTGCTGGTCGTGATGGGCTGGATCGCAGTCACCGAACGGCGGATCGGGATGGGGCTCGCTGTGGTGCTCGCGGCCGCGGTGGCGATCAGCACACCGATCTGGCGGTTCGAGTTCGGCGGCTGGAGCGACGGCGTGTGGCAGCAGGCGGTCAGCGACAGCTACGTGCTCGCCGGGATCGTGTTGCTGGTGGTCATGACGCTGTACGCGGGCGGGAAGTCGACCCGGATGTCCAGCCCGCCCTCGGCCCGCACGCTCGCGCCGACCGACCCGTCGTGCGCGCGGACCACCGAACGCACAATCGACAGCCCCAAACCCGAACCGCCGGACGTGGACGTGCGTTCCAGGCGCCGGAACGGTTCGAACAACCCGGGCAGCGCCTCGACCGGCACGACCGGCCCGGTGTTCACCACGCGCACCGCGGGTGAACCGCCGACCTCGACCAGCACGGAGCCGCCGCCGTAGTTGTAGCGGATCGCGTTCTGCACGAGGTTGGTGATCAGCCGCTCCAGCAGCACCGGGTCGCCGAACACCGTGCGCGGCCGGATCACCTTGTGCACGCTCACCTCGTGTTCCTTGGCCAGGCCCGCGCTCGAGGTCAGCACGGTCTCGGCCACCTCGTCCAGCCGCACAGCCACCCGGCCCTGCAGGCCGCGGTCGCTGCGGGCGAGCACGAGCAGGCCCTCGATCAGCCGTTCGCTGCGTTCGTTGGTCATCAGCAGCTGCTGGCCGAGCTTCTTCAGCTCCGGGGTGGCCGCGGGGTCGGCCATCGCGACCTCGACCAGGGTCCGCTGGACGGCCAACGGCGTGCGCAGCTCGTGTGAGGCGTTGGCGACGAACCGGGTCTGGCTGTCGAACGCGGACGCCAGCCGGTCGAGCATGCCGTCGAACGTGTTGGCGAGCTCCTTGAGCTCGTCGTCCGGGCCGTCCATGTTGATCCGCCGGGTCAGGTTCTCCGCGCCGAGCCGCCGCGCGGTCGCGGTGATCGTGTGCACCGGCTGGAGCACCCGGCCGGCCATGTACCAGGACGCGAACGTGGCGATCACCCCGCCGATCAGCAGCGCGACACCGGACGCCCACAGCACGGTGCTGACCGTGGTGGACCGGAAGTCGTCGGCGATCTCCCCGGCGGTGTACATCAACGTCGTGTTCCCCTGCGGAAGCGGGAACGCGTCGCCGGGGAGGGCCGGTACGGCCCGGGCGACGGCCGCCGCCGGGCTGGGCAGGATGGCCAGCACGATCAGGTAGTTGATCAGCAGCAGGACCAGGCCGATGGCGAGGAACACCCCGCCGTACATGGCGGTCATCTTGCCGCGCGCGGACCAGCGCATCACGCGAGCCGGTAGCCGGCGCCGGGCAGCGTGTCGATCACCGGAGGGTCACCGAGCTTGCGCCGCAGGGTCATCACCGCCACGCGGACCGCGTTGGTGAACGGGTCCGCGTGCTCGTCCCAGGCCTTCTCCAGCAGCACCTCGGCGCTCACCACCGCTCCCTCGGCCCGCATCAGCACCTCCAGCACGGCGAACTCCTTCGGTGACAACGCCAGGTGCCGGCCGTCCCGCGACGCCTGGTGCCGGGGCAGGTCGAGGACCACCCCGGAGCGTTCGAGCACCGGCGGCAGGGCGGGCCGGGCCCGCCGGCCCAGCGCCTGGACCCGGGCCACGAGCTCGTCGAACGCGAACGGCTTGGTGAGGTAATCGTCCGCGCCGAGGCGCAGTCCCGCGACCCGGTCGGTGACTTCCCCGGCAGCGGTGAGCATCAGCACCCGCGCTTCACCGCCCGCGTCCAGCACGGCCCGGCACACGTCGTCGCCGTGCACCTCCGGCAGGTCGCGGTCCAGCACGACCACGTCGTACCCGTGCACACCGACGCGTTCGAGCGCGGCGGCGCCGTCGTAGCAGACGTCCACGGCCATGGACAGCCGACGCAGCCCCTCGGCCAGGGTGTCGGCGAGCAACCGTTCGTCTTCCACGACGAGAACCCGCATGACCCCAGTGTCCCGCACGAACGGATAAGCGCCGCATAAGCGCTTTCGCTTAGCGGGTCCGAATCGCCCGATGTCTACAACTGACCGGCATGAGACTACGACTCACGATGGTCGCTGGAGCACTGCTGATGCTCGCGGCCTGTGGCTCGAACAACGGTTCTGGAGACGACGGCGTCGCGTCGCTGAACGGCAGCGACAAGCAGTCGAACCAGGCACAGGCGTCGGACAACAAGTCCGATGAGGACAAGATGCGCGACTTCGCCAAGTGCATGCGGGACCACGGCGTCGACATGCCCGACCCGGGGCCGGAGGGCCGGATCGAGGCGAGGGCCGCGGGTGGGCCGGGGGACGGCGACAAGATGCAGAAGGCCGACGAGGCGTGCCGGTCGCTGCTGCCCAACGGTGGCAAGCCCAAGCCGTTGAGCCCGGAGGAGCTGGACAAGCAGCGCAAGATCGCCAAGTGCATGCGCGACCACGGCGTCGACATGCCCGACCCGGACCCGAACAACCCCGGCATGGCCATCACGCTCGGCGCCGACGGTGACAAGGACAAGATGGACAAGGCCATGAAGGAATGCGGGATGGGCGACATGATGCCCGGCCGGGCCGCCGTCAACGGCGGCGACAGTGGCACGACCGGCGGTGGCAAGTGACCGATGCGGGACCACAGCGGCTGCACCGGCGGCGCCGCGCACGATGGGTGATCGCCGGGACGGCCGTGATCGTGGCCGCGGCGGTGGGGACGGTCGTGGTGCTGACCCGGGTCAGCTCGGGTTCGGTGGCCGCCCCGCCGCAGGGCCCCGCACCCGCGGAGACGACCCCGGTCGTCAAGACCGACCTGGCGGACCGGCGGAGCGTGAGCGGGAAGCTGGGGTATGGCACGGAAACCTCGCTCGCCGGGCACAAACAGGGCACCATCACCTGGCTTCCCGCGTCGGGAACGGTGATCTCACGCGGCGGCGTTGTGTACAAAGTGGACGCCAAGCCGGTTCCCCTGTTCTACGGGGACATCCCGCTGTACCGGCCGGTCGGGCCCGGGGTGACCGACGGCCCGGACGTGAAGGTGATCGAGGAGAACCTGAAGGCGCTGGGGTTCGGCGGGTTCGGCACGCCGGACGAGAAGTTCACCAACGCCACCGCGGCCGCGATCAAGAAGTGGCAGAAGTCGTTGAAGCTGGAGGAGAACAGCACGGTCAACGTCGGTGATGTCATCATCACCACCGGCTCGCTGCGGGTCTCGTCGGTGACGGCTCAGCTCGGCGCCCCGGGCAGCGGCGACCTGTTCAAGTACACCGGCGTGAACCGTGGGGTGACTGTGCAGGTGAAGGCCTCGCAGCGGGAAATGGCCAAGGTGGGCAACAAGGTATCGGTCAGCGTCGGTGGCCAGACCGCGACCGGGACGGTGACGGCACAGGCCGAGGCCCCGCCGGACAGCAACCCGATGCCGGGACAGTCCGACGAGACCAAGATCAACGTGTCGATCGCGCTGGACGATCCGGCCGCGATCACCGCCGCGGACGCCACCTCGGTGGACGTCCGGTTCACCGCGGACAGCCGCAGCGGCGTGCTCGCCGTGCCGGTGGGGGCGTTGCTCGCGCTGGCCGAGGGCGGGTACGCGGTCGAGGTCGTCGAAGGGGACAAGCACCGGCTGGTGGCGGTGAAGACCGGGCTGTTCTCGGACGGCAAGGTGGAGATCAGCGGGCCGGACGTGCGGGCGGGCATGCAGGTGGTGACCACGTCGTGACTCCGGTTCTCGCGGTGCGCAACGCGGGCAAGACCTACCCCGGTGGCGTGCATGCCCTTCGTGACGTCTCGCTTTTCGTCGAGCAGGGGGAGATCCTGGCGATCGTAGGGCCATCGGGATCGGGCAAGTCCACGTTGCTGCACCTGATGGGGACGCTGGACAAGCCGTCGACCGGGGTGGTCGAGGTCCGCGGGCACGACGTGTCGCAGCTCAACGACCGGCGGTTGTCGGCGTTGCGGTCGCGCTGGATCGGGTTCGTGTTCCAGCAGTTCTTCCTCACCGAGGGACTGTCCGCAGTGGACAATGTGGCGACCGGGCTGATGTACGCGGGGGTGTCGGCCCGTCGCCGCCAGCGCATCGCGTTGGGTGCGTTGGAGCAGGTGGGGCTCGGGTCACGGGCCTGGCACCTGCCTTCGGAACTCTCGGGTGGTGAGCGGCAGCGCGTGGCCATAGCCCGCGCTGTCGTGAACCGCCCGGCGATCCTGCTGGCCGACGAGCCGACCGGAAACCTCGACACCTCCACGGGGGCGGGGATCCTGCGGCTGCTGGGGGAGTTGAACAGCGCGGGGACCACCGTCGTGGTCATCACGCACGACAACGACATCGCCGGGTCCATGCCGCGGCGGGTGGAGATGCGGGACGGGCTGTTGCGTTTGGACACCGGGGTGGCGGCATGACCGTGTTGATGGATCGCCCAGCCGCCGAGCCACTGCCGACCCCGCGGCGGTTCGGGCCTGGTGACGTGCTTCGCCTTGGTGCGCATGGGATGCGGACTCGTCCGTTGCGGGCGGTGTTGTCGGCGTTGGGGATCGCGATCGGCATCGCGGCGATGATCGCCGTGGTGAGCATCCCCGCGTCCTCGTCCAAGGCACTGGCCGACCAGTTGGCGGCTCTGGGGCCGAACCTGCTGGTTGTCAAGCCGGGCAAGACGTTGTTCGGGGATGACGCGCCGCTGCCCAAGTCCGCGGTGCCCATGGTGTCGCGGATCAAGCCGGTCACGGGTGCCGCGGCCACCGGGGTGGTCGACGCCTCGGTTCGCCGGAATGATCACGTGGACGCGAGCGAGACCTCCGGGCTCGCTGTGTACGCGGCGGAGAACACCCTGCTGTCGGTGTTGCACGGGACTGTCCACAGTGGAAAGTGGTTCGACCAGGCCTCGGCCGGCTTCCCGACGGTGGTCCTGGGTTCTGTCGCGGCTCAACGATTGGGGATCACCTCCGTCGATCCTTCGTCGCCGCGCCAGGTGTGGATCGGCGGGCAGTGGTTCACCGTGATCGGAGTGCTCGACGCCATGCCGCTGGCACCGGAGATCGAACGTTCGGCCCTCGTCGGCTGGCAGGCGGCGGCCGACCACCTCGGCTTCGGCGGCCACCCGGGCACCGTGTACGTGCGGGCCGTCGACTCCCAGGTGGAGAAGGTCCGCAGCGTCCTCGCCGCGACCGCGAGCCCGGAGCACCCCAACGAGGTCGAGGTGCAGCTGCCCTCGGAAGCCCTGAAGGCGCAACGCCTTGCGCAGCAGTCCTACAGCGCCTTGTTCCTCGCGCTCGGCGGCGTGGCCCTGTTGGTCGGCGGTGTCGGCGTGGCGAACACCATGGTGATCTCGGTGTTGGAGCGCCGAAGGGAGATCGGCCTCCGCCGCGCCCTGGGCTCCACGCGCCGCCAGATCCGCGGCCAGTTCCTCGCCGAGTCCGTCATCCTCTCGGGCCTCGGCGGCCTCGTCGGAGTGGTCCTCGGCGTCGGCGTCACCGCCATCTACGCCCTCAGCCAACACTGGCCCGCCGTCATTCCCCCGGAAGCCCTCCTCGGCGGCGTCGCCGTGGCCGCCGTCGTCGGCGCCATCGCCGGCGCCTACCCCGCCATGCGCGCCGCCCGCCTCACACCCACGGAGGCTCTGGCGTGATGTCGTTGGAGGACGGTGATCTCCGGGCTGGACGTTTAGGGGCGCTTGGCTGAGGGGACGCTCTAGTGGGGTTTGGTCGCGAAGAGACCGTGCACCGTCGGGGGTGCACGGCCTCTTCGCCAAAACTCAGCTCAGCTTTTCGACGACCCAGTCGATGCAGTTCGTCAACGCGGTGACGTCCTCGGGGTCGATGGCGGGGTACATGGCCACGCGCAGCTGGTTGCGGCCCAGCTTGCGGTACGGCTCAACGTCAACGATCCCGTTGGCGCGCAAGGCCTTCGCGATGGAGGCCGCGTCGACCGAGGAGTCGAAGTCGATGGTGCCGACCACCTGGGAACGGTGCGCCGGGTCGGTGACGAACGGGGTGGTGTACGCGGTCTTCTCGGCCCAGGTGTAGAGGCGGGTGGAGGAGTCGAGGGTCCGCGCGACGGTCCAGTCCAGGCCGCCGTTGCTGTTCATCCACTCGATCTGGTCGTTGAGCAGGAACAACGTGGCCAGAGCGGGGGTGTTGTACGTCTGGTCCTTCACCGAGTTGTCCAGCGCGGTGTTCAGCGAGAGGAACTCGGGGATCCAGCGGCCGCTGTTGTGGATCTCCGACACGCGCGCGAGCGCGGCGGGGGACATCAGGGCGATCCACAGGCCGCCGTCGGAGGCGAAGCTCTTCTGCGGCGCGAAGTAGTACACGTCGTAGTCCGCGGCCGCGACCGGGAGGCCGGCCGCGCCGCTGGTGGCGTCGATGGCGATCAGCGCGTCACCCGAACCCGCGGGACGCAGCACCGGCAGGGCCACGCCGGTGGACGTCTCGTTGTGCGCCCAGGCGACGAAGTCGGCGCCCTCCGCGTAGTCCAGGGCGGGCGCGGTGCCTGGCGAGGAACTCACCACGATCGAGTCCTCGAGGAACGGCGCCTTCTGGGTCACCGTGGCGAACTTCGAGGAGAACTCGCCGAACGTGAAGTGCTGGGCCTTCGACCGGACCAGGCCGAACGCGGCGGCGTCCCAGAACGCCGTGGTCCCGCCGTTGCCCAGCACGATCTCGTAGTCGTCCGGCAACGTGAACAGCGACCGCAGCCCCGCCCGGATCTGCGCGACCAGGTTCTTCACCGGCTTCTGCCGGTGCGAGGTCCCCATCAGCGCCGCGCCGGAGGTGGCCAGGTGAGCGAGCTGCTCCGGCCGGATCTTGGACGGGCCGGAACCGAACCGGCCGTCGGACGGCTTGAGGTCGGCCGGCAACTGGAGCGTGGTCGGGTCAACTGTCTGCGTCATGGCGCATCCTCAGAAGTAGACAGGAGGTGAACGGCGACGTTGCCGGGACGTTACAAGTCTCGCATCAAGAGACACCACGCCAGCCGTGAGGGTCGACACCTCCGGGTACCGGGCCCGCGGGTGCGTACGGCAACCGGGTGAAGATGAACGTGGCCAGGTCCAGATGCGTCACCGCACCCGCCGCATCCCGGCAGACCCGCAGTGTTTCCCCAGCGTAGTAGGCATCCACGCCGGTCCAGGTGTCCGTGCCGGACGGCCGGAACCGCGAGGCGCGGCCTACTCCGTTCGTTGGAACCAACTCCAGCCAATCGGACGACTGCAGTCGCAGAGTGTAAGGGGTCGGACCCCAGTGCCAGGTGCCCGTCAAGTCCAAAAGGTCCTGGTTAACGCTCGTTAGTGGCTTCCACTCGGTGGGAAGCACCGGTTCGAGTGAATCCGCGGTCTTGATCAGGTCCAGCCCGAGCCCGACAATCCCGACACCAGCGGTGCTGTTGGCCATCACGATCGCGCCCGTGCCGCCCGGCGTGGTCATCACCGTGGCCACGAACCCGGGCATCGACCCGGTGTGCCCGGCCAGCCGCATCCCGGAGTCGCGGAACAGCTGCAGCCCCAGCCCGAACCCCATCGTCCAGTTGTCCCCGTCGTCCACGACCGCCGGAGCCCGCATCTCGGCCATCGTGTCGGCCCGCAGCACGTCTCCGGTGTCACCGCCGATGAACCGCAGCCACCGGGACATGTCGTTCTGCGTCGACCACAACTGGCCCGCGGGCGCCATCGCCCCCGCGTCCGGAGCCGGCTCGGGCAGCAGCACGTCGGCATGCGGGTGCACCGCCCAGCCCAACGCGTGCGGCGCCGACGGCATCGGCGTCGTGCGGGACATCCCCAGCGGTACCAACAGTTCCGCGCCCACAACGTCCAACCAGGACGCTCCCCGCAGCCGCGCGACCAGCTCGCCCAGCACCCCGAACCCCGGGTTGGAGTAGTGGAACCGGCTGCCCGCCCGCAGCACCACCGTCGACGGCACGAGGCTGTCCTTCAAAGCCGTCCAGTCCGCGCCGGGAGAACGCTCCCACCACACGCCCGGCGACTCGGAGGTCAGGCCGCTGGTGTGCGAGAGCAGCTGCGCGATGGTGCGGTCGCCGACGACCGTGCCGGGCAGGTGCTTGTCCAGCGGGTCGCTCAGGTCCAGCTTGCCCTCGTCGCGCAGCTTCATGACCATCGTGGCCACGAACGTCTTGGTGATCGAGCCGATCCGGTACTGGGTGTCGTCGCTCGGCACGGCGCCGTCGACCTGACCGCGGCCGCCAGACCACACGATCCCCTCGGGACGCACGACGGCGGCGACTAACGAGGGGGCGCGGCCGACTGCTTGCTCGTGGGCGAGTCGGCGGAGCAGGGCCAGCTCAGTGGTAGGCAGCATGCTCAGATTCTGTCTTGTCCGCTAGACCAGTGTGCGGTGACGTCTGCTATCACTCACCGCTATGTGAGCAGGCCACGCTCCATCGCAGTAGTCACTGCGGCCGTTCGGTCGGACACGCCGAGCTTGTTGAACACCCGCAGCAGGTGCGTCTTCACCGTGGCCTCGCTGATGTGCAAGGCGGCGCCGACCTCGGCATTGGTCATGCCGCGCCCGACCAGCCGCAACACCTCCACCTCGCGCGCGGACAACGATTGCGCCACAGGTTCACGCATCCGGCGGACCAGCCGGCCGGCCACCGACGGCGCCAGCACGGTCTCACCGCGGGTAGCGGCCCGGATGGCGCCGGCCAACTCGGTCCGCGAGGCGTCCTTGAGCAGGTACCCGGCCGCGCCGGCCTCGACCGCGCGCAGGATGTCCGCGTCCGACTCGTACGTGGTCAGAACGATCACCCGGATCTCCCGGGAGGCGGCCATGATCTTCTCGGTCGCGCCGGCCCCGTCCAGGCCCGGCATGCGCAGGTCCATCAGGATCACGTCCGGCTTGGCGGCCTGGGCGAGCGCGACCGCCTCGGCGCCCGACCCGGCCTCGCCGACCACGGTCAGGTCCGGCTCGGCCTCCAGCATCCCGCGCAGGCCTTCGCGCACCACGGGATGGTCGTCCACCAGCATCACCCGGATCACGCCCACACCTCCAGTTCTACCGTGGTGCCCGCGCCCGGCGAACTGGAGACCGACACCGACCCGCCGATGTGCTCGACCCGCGACCGCATTCCCCGCAGCCCGAAGCCGGAAGCCGGCCCGGCGGTGTCGAACCCCACGCCGTCGTCGGTCACCAGCAGCACCACCGATGAGTCCTGATAGGACAGTACAATCTCGACGGACGAGGCCTGGGCGTGCTTGCGGACGTTGGACAACGACTCCTGCACGGTTCGCAGCAGCACCACCTCGACGCCGGTCGGTAACGGCCGTTTGTCGCCCTGAACGTCGAAATCCGCGGCAACGCCGGTCTCCTCGGTCAACCGGGCGGCCTGACGGCGGATGGCGTCGGTCAACGAGCTCTCGGTCAGCTCCTCTGGCGCCAGTGCGGCGACCAAAGCCCTTGACTCGGCGAGGTTCTCGCGGGCCGTGCGCAACGCGAGCGAGAGGTGCTTGCGGACCTGGGCCTCGTCGCGGCCCAGCTCCGACTCGGCGGCCTGGACCAGCGTGACGATGCTGGTGAACCCCTGCGCCAGGGTGTCGTGGATCTCGCCGGCCAGCCGTTCCCGTTCGGCGGTCACGCCCGCCTCGTGCGAGAGCCGCCCGACCTCGGCCTGGCTGGCCTCCAGCCTGGTGATCAGCTCGGCCCGTTCGAAGCTCTGCGCGACCACCCGGGTGATCCAGACACCGATCAGCACCGAGAACCCGGTGCCGATGGCGGCCACCGGGAGCACCGTCCGCAACAGGGCCGGGGTGGGGCCGTCCTGCACCATGGTCAGGATCACCGGGGCGAACATGGTGGTGGCCACCATGAACATCCCCGGCAGCAGCCGCACGCTCATGAACAGGATCGGCGAGACCCCGAACAGCGACCACTGGCTCACCGGCGCGAGCCACATCGCGACCGTGACCAGGACGATGTTCGCCGCGGCGTACGTGATGGCCCGCCAGTCGTGGTGGTTGCCGACGAGCAGGCGGCGGCCGATGAACACGTACAGCAGGGCGATCACCGCGAACGCCGCGGCCGCGCCAAACCGGCGGGCCGCGGAGTCCGGGCCGATCGGGGACAGGATCAGGTAGGTCACCGCGAGGTAGACCACCGCGAAGTAGACGTCCCAGTACCAGAAGGCCCGGTCGGTCACGTGCGGTTGCTGGTCCACCGGAAGGTCAGCAGGCACAGCACCAGCCCAGCGACGGACCAGGCGCCGAGCACGGCCGCGGTCCTGCCCAGTTCCCATGTCCCGGCCATCTCCCACTTCGCCATCGCGTCCGGCAGGAACACCGACCGGAACCCCTGACACACCCACTTGATCGGGAAGAACGACGCCACCGTGACCATACCCACGGGCAGCGTGGTGATCGGTCCGACGTAGACGCCCGAGATGAACTGCAGGCCCACGTACGGCACGTTCGCCACCGCCGCGGCGCCCTGGCCGGAACGGGCGATCGCGCTGGTGGCGATGCCCAGCATCGAACAGCTCACCACGGCGAGCACGAACACCCACCCGAACGTCAGCCACTTGTCCAGGCTGGTCGGCAGGTGCACGTCGTAGAGCAGCGCGCCGATGCCCAACACCAGGATCGCCTGACCCAGGCTGGCCACCGCGACCAGCACGATCTTGCCCATGAAGTAGGACACCGCCGAGAGGGGCGTGCCGCGCAGCCGCATCAGCGTGCCGTTCTCACGGTCGGCGGCCACGCTGATGGTCAGGTTCACGAACGAGGTGGAGATGATGCCCGCGCCGACCATGCTGGCCGTGAACACCTGGGCCGCCGTCACGCCGGTGCCCTCGTAGGCGCGGTTGAAGATCGACCCCAGCAGCGTCAGGATCAGCAGCGGGAAGGCGAACGTGAACACCGCCTGCTCGCGGGACCGGAAGAACTGTTTGACCTCGATCCCGCCACGGGCCAGACCCAGTGCCACCGTGCTCATTTCTCGTCTCCCACCAGGTTGAGGTAAACGTCCTCAAGGGACGGACGGGTCACCGTGAGCCCGTTGAGCTCGCCGTTGCCGGACATCTCCCGGACCAGAGCGGTCGGGGTGGCCGTGCGCACCTCATGCGGGCCGTTGTGGTCGGTCCAGCGCACGATCGCCTCGGCGGTCGCGCGGCCACCGAGCGTGCCGGGCGTGCCCTCGGCGACGATCCGGCCGCGGGCCAGCACCGCCACCCGGTTGGCCAGCGCCTCGGCCTCGTCCAGGTAGTGCGTGGTGAGCAGGACGGTCGTGCCGTCGGCGGCGAGTTTCTCGATCAGGCCCCAGAACTGGCGGCGCGCCTCGGGGTCGAACCCGGTGGTCGGCTCGTCCAGGAAGACCAGGTCGGGGGTGCCGATGATGCCCAGCGCCACGTCGAGCCTTCGCCGTTGACCCCCGGACAGGCTTTTGACGCGGGCGTTGGCCTTCTCGGTGAGTCCACAAAGGTCGATCACGTCGTCGACGTTGCGGGGCCTGGGGTAGTACTTGGCGAAGTGCCGGACGGTTTCGAGAACGGACAACTGGGCGGCGTCGGTCGCGGTCTGTAGCACGATCCCCAGCCGCGCGCGCCACGCGCTGGTCCCGGTGGCGGGGTCCTGGCCGAGCACGGCGACCTCACCGGCGTCGCGGCCGCGGTGGCCCTCCAGGATCTCCACGGTGGTGGTCTTGCCCGCCCCGTTCGGCCCCAGCAGCGCGAAGACCTCCCCCTGGGCGACCTCCAGGTCGATCCCGGCCACCGCCACGTGATCCTGGTAGCTCTTTCGCAAGCCCCTGACTTGTATCGCGGTCATGCCCCAATACTCAGCCGCGCGGCCGCCTACCGGGACGACCGCGCGACTGAACCCGGCTGTCCACCGAACGGTGGACACGGCTTACACCCCACCCCCGCGTGTCCCACACTCACGGCCCCCGTGTCCCACATTCGCGTACCCCGTGTCCCACGTTCGCGCAGGGTGTGTTCCACATTCGTCCCGGACGAATGTGGAACTCGGGGTGCTTGAACGTGGGACACGGGGGCCACGAATGTGGGACACGGGGGTTAGGGGGTGGGGAGTGTGCGGAGGGTGTTGGTGACGCAGTGGATGTCGCCGCCGGAGAAGTGGGCGCCCAGCAGGTCGTCGACGTACTTCACCTGCAAGCCGATGCCCTGGAAGGCTTTGCTGATCGCGTCGGCGAAGATGTCCTTGCCGTTGATGATCGGGCCGTATGGTTTCGGGGCGATGTAGCGGCCATTCTTGGAGTCGGCACTCTTGGATTCGGCACTCTTGGATTCGGCACCGTTGAGGACGAGGCCGTTGACGGCGTTGGGGATCTCGGCGATCGCGGTTGTCATCGCGTGCAGCTCGGCCAGTTTCTTGTCCCGCTCCGGGCCCGGCTGCATCTGGTCGATGTCCTGCTTGAGGAAGTTCCAGTCCAGTGACTTGTACGAGAACAGCCCCGGCACCCGGACGATGTCCGCCTCGGTGAGACCGAGCTTGGCCACGTTCGCGTCGATCTTGGCGGCCGCGTTCTCGTTGGTGCGCACGAACTGTTCGTCGGCCAGGAACTCGCCGATCGTGCGCGTCTCGATGTGCAGGTCGTACGGCCACTCCAGCGGCGGCAGGTCACCGTGCATGATCTGGTCCCGGTGACCGGCGTTGCGCAGCAGCTGCAGGCCCAACCGGGGGTCGGCGACGGCCGCCTTCCAGCCGAGCCGGCTGCCGGGCGCGGGCAGGAACTGGATGAACTCGTCCACGTGTCCCACGTCCAGCCACGAGGTGTCCAGCACGAGCGGGTTCTGCACCCCTTGGGACCGCAGGAAAGTCAGCATCTCCGGGGCCGGGCCCTCGCCAGGTTCGCCTTCGCCGACGATGATCCGCCCGAGCGGCGACCCCGGCCGCGGCGGCACGGTCTCCAGGTTCCCCATGGAGTCCAGGCTTTCGTGCTCGTTGAGGGTGAACGCGTGCGGCACGTGGATCGCGGCCACGTCCGGCCCGGCGAACTCGGTCCACGCCGTGCGCGCGCCGATCCGCCGCGAGTTGTTCACCGACGGGATCAGCACGCGCATGCTGCTGCCCGGGATGCTCATGTACGCGGGTTCGAAGACGTCCTGCATCCAGTCGTCGCCGCTGGTGTTCACCCGGTGCAGTGGCTGGTTCACTGCGCCCGCCATGGCTTTGTCGAACGCCGCGTCCGACGACCGCTGGTCGGCGATCAGCACGTCCTGCACGCGTTGGGTGTTGTTCTGCATGACCACAGGGGCTTCCCGAAGGTCCACTGTGGACGTCTGGTCGCCGACGGTCAGCTTGAGGGTGACCTTGCCGTCCCAGACCTTCGTATCGCGGATGACGTCCACGCCCTCGACACCCAGCGTGACGCCATGGCGGAGTTCGTCCGCCGACAGCTGCGTGGAAGGTTTGACCAGTTCCCAGGTCTGCCGTTTGACGAACACGTGCACCTGCGGCGGAACGGCGATCTTCCCTGCGCCCCAAGGAGACCAGGCGTGCAGCCGGGTGAGGTCCTTCTCGTCCTGCGGTCCGTTGACGACCGTGTCGGCGGCGTCGTTGCAGGCGGCCATCTCCCGTTCGGCCTGGTACTCCGACAACCGGTGGGTCCGCTGCAGCTCCTGGAACTGTTGCTCGGCGCCGACCGGGTCGGTCTTGGCCAGCTCGACGAGCTCCTCCCGGCGCTTGTTGAACGCCTCGTCGTCGGCCTGCTCACGCGGGATCGCGTCGGCGGCGGCCTGCACCGCGCGCGCCTTGCAGACCCCGGCGTCGTCGTCGATGTTGGCCAGGAAGACCGGCGCGTCGGCGCGGAACTGCACGATGTCGGCGGACGCGGCCGGTGCGAAACCGGTCACGCCCGCCGACACGGCAGCGAGAACGAACAGTGTGCGTCCTGTCATGGGCCGCACACTCACAGGAACATGTCAGATTCCTGTGTGCGTCCGGTCAGTAGTGGTTAATGGTGTCCCAGCCCTCGACCTCTTCGGGACGGCGGGGCGCGGGGCCGACGTACTTGGCGGACGGCCGGACCAGCTTGCCGGTCTGCTTCTGCTCCAGGATGTGCGCGCACCAGCCGGCGGTCCGCGCGCAGGTGAACATCGCGGGCATCATGTGCGGCGGCACCTCGGCGAAGTCCAGGATCACCGCGGCCCAGAACTCCACGTTGGTCTCGATCGCGCGGTCCGGGCGGCGCTCCCGCAGCTCGGCCAGGGCGGCCTCTTCCAGTGCCGCGGCGGCTTCGTACCGGGACGCGCCCAGCTCCCGGCAGGTGCGGCGCAGGACTCGCGCCCGTGGGTCCTCGGCCCGGTAGACCCGGTGGCCGAAGCCCATCAGCCGCTCGTGCCGGTCCAGGATGCCCTTGACGTACTTGCGCGCGTCGCCGTCCCGTTCCACCGCCTCGATCATCGGCAGCACCCGGGCGGGCGCGCCGCCGTGCAACGGGCCGGACATCGCACCGACCGCGCCCGACAGCGCCGCCGCCACGTCCGCACCGGTCGACGCGATCACGCGGGCGGTGAAGGTGGACGCGTTGAGGCCGTGCTCGGCGGCGGACACCCAGTAGGCGTCGATCGCCTTGATGTGCGCGGGATCCGGCTCACCGCGCCAGCGGGTCATGAACCGCTCGGTGATCGTGCGGGCCTCGTTGATCCGGGTCTCCGGCACGGCGGGCCGGTGGATGCCGCGAGCGGACTGCGCCACATAGGACAGTGCCATCACCGAGGCGCGGGCCAGCTGCGCGCGGGCCTCGAGGTCGGTGATGTCCAGCAGCGGCTCGAAACCCCAGATCGGCGCGAGCATGGCCAGCCCGGCCTGCACGTCGACCCGGACGTTGCCGGTGTGCACCGGGATCGGGAACGGCTCGGCGGGCGGCAGCCCCGGCCCGAACCGGCCGTCCACCAGCAGGCTCCAGACGTTGCCGAAGGTGGCGTGGCCGACCAGATCCTCGATGTCCACGCCGCGGTAACGCAGCGCACCGCCGTCCCGGTCCGGTTCGGCGATCTGCGTACGAAACGCGACCACGCCCTCCAGGCCTGGTTTGTAACCGTCGTCCAACTGCGACTCCGGCGGGTTCACCGTGGGTGTCGACATGCGCGATCGCCTCTTTCGAAAATCAACCCCGACATCGCGCAGAACACGGCGGATCAGCCAGGCGGCACTGCGCGGGCTTGGTGCAAGCGTTCACCCCATTTATCCGCATCGCAACGAGCCCGCGCCGTGGCTTCGGTCACGATTCCGTGAACGATTCAGTATGCTAGCGATTCGTCTGGTTCATGACACCCGGTGGCGCACCAGCCGGAAGCAGAGCCAGGTCAGCAGGCCGGACAGGGCCAGGAAGATCGCGGTCTCCAGCGTTTGCAGGGCCCAGAACCGGCCGGCCGGCTGATATTCCAGCAGCTGCCGGTAACCATGATCGCTCGCGGCTTTCGCATAACAGTCCATCATGTTCACGCCCGGACTCGGCGGTGGGCAGTTTCCGAGCCCGGCCGCCAGGGAATCGACCTTGGCGCCGGTGGCGTCGACGGTTTCGTCGGTCAGGATCCAGGCGCCTTCGGGCTCGCGCACTTTGATCGAGGTCACCTGCGTCGCCTCCGGGCCGGTGAATCCGACGGACACCGTGTTCTCGGCCGTGATGGCGACGGTCTGCTGAACCGGGGGAATCAGGTGCGGTCGCACGAACAACGGCATCAGGATCTGCACGGCGATGTAGATCGCCAGGGCGGCGGCCATCGCGGCCACCGTGCGCCGCAGCAGGACCCCGATGACCACGCCGAGGACGAGGGCGAAGACCGCGTAGCCGACCGGGACCAAGCCGCGGACGCTGAACAGGAACGGCGTGATGCGGCCGGTGGAGTTGAGGGCCATGGTCAGGCCCTTCCCCTCGCCCGGCGCCGTCCACCAGGTGACGACCAGGCTGTACAGGCCCGCCGCGGCGGCAGCGGCCAGCCCGGCGACGGCCAGTTTCGTGGCCAGCCACCGCGACCGGGTCACCGACTGGTTCCACACCAGACGGTGGGTGCCTGCCTCCAGCTCCCGCGCGACCATCGGCGCACCCCAGAAGACGCCGATCAGCGCGGGCAGCAGGTACACCGCCGAGATCGTGCCCTGGTTGTACAACAGGTCCTGCAACCCGTCGAGCACCGGCTCGCTGGGCCTGGCGGTGACCAGGAAGGCCACGCACAGGGCGGCGACCAGCGCGTAGACCGCCACGGCGGAGGCGCGCAACTGGCGCCAGGTCAACCAGATCACCGCAGCACCTCCAGGGCCGGACGGCTCAGATAGGCCAGCACGAGGTCCTCCAGGCCGAGGGAGTCCACAGTCCACTGTGGATCGATGATGGGCGTCTCGGTCCGCACCAGCAGGGTGGTCTGCCGTTCGGTGTGACTGGCGGACACGACGTGCTGGCCGGGCGGCAGCGGGGCCTCGCGGCGCGGGCCGGTCAGCCGGTGGTGGGTGGCCAGCAGCCTCTCCACCTCACCGGCGAGCCGCACCTGCCCGCCGACCAGGACGACCAGCTCGTCGCAGACCCGTTCCAGGTCGGTGATCAGGTGCGAGGACAGCACGACGCTCGTGCCGTACTCGGCGACGAACTGCATCAGGTCGCCCAGGAACTCCCGGCGTGCCAACGGGTCCAGCGCGGCCACCGGCTCGTCGAGCAGCAGCAGCTCCGGGTGCTTGGCGATGGCGATGGTCAGCGCGAGCTGGGCTCGCTGCCCGCCGGAGAGCTTCCCGGCGCGCTGCGCGGGGTCCAGGCCGAGGTGCTCGATCCGCTTGCGGGCCATGGCCTCGTCCCAGCCCGGGTTGAGCCGGGCGCCCATGCGCAGGTGCTCGGCGACCGTCAGGCCCGCGTAGACCGGGGTGTCCTGGGCGACGAACCCGACCTTGGCCAGCTGTGCCGGGCCGCTGCCCGGCACGCCGCCGCACACCTCGATCCGGCCCTCGGACGGCGGCAGGATCCCGGCGGCGATGGTGAGCAACGTGGTCTTGCCCGCGCCGTTCGGGCCGACCAGGCCGGTCACCTGCCCGGCCGGGACGTCCAGCGTGCACCCGGCCAGCGCCCGGTGGCGGCCGTATCTCCTGCCCAGGTCCTGGGCGCTCAGCACCGTCGTCACGCGGTGTCCTCCTCGGGGGCGGTCCGGAAGGTGGTCATGAACAACGCCTCGATCCCCTCTTCGTCGAGCCCGGCGCGGCGAGCTTTGGCCAGCCACTGCCGCAGCTCGTGGCTCAGCGGCCCGAGCGCGGCCAGCGAGACGCCGGGCAGGGTCGCGACCACGAACGTGCCGACGCCCGGCCGCGCGGCCACCAGCCCGTCGTGCTCGAGCTCCCGGTAGGCCTTGAGCACGGTGTTCGGGTTGATCGCGAGCCGTGCCACCACGTCCTTGACCTTGGGCAACTGGTCGCCCGGCCGCAGTACCCGCAGCCGCAGCGCGTGCCGGACCTGCTGGACCAGCTGCTGGTACGGCGACACCGCCGACCTGCTGCTCAGCTGGAACTCGATCATGACTTTCTCCATTTATCTAGTTCCATAGCACTATAGGGTCATAGCTAGATAGGGAAGCGCGCGGCCCTGGTTCGATGGCGGTCATGAGGATCCTGTCGGCGGCCGACGTGGCCCGGGCGCTGCCCATGAGTGACTGCATCGACGTGATGGCCGAGGCGCTCGCCGCCCGCGCCACCGGAGACGTGGAACAGCCGCTGCGCACCGCGTACGCCCCGCCGACCGCCGGCGGACGGCTGAGCGTGTGGATGCCGGTCTACCGCGGCGGGGACCGGCCGATGCTCGGTACCAAGCTGCTGTTCCTGGTGCCGGACAACCCATCGCGCGGCCTGGACACGCACCAGGGCATCACCGCGTTGTACGACGGTGTCACGGGGGAGCCGCGCGCGATCCTCGACGCCTCCGCGATCACGTCCATCCGCACGGCCGCGGTGTCGGCGTTGGCAACCCGTGTGCTGGCCAACGAGAACGCCTCGACCCTGGCGATCATCGGCGCGGGCGTCCAGGCGGAGGCGCACCTCCAGGCCATCCCGCTCGTGCGCGAGATCGCGTCGGCGAAGGTGTACTCGCCCCGGTCCGCGCAGGCTTTGGTGGACCGGATGGACGTTCCGTTCTCGTTGTCGGCGGCCGCCTCGGCGGAGGAAGCCGTGCGGGATGCGGACATCGTGGTGACCGCGACGACCTCGAAGACCCCGGTGCTCTCGTTCGGCTGGCTGAAGCCGGGCGCGCACGTCAACGCGATCGGGTCGAGCATCCCCACCGACCGCGAGCTGGACGACGAAACCGTTGCCAACGCTGAGGTCTACGCGGACGCGCGGGAGTCGGTCGAGGCCGAGTCCGGTGACGTCCGGCCCGAGCACCTGCGCGGCGAGCTGGGCGAGGTCCTCGTCGGCAAGGCGTCCGGCCGCAGCTCGGCCGGCGCGCTGACGGTGTTCCGGTCGCTCGGCATCGCGGCCGAGGACCTCTACGCCGCCGAGAGCGCCGTGCGGCGGGCCATCGAGCTGGGCATCGGCGTGGAGGCACCCATCTGACGGGTTACACCTGTGTTTCCTGACCAGGCCGGACCGCCCCGAGGTGGTAGACCTTCGTGTCATGCACCTGACCCCGCAGGAACGGGACAAGCTGCTCGTCCACGTGGCCGCCGACGTCGCCCGCAAGCGGCTGGAGCGCGGCGTGCGGCTGAACTACCCGGAGGCCGTCGCGCTGATCACCGACCACGTGCTGGAGGGTGCGCGGGACGGCCGGACGGTCGCCGAGCTGGTGTCCACCGGGCGGCACGTGCTGACCCGGGAACAGGTCATGGACGGTGTCCCCGAGATGGTGGACGCGGTGCAGGTCGAGGCCACGTTTCCGGACGGCACGAAGCTCGTCACCGTGCATGACCCGATCGTGTGAGGTGCGCGATGCGTCCAGGCGAGATCATCCCGGCCGGCGAGCCGGTCGAGCTGAACCCGGGCCGGCCGCGCGTGCGGCTGGTCGTTCGCAACACTGCCGACCGGCCGGTGCAGGTCGGTTCGCACTACCACTTCGCGGCCGTCAACCCGGGCCTGGAGTTCGACCGGGAAGCCGCGTGGGGACACAGGTTGGACATTCCCGCCGGGACATCGGTGCGGTTCGAGCCTGGTGTCGAAAGAGAAGTCTCGTTGGTGCCTCTTGCGGGCCGCCGGGTGGTTCCGGGGTTGCGGAAGGAGTGGTCCGGTGACCTCGATCGACCGTGAGCGCTATGCCGAGCTGTTCGGGCCGACGGTCGGCGACCGGGTCCGGCTGGCCGACACGAACCTGCTGATCGAGGTCACCGAGGACCGCAGCCGTGGTACCGGCGCGGGCGATGAGGTGATCTTCGGCGGCGGCAAGGTGATCCGCGAGTCCATGGGCCAGGGCATGGCCACCCGGGCCGAGGGCGCGCCGGACTTGATCATCACGGGTGTGGTGATCCTGGACCACTGGGGCGTGGTCAAGGCCGACGTCGGTGTGCGGGACGGCAGGATCGTCGGCATTGGCAAGGCGGGCAACCCGGACGTGATGGACGGCGTGGACCCGGCTCTGGTCATCGGCCCATCGACGGAGGTGCTGGGCGGCAACGGGAAGATCCTGACCGCGGGCGGGATCGACTGTCACGTGCACTTCATCTGTCCACAGTTGACGGACACCGCCCTGGCCGCCGGGCTGACCACGTTGATCGGTGGCGGCACGGGCCCGGTCGACGGGACCAAGGCCACGACGGTCACTCCGGGTGCCTGGAACCTGGGCCGCATGCTGCAGGCCATGGACGCTCAGCCGGTGAACGTTCTGTTGCTGGGCAAGGGGAACACGGTCAGCCAGGAGGCGCTCTGGGAGCAGCTGCGCGGTGGCGCGGGCGGGTTCAAGCTGCACGAGGACTGGGGCACCACGCCCGCGGCCATCGACGCGTGCCTGACGGTGGCCGACTCGTCCGGCGTTCAGGTCGCCATCCACACCGACACGTTGAACGAGGCCGGGTTCCTTGAGTCCACTGTGGACGCGATTGCCGGGCGGTCGATCAACGCGTACCACACCGAGGGCGCGGGCGGCGGGCACGCGCCGGACATCATCAAAGTCGTTTCGCTGAGCCATATCCTCCCGTCGTCGACGAACCCGACCCGCCCGCACACCGCCAACACCCTGGCCGAGCACCTGGACATGCTCATGGTGTGCCACCACCTGAACCCGTCCGTGCCCGAGGACCTGGCGTTCGCCGAGAGCCGGATCCGGCCGACCACCATCGCGGCCGAGGACGTCCTGCACGACATGGGCGCGATCTCGATGATCAGCTCGGACTCGCAGGCGATGGGCCGGATCGGCGAGGTGATCATCCGGACCTGGCAGACCGCGCACGTGATGAAGGACCGCAGGGGAGCGCTGCCCGGCGACTCGCACGCGGACAACCTGCGCGCCCGCCGGTATGTCGCGAAGTACACGATCAACCCGGCGATCGCGCACGGCATCGACTCGTACGTCGGTTCGGTCGAGGTCGGCAAGCTGGCCGACCTGGTGTTGTGGGAGCCGAAGTTCTTCGGTGTCAAGCCGTCCGTGGTGCTCAAGGCCGGGTTCGTGGCGTGGGCGCAGATGGGGGACGCGAACGCGTCGATTCCCACGCCGCAGCCGGTGTTCATGCGGCCGATGTACGGCGCCGCGCCTTCGGTCGCGGTCGACAGCAGCCTGCATTTCGTGTCCCCGCAGATGGATCCCGATGTGGCGGAGCGGTTCGGCATCGCGCGCAAGCTCGTTCCGGTGGCGGACACACGTCAGCGAGGCAAGGCGGACATGGTGTTGAACGACGCCGTGCCGGACGTCCAGGTGGACTCGGACAGCTTCGCCGTGCACATCGACGGTGAACTCGTTGAGCCGCAACCGGTCGACACCCTGCCCATGGCCCAGCGGTACTTCCTGTTCTGATGGACGTCATCGCGCTGGTCCTGGCCGACTCCCGGTTCCCGGGCGGCGGGCACGTGCACTCCGGCGGCCTCGAGGAGGCCGCCGCGCGTGGGCTGGTGACCGATGTGGCCAGCCTGCACTTGTTCCTGTCCGGGCGGCTCAGCACGGCGGGGGAGCTGGCCGCGGTCTTCGCCGCTGCCGCGGTGAAATGCCATGAGTGGTCCGAATTGGACAGTGAGCTGGACGCCAGGACGCCGTCACCCGCTCAGCGGGAAGCCTCTCGGGCCCAGGGCCGGGCGACCGCGCGGGCGGGCAGGCGGGCCTGGCCCTCGCCGGTGCTCGACGACTTGCTCGCGGCGACGCCAAGACCGCACCACGCCGTGGTTCTGGGCGCGTTGACCGGGATCGCCGGGGGATCATCCGGCGATGCCGCGATCACCGCGGCCTACCTCTCGGTGAGCGGACCGGCGAGCGCGGCGATCCGGCTGCTGGGCCTGGATCCCTTCGCCGTCAACGCTTCGGTCACCTCACTGGCGGCCGCGATCGAGGCGGTCGCCGCGCGTGCGGTGGCGTCGTCCGGCCTGCCGCCCGCCGACCTGCCCGCGCCCGGATCGCCGGGCCTGGACCTGCTCGCCGAGGCGCATGTGCGTCATCACAAGGAAGAGGTGCGTCTCTTTGCCAGCTGAGCCTCATACCCATCCGATCAGCTTCGACCCGACGGTGACGAGCCATGATCATTTCGAGTCGGCTCCCGAGGACGGCAGGGCGTTCCGGATCGGGATCGGCGGTCCGGTCGGCAGCGGCAAGACCGCGTTGGTCGCGGCCCTCTGCCGGGCCCTGGGCACCGAGATCAACCTCGCGGTGGTGACCAACGACATCTACACCACCGAGGATGCCGATTTTCTGCGCCGGGCCGGGGTCCTGGACGCTTCGCGCATCGAGGCCGTGCAGACCGGGTGCTGCCCGCACACCGCGATCCGGGACGACATCACGGCCAACCTGGACGCGGTGGAGACCCTGGAACACCGTTATCCCGGGCTGGATCTGGTGATCATCGAGAGCGGCGGCGACAACCTGACCGCCGTGTTCAGCCGAGGCCTGGTCGACCGGCAGATCTTCGTGGTCGACGTGGCCGGGGGAGACAAGGTACCGCGCAAGGGCGGCCCGGGCGTGACGACCGCGGATCTGTTGGTCATCAACAAAACCGACCTCGCCCCGCTCGTCGGCGCGGACCTCGGGGTGATGACCTCGGACGCGGCCCGCATGCGCGGCGCGCTCCCGGTGATCGCCCAATCCCTTACCGAGACCCCAGATGCCCCCGCGGTCGCCGGATGGGTGCGGGCTCAGTTGCCGGTGCGCGCCGGGTGAAGGCGCACGCCCGGGTCGTCGCGGAGTTGCGTGATGGGCAGACTGTGTTGCGGGAGCTGCGATCCGTGGCCCCGCTCATCCTCGTCCCGCAACGCCGCAACCCCGGCACCGTGCACCTGGTCTCGTCGGCGACGGCCCCGCTCGGCGGCGATGAGCTGGAGCTCACTCTGGTCGCCGGGCCCGGTGCGGTGCTGCGGGTCATCGGGGTGGCGGCGAGCCTGATCCTGCCTGGTCACCGGCCCGCCGTGAGCAGGTTCACCGTCCGCGTCGAGGCGGCCGCGGAGTCCACTGTGGAGTACCGGCCCGAGGCGGCCATCGTGACCGGACGTGCCGACCACGAGGCCGCTTTGCATGCGTCGCTCGCATCCGGTTCGCGGTTGGTCGCCCGCGAGGTGCTCGTCTTCGGCCGGGCCGGCGAGACGCCCGGACGTCTTTGCACCTCAACGATTGTGCGCCGGGACGGCCGCCCGGTGCTCAACCAGCGGCTGGACATCGGAGGTGTGCAACCGAGTCCGGCCGTGCTCGCCGGGCGGCGTGTACTGGCCACGGAACTCCGTGTGGGCCAACAAGATCCGCCGGAACCGGTCACAACGGACTGGGCCTCGCTGGTTCCGCTGGCCGCGGGCGGCTCACTGAGTACCGCCCTGGCCCATGACGCGGTCACGGCGCAGCGGCTGCTGGATCAACTTGATCGATCTGGTTGATCGATCTATGTGACTCCGCGTGGGTGTAATCACCTTCCACGCTGTTTCCCCGTGCGTTGGCAGCCCGTAACGTCCTTGGGACCCCACAGAATTCAGCCGCGGAGGGTGACTGGCATGACGGACGCCAACATCACGTCCAACATCACGCTCGACCTGCCGACCATGCGGGCCTCCTACGAGGGCGGCACCCTGGACGCGTCGGAGCTGCTGCCGACCTGGCACGAGCAGCTGCAGTACTGGCTGGACCAGGCCGCGCGGCTGGGTGTGATCGAGCCGAACGCGATGGTGCTGGCAACCGCGGACCCCGAGGGCCGCCCGTCGTCACGCACAGTGCTCGCCAAGGGCCTGGACTCCCGTGGGGTGGTGTTCTTCACCAACTACACGTCCTCCAAGAGCCACGAGCTGTCCGCCACCCGGTACGCCTCCGCCACGTTCCCCTGGTACTCCTTGCAGCGCCAGGCACACGTCCGCGGCACGGTCGAGAAGGTCGACGCCGCCGAGACCGCGGCCTACTGGGCGAGCCGGCCGCGTGAGTCGCAGCTGGGCGCGTGGGCCTCGCCGCAGTCCGTGGTCGTGTCCGGCCGGGCGTCCCTCGACGCCTCCCTCGCGAACATCCAGCGGCAGTTCGCCGACGCGGACGTGGTACCCGTTCCGCCGCACTGGGGTGGCTGGCGGATCCGGCCCGAGGTGGTCGAGTTCTGGCAGGGCCGGCGCAACCGCATGCACGACCGGCTGCGCTACCGCCAGGTCCGGGACGGCTGGAAGGTCGAGCGTCTCGGCCCGTGATCGGAGGTCTAGACCACAACTACCCGCCGTGTTAATGTCCGAAAGGTCGTGACGCGGCGGGGGCGCGACTGCATCGTCCACGACGGCCAAACCCTGCATTAGGCCAAAATTCGTGGAAGGGGCAGCAATGCTTGCTACCCGGACAAAGCGGGGAATCGGAATCCTCGCTCTTGCCCTCGTTTCCATTTTCTCCTCGACAATTGTCGCGTCGGCGCACGGTTACGTGAACTCGCCGTCCAGCCGTCAGATCTGGTGCAAGAACAACCACACGTGCGGCGCCATCCAGTGGGAGCCGCAGAGCGTCGAAGGGCCCAAGAACTTCCCCAACGGCGGCCCGGCCGACGGCAAGATCTGCTCCGGCGGGTTGTCGCAGTTCGCCGAGCTGGACAACCCGACGGGTTATGCGTGGCCACGCGCGAAGATCAGCCAGGGCACCCGGCAGTTCACCTGGAACTTCACCGCCATGCACGCCACCACGTCCTACCGGTATTTCATCACCAAACCGGGGTGGACCGGCACGCAGAAACTGACCAGGTCCGCGTTGAACCTGACGCCCATCACGGACATCAAGAAGAATGGTGCCCGCCCGGGTGCGACCGAAACGCACAACGTGAGCATCCCGGCGGGCAGCGGCAAGGCGCTGATCCTGGCCGTGTGGGACATCGCCGACACGGGCAATGCCTTCTACTCGTGCATCGACGTGACCTACTAGGCGTGTGACGTCGGCCGGGACCGCGAAAACCGGTCCCGGCCGATCGTTACTTGACCTAAGCTAACCAACTGTGGGTATCCGTGACCTGGTGATGGACGTCCGGCCGCTGCGCGTGGCGCCGTTCCGCCGGCTCTGGGCGACCACCGCGATCACGGCCATCGGCAGCCAGCTGACCGCCGTCGCGGTGCCCAAGCAGGTGTTCGACCTGACCGGCTCGTCCGGCTTCGTCGGGCTGACCGGCATCGTCGCCCTGGTGCCGCTGCTGGTGTTCGGGCTGTGGGGCGGGGCCATCGCGGACGTGATGGACCGCCGCAAGCTGCTGCTGATCAGCAACATCGGCATCGCGGTGAGCTCGGTTCTGCTGTGGCTGCAGGCTTTCGTCGGCCTGCACTCGGTGTGGGCCGTGCTGGTGCTGCTCGGGGTGCAGCAGTCGTTCTTCGCGGTGAACATGCCCACCCGCAGCGCGGTGATCTCCCGGCTCGTCCCGGCCGACCTGCTCCCGGCCGCGGCCGCGCTGGGGTCCACCGTGTTCACGTTCGGTTCGGTGCTCGGGCCGCTGCTGGCCGGTGCGCTGCTGCCGGTGCTCGGACTGTCCACTTTGTACTTGATCGACTCGGTCGCGTTGGTGGTCGCGCTGTACTCGGTCTGGCGGCTGCCACCGTTGCCGCCACTGGACGGCGTGGTCCGCAAGGCCGGTCTGCGGGATGTGGTCGACGGGTTCTCCTACCTGCTGACCCAGAAGGTCCTGCTGGCCTCGTACCTGGCGGACATCATCGCGATGGTCGCCGGGATGCCGCGGGCGTTGTTCCCGGAGATGGCCGAGCGGACCTTCGGCGACCCACCCGGCGGCGGCCTCGCGCTGGGCTGGTTGTACGCGGCGATCCCGTTGGGCGCCATGCTGTGCGGGCTGTCCTCGGGCTGGATCTCGCGGATCCACCGGCACGGCGCGGGCGTGATCATCGCCGTCATCGTCTGGGGTGTCGCGGTGGCGGGCTTCGGCCTGTCCACCTCCATCCTGTGGGCCGCGATCTTCCTGGCCATCGCGGGCGCGGCCGACATGGTGAGCGCGATCTGGCGGATGTCGATCCTGCAAACCGCTGCCACCGACGAGATGCGCGGCCGGATGCAGGGCGTCTTCACCGTCGTCGTCGCCGGCGGCCCCCGCCTCGCCGACCTCGCCCACGGCTGGACCGCCGCAGCCGCGGGTACCGCCGTCGCAGCCACCGGCGGCGGCATCCTCGTCGTGATCCTCACGGTCGTCGCGGCCCTGATGATCCCCGTCTTCTGGCGTTACCGCGCCGCCGTCTCCCCCGCGGACTCCCCACCCATCACCGAAGACAAGGTTCCCGACACCGCCTGACCGCCGGGTGGGTCTTCTGGACAGGCTCGATGGCCCACGAGCACCCGACTGGTTGCCGTGCCACGGGTTCGGTCTCGGCTGAGAAATAATCCACCCGAGCGGTTTCGGACAACGGGTGTGATCAGGCACACTCCGGATGTATGACCCAACCGGAACTGAAGCGGGCGATCGGCCCGAAGTTGCTGCTGTTCTTCGTGGTGGGCGACATCCTCGGCACCGGGATCTACGCCCTCACCGGCCAGGTCGCCGGGCGAGTCGGCGGTGCGTTGTGGGTGCCGTTCCTGATCGCGTTCGTGGTCGCGTTCATGACCGCGTTCTCGTACCTGGAGCTCGTCGGGAAGTATCCGCGCGCGGCCGGGGCGGCGCTGTACACGCACCGCGCGTTCCGGATCCAGTTCCTGACGTTCATGGTGGCGTTCGCGGTGATGTGCTCGGGCATCACGTCCGCGTCGTCGGCGGCCATCGCGTTCGGCGGGACGTACCTGAAGTCGCTGATCGGCGCGTCCTCGGTGCCGGTCACGCCGATCGCCATCGCGTTCGTGCTGCTCATCGCGGCGATCAACTTCCGGGGCGTGAGCGAGTCGGTCAAGGCCAACGTGGTGCTGACCTGCATCGAGCTGTCCGGTCTGGTGATCATCATCGGCGTAGGGGTGTTCGCGGTGGCAGGCGGCGACGGCGACCCCGGCCGGCTGACGCAGGTGGACACGCAGGACCAGACCTGGCTGGTGGCCATCACTTCGGCGACCTCGCTGGCGTTCTTCGCGATGGTCGGGTTCGAGGACTCGGTGAACATGGCCGAGGAGTGCCACGACCCGGTGCGGATCTTCCCGCGCGCGATGCTGTGGGGCATGGTCGTGGCCGCGACCATCTACATCCTGGTGTCGGTCACGTCGTCCCTGCTGGTTCCCGCGGACGAACTGCGCGAGGCCGGGAGCTCGGCGCTGCTGAAGGTGCTGGACGTGGGCGCGCCCGGGTTCCCGCACGTGGTGTTCTCCGCGATCGGGCTGTTCGCGGTGATCAACTCGGCGCTGATCAACATGATGATGGCCAGCCGGCTGCTCTACGGCATGGCCAACGAGCGGATCATCCCGCGTCAGCTAGGCACCGTGCATCCGTTCCGCCGCACGCCATGGGTGTCGATCGTGTTCACCACGCTGATCGCGGTCATTCTCGTGTCCACTGTTGACATCAGCGTCCTCGGCGGGACGACGGCGCTGCTGTTGCTCGTGGTGTTCGCCGTGGTGAACATCGCCTTGCTGGTGTTGCGCAAGGACAAGGTTGAGCACAAGCACTTCCGGACGCCGACCGCGATCCCGGTGGTCGCCGCGTTCCTGTGCCTGTACCTGGCCAGCCCGTTGTCCGGGCGTCCGGCGCGGGACTACGTCGTCGCGGCCGTCCTGCTCGGCGCGGGCCTGGTGCTGTGGGTGATCAACCACTTCGTCAGCCGGGCGATCGGCGAGCGGACCGAGCTCGATCCGGAGGCGCTGACCAAGAGCGACTAGCCAGACGTGATGTCGAGGGGGATGCGCGGCTGTCCGAGTTCTGGCTGACTGAGGCCGGCTTCGGCCGACCGGGATAATCGCCGCACTGCACACGTCGCTGGATCGGAGTTCAGATGAGCCTGGAGATCACGCACGGCGCCGCACGGGCCCTGATCACGCAGACCGGTGCCGGTCTGCGGGCCTACGCGGTCGACGGGGCGCCGTACGTCGAGACCTTCGGGGAGGGCGAGACGCCGCCGCTGGGCGCGGGCATGGTGCTGATCCCGTGGCCCAACCGGACCGCCGGGGCCCGCTGGACGTTCGACGGCGCGGTGCAGGAGCTCGAGCCGACCGAACCGGCCCGGGGCAACGCCATCCACGGGCTGGTCCGACGTCTGCAGTGGACAGTTCTGGAGCACACGACGTCCTCGGTTTCGTTGACGGTCGACATCGTGCCGCAGCCGGGGTGGCCGGTGCCGGTGCGTACGACGGTCACTTATGCGTTGGACGACTCGGGGCTGACCGTGACGCACGGCGTGCAGAACCTCGGCGAGCAACCGGTGCCGTTCGGGGTGGGCACCCACCCGTATCCCCGGGCCGGCAAGGCTTCGACCGACTCGTGCTCGTTGCGGCTGGCCGCGACCACTGTGCTGCCACTGGATCCGACGTCGATGACCCCCAGCGGTCCCGCCATTCCCGTTGCGGGGACCGAGTTCGACTTCACCTCGGCCCGGCCGCTCTCGGAGGTTCAGCTGGACACGCCGTTCGGTGGGTGCGAGCCGGGCGAGGACGGTTTGGTGAGGCACGTGCTGGCTGCCCCTTCGGGCGGCGTAGAACTGTGGGCCGATCCGGACTTCAAGTGGGTCCAGGTGTTCACGCCCGGGGAGTTCCCCGGCCGTGGGCGGGCGATCGCGATCGAGCCGATGACCTGCCCGCCGGACGCGTTGAACTCCGGCGTCGACCTGATCGTGTTGCAGCCAGGGGAGTCCTGGGCGGGCCGGTGGGGCATCACCCCACGATAAGTACGTGAAGTACTTGACGTACTCTTGAATCTCCGGGAAACTGGACCGGAGCCAGCAAGAGGGGACGTCATGCATTTCGACAGTTACACCGACGCCCGCACCCATCTCAAGGACATCCTGGACGCGGCCGAGAAGGGGCGGGTGGCCACGATCCGGCGCGACCACGCGCGCACCGCGGTCGTGGATGTCGTTCGCCTGCAACATGTTCTGGTCACCATGACCCGGCCGCGCGCGCACGTGGTCGCCGAGGCGGATGGCTGGTCGGTGTTCATCCCGGGGCTGCCCGTCTCGGCCGACGGGCCCACCTTCGACGAGGCGGTCGCCGGGATGATCACCTCGTTACGCGAGTACGCCGAGGACTGGCAGGAGCACTTGCTCGACACACCCAACCACCGCGACAACTGGGGGCTCGTCCAGTTGATCGGCCTGAGCGACGACACCCAGCTGCGCGAGTGGCTCGTAGGAGCGGCCGAGTGAGCGACGAGCCCACCCCCGCCGACCACGACCGGTTCTGCCAGGCCGAGGGCTGGACGGAAGTCCGCGGCGCCGGCCCCCGGGTCACCTACGAGCTGGGCCTGCCCGATGGCCGCGTGCTGCGCACCCGCATCTCCGACCGCCCCGCCTACGGCCCCGACCTCTGGCAGCACATCCTCCACGACGAACTGGAGGTCGACCAGAAGGCGTTCTGGTCGTGCGTCAAGGACGGCGAAAAGCCGGATCGCGGCATCCCCCAGGCCCGCCCCGACGCCCTCCCCCTCGACCTCGTCTACCTCCTCATCCACCGCCTCGGCCTGCCCAAGTCCACCATCGCCACCCTCACCCGCAAAGAAGCCATCACCCACCTCACCACTTACTGGACGCAAGACCCCACCTAGGTTGCACGCGGCTGTTAGCTGGGCTCGGGGTGCCCGCTGAAACATGGGAAGCAAAGCCGTCGAACGGCGGGTGGTGTGCGCGACCGCCACCGCAGACGCTGGGGTGGGGGCCCTGCGATTGGAAGGATCCGGATGATGATCAAGCGTGTAGTCGGCACGCTGTTCGCCGCGTTGCTGGCCGGCTCGGTGTTCGCGGCGCCGGCGGCCCAGGCGGTGCAGGCCGATTTCACCGGGATTGTGGCGTTGAGCAACTGCTCGGGCTCGGTTGTGCGGCCGCCGCAGGCCAAGGACACCGATCCGGCGCTGGTCATGTCGAACGGGCACTGCGTCAAGCTGATGGGCGCCAACGAGGTGATCCGCAACCAGGCGTCCAGCCGGACCTTCACCCTGCTCAGCGGGCCGAACGGCGCGTCGCTCGGCACCCTGCGGGCCTCGAAGATCGCGTACGCCACGATGAAGGACACCGACGTCTCCTTCTACCAGCTCACCCAGACCTACGCGCAGATCCAGTCGCGCTTCGGCGCCCGCGCCCTGCAGCTGTCCACGACCCACCCGACCCAGGGCACGGCCATCCAGGTCGTCTCCGGTTACTGGAAGACGATCTACTCCTGCAACATCGACGGGTTCGTCTACCAGCTCAAGGAGTCGTCCTGGACCTGGAAGGACTCGGTCCGCTACACCTCCGCCTGCCAGACCATCGGCGGCACCTCGGGCTCCCCGGTGCTGGACGGCACGGGCAAGGTCGTGGCGATCAACAACACCGGCAACGAGGACGGCGGCCGCTGCACGCTGAACAACCCGTGTGAGGTCAGCCAGACCGGTCAGGTGACCGTGCGCCAGGGCATCAACTACGCCCAGGAGATCTACAACATCTCCGCCTGCATCGGCACCGGCAACCAGTTCACGCTGACCTTGCCGGGATGCACCCTGCCCAGGTAGAAACGAGAGGCCCCCTCGTGACGCACGAGGGGGCCCAATCGTGCCGGGGTCTAGTAGACCAGTCTGTACAGTTGGCGAGTGCCCAAGAAGACCGACACGCGCGACCGGGTCCTGCGCACCGCCGCGACCCTGTTCCGCGCCCAGGGCTACCACGCCACCGGCCTGAACCAGGTCCTGGCCGAAGGTGGCGCGCCCAAAGGCTCCCTGTACTTCCACTTCCCCGGCGGCAAGGAACAGCTGGCCGTCGAGGCGCTGCAGCTGTCCGCCGCCGAGTTCGGCCAGGAGCTGCGCACCGCGGGAAGCCTGGACGGGGCCCTGAAAGTCCTCGGCGACCGGCTCGAGGCGTCCGGGTTCCGGGACGGCTGCCCGGTCGCCACGGTCGCGCTCGACGTCGCCAGCGAGAGCGACCAGATCCGCGCGGCCTGCGAGTCCGCGTACGCCATGTGGGAACGGATGATCGCGGACGCGCTCACGGCCCGGAACGTGCCCAACGCCAACGATCTCGCCCCGGTCATCCTGGCGATGATCGAAGGCGCCTTGCTGCGTGCCCGAACCCAGCGCTCGACCGCGCCGCTGCAGCAGGTCGGCGCGTACCTGAAGTCCTTGGGCTAACGGATCGCGGCGCGGTCGACGGTGAGGTTGGCTCGGTCGGCGGCGGCCCGGCCCGCGCCCCAGCCGGCCGAGTTGCTGACCGACACCGACTTGGTCACCGTGTTCTGGAACAAGGTGTCGAAGAGGCGATTGACCACTTCGGACCGTTCGGCCAGAACCGGGACGAGGGCCTTCTCGGAGGCGGGAACGGCGGCGCGCAGGCGTTCGCCGATCCGGCCCGCGTAGGCCACGAGGAACGCCTGGCGGTAGGACTTCACCCGCGACGGCAACGGTTTCTCCACGACCATCGCCTTGGTCGCCTGCACCAGCAACGATGTCGACAGCAGCTCGGTGATCTCCAGGTCGAGGGAGTCGCCGACGAGACCCACGAACCCGTGGTCGGGATAGAACACCGCGCGGCAACGGTTGGCGTGCGCGACGACGTTCACCAGCTGGAACTTCGCGCGCAGGTACGGACTGTCCAGCCAGAGCCGGCGCGACTCGGCGGATTCCGGCACGTGCTCCGAGACGTGCAGCAGCGCGCGGTCGAAGGCGTGCCGGTTCATCAGCTCCTGTGCCTTGGCGGACAACGCATCCGCCTCGTCCGGGAACTGCGTCGACTCGGCCTTGGCCAGCAACGCCCGCACTCGCGCGAGCACCTTGTGATCCACACCGGCGTCGACCGCACGCTCGGGCTGGGCGGTCGAACCTGGCAACGGCAGGATCAACGGCACCCGGTGCAGACGGATCAACCGCCGCAACACGCCCAGCGCGCACTTGAACGCCTCGGCCGAGGACAGCGAGTTGCGCGTAGCCCACTGGGGCAGATGCGGCTTTCCCTTGTCCCACCAGACTACTGCGCCGATCTCGTCGAGCTGGGCGCGCCAGCGGTGGTGCATTGTGGACGGTGCGTACGCCTCGGACTCCGCGGCGATCGCGTCGACCACCAGGGACAAAGCCGTGTCGTCCCAACGGTAACGGACGATCCTGGTGATGTCGTAGGGCAGCCAGCCGCGTTCCCAGGCGAAGGTCAGCTCCTCGCACAGCGCCAGGCCCATCGCGGCGTCGACCACGGACGGGGGCAGCGCGCCCAGCGCCGTGACGAGCTGAGCGCTGGTGTGTGGGGTCGCCGTCGACGCTTCTCGGATCACGCGGGCGACCTCGGGGAGGCGCATGACAAAAGCCTAGAGTGCCGAGTCATCGGATGTATGGCCGGTTTCCATCCATGAACTGCTGGCGCTGAAGACGTATACATCGTATGTTTGCCTCGTGGCGGACTTGTCGAGGCGGACATTTCTGCGCGGCACCTCGACGGTGGCGGCGCTGGGCGGCACGTGGGTGGCCGGGTCTCCGGTCGCGTGGGCGGACACGGCGGATCTGGCGGATCCGGCCGGGAACGAGAGCCTGCACGAGCGGATCGTGCGGGACGCGAACCTGGTCTGGCGCCGGATCCCGACCGGCTGGGACAACAGTCCCTTCCTGGGCAACGGTTTCCTGGGTGTGCAGGTCTACAAGGGCGCCGAGCCCAACGTCCTGCGGTTCATGCTCAGCCACAGCCTTGTGCAGGACCAAAGAGCGCAGTGGGAGGCCGCGGTCGGCCTGTCCCGGCTGCCGATCGGTTACCTCACGCTGAGCTTCCCGGGCGCGATCACGGCCGTGGACTGGACCCTGGACCTGTGGAACGCCGAGCTCACCGGCACGGTCACCACCACCCAGGGCAGCCTGAGGTTCACCGCGTTGGTGCACAACGACCGCAGTACCCTGCTCGTGTCCACGACCGGCGACGCGGACTGGGGCTTCCACCCGATGCCCTCGCGCACAACGAGAACCATCCGCGTCCCACCGGAGTACACGGCCAACCCCACGCCGAACACAGGCACCGCGGGCGACGCCCACTTCACCGAACAACCGCTGGTGGCAGGCGGTGGCTACAGCACGGTGTGGCAGACCAAACAGGTTGGCACACAGAGGCTCCTGGCCGCGACCGTCTCCTATGGATACCCGGACGACACTGGATTGTCCGACGCGATCACGACGATCCGGCGTGTGCTGGCGGCCCCGCTGCAGATGCTCGTCCGCGGCCACCGCGCCTGGTGGAACCAGTTCTACACGCGCAGCCTGGTGTCCGTGCCGGACAAGCTGGTTCAGCGGTTCTACTGGATCCAGCTGTACAAGATGGCCTGCGCCACCAGGATGAACGCGCCGGTCGTGACCGAGTGGGGCCCGTGGTTCCCGGACGGCGGCGGCAGCTGGACCGCGGTCTGGTGGAACCTCAACGTGCAGGTCGCGTACCCGTTCATCAACGGCTCGAACCATCCCGAGCTCGATGCCGTGACCGCGACTTTCCAGCGCTACCACGAAAACCTGGCGCTGTCCGTCCCGCCCGACTACCGCGACGGCAACACCTACGCCCTCTCGCACCCGGGCGATCGCACGCTGAGGTCCGGCGGTCCCAAGCTGGGGTCGTCGATCCCGGGCAACGCGACGGTCGGCGTGCCGGGAACGTCCACAAAGACCGATCAGACCGGGAACCTGTTGTGGGCCATACACAGCGTGTGGGTCTCGTACCGGCACACGATGGATCGCCGGGTCCGGGACGAGGTCCTCTACCCGATCCTGTCCAAGGCGCTGAACTTCTACCTGAAGTTCCTGGTCGAGGGCAACGACGGCAAGCTGCACCTGCCGTTGACGCGCTCGCCGGAATACGCCGACGCGGCCGACTGCACGTACGACCTGTCACTGATCCGTTGGGCCAGCACGCTGCTGCCGCGGATCGCACCCGCGAACGACCCGAACATCCCGCGGTGGCGGGATGTCGCGGCCAGGCTGACGCCGTACCACGAGAACGCCGACGGGGTGATGATCGGCGACGGGGTGGCGCTCACCGAGTCGCACCGGCACTTCTCGCACCTGCTGTGGATGCATCCGTTGCGCGAGCGGACCTGGGACAACCCGGCCGACCGGGACATCATGCGGCGCAGCTTCGAGCACTGGTCCGGCATGCGCTCGGCATGGGCCGGGTACAGCTACCCGGCTGCCTCGTCGATGAGCTCGCTGATGGGCCAGCCCGCGCAGGCGCTGAGCTTCCTGCGGTTCCTGTTGGACCGCAACGTGATCGGCGTGGCCCAGATCATGCCGAACACCATGTACAAGGAGGGCTCGAACCTCGCCATCGAGAGCCCGCTGACCGCGGCACAGTCCGTTTTGGACATGCTCATCGACAGCGATCCCAACGTGGTCAAGGTGTTCCCCGCGATCCCGTGGCCGGACGCCTCGATCGCCGGGCTGCGCACCCAGGGCGCGTTCCTCGTCGACGCGTCCCGGCGGGACGGCCGCACCGAGTGGATCAAGGTCCGCAGCGAGGCGGGCGAACCGCTCGTGCTGCGCCACGGGATGACCGGCGACCTGGACGTCCGGGACGATCACGGCAGGACCCTGCCCTGGCGGATCCTCGCCGCGGACACCATCGCGGTGGACCTGCCGCGCGGCTCGGCCGCCGTCGTGACCAGCGCCGGGACCAGCCCTGACCTGCGCCCCCGGGACGTTGCGGCGGAAACCATCACCACACCGTGGGGTCTGCCCTAGTACGGTGTCCAACTGTGACAGTCGCTATCACTGGTGGGTACGTCGTTCCGATCAAGGGTGAGGCCGTCGAGAACGGCATCGTGCTGATCGAGAACGGGAAGATCGTCGCTGTGGGGGCCGACGCGGACGTCGAGGTGCCGGACGACGCCGAGATCGTCGACGCCGCCGGCACGTGGGTGCTGCCCGGGTTCGTCGAGGCGCACGGGCACGCGGGCGTCGGCGAGGAGGGGATCGGCTGGGAGGGCCGGGACTACAACGAGATGACCGACCCGAACGGCGCGCGGCTGCGGGCCATCGACGGCATCAACCCGGACGACCAGGGCTTCCGCGACGCGCTGGCCGGCGGCGTCACGACCATGGTGTGCAAGCCGGGGTCCGGCAACCCGATCGGCGGCCAGACCGCCGCGGTGAAGATGTGGGGCCGCACGGTCGAGGACATCCTGATCAAGACGCCGGCGAGCGTGAAGAGCGCGCTCGGCGAGAACCCGAAACGCGTGTACGGGGACCAGAAGAAGCTCCCGTCGACGCGGCTGGGTGTCGCCGCGGTCATCCGCGACGCGTTCGTCAAGACCCAGGACTACGTCAAGAAGCGTGATCACGCGGCGGCCGAGGACAAGCCGTTCGACCGCGACCCGACCTACGAGGTCCTCGCGCGCGTGCTCAGCGGCGAAGTGCCGTGGTGCCAGCACACCCACCGCGCCGACGACATCGCCACCGCCATCCGCCTGGCCGACGAGTTCGGCTACCGCCTGGTCGTCAACCACGGCACCGAAGGCCACCTGATGGCGGACACCCTGGCGGCACGGGATATCCCGGTGATCATCGGCCCGTTGTTCACCAGCCGCAGCAAGGTCGAGGTGAACCGCCGTTCGCTGCGCAACCCGGGAATCCTCGCCCGCGCGGGCGTGAAAATCGCCATCACCACCGACCACCCGGTCGTCCCCATCGATTTCCTGGTGCACCAAGCCACATTGTCGGTGAAAGAAGGCCTCGACACCGACACCGCCCTGAAAGCCATCACCATCAACCCCGCCGAAATCCTCGGCCTCGACGACCGTGTCGGCGCCCTCGCCCCCGGTATGGACGCGGACATCGTGCTGTGGTCCGGCGACCCGCTGGACGTGATGAGCCGCGCGCTGCGAGTCTGGGTCAACGGCGAAGAGGTCTACCACTACGACGACGAAACCAACGAGGGAATCACCAAATCCCCCTGGTACGCGGAGTAAACACCCAGCTGTGGACAACCGGCCCTCCCCGGCTGGACGGCGACTGTGGACAACCGGGCCGCTGCGGCCCGGTTTTGTCGGTGCCCATCGGTAGGCTGGATTTCGGGGGGCCGGAGGCAAAGCCGGGAAGGCGCCGCCCCCAAGGACGGCGCCCCGGAACTACGCGTTCTTGAGTTCGCGGGCGATGACCATTCGCTGGATCTGGTTCGTGCCTTCGAAGATCTGCGGCACCTTGGCCTCGCGCATGTACCGCTCCACCGGGAAGTCCTTGGTGTAACCGGCCCCGCCCAAAGCCTGCACCGCGTCCGTCGTCACCTTCATCGCCGCGTCTGTCGCCACGAGCTTCGCGATCGACGCCTGGCGCTTGAAAGGCAGCCCGCGGTCGCGCCGGCGCGCCGCATCGAGGTACGTCGCCCGAGCGGAGTCCACGGCCGAGGCCATGTCCGCCAGCAGGAACTCCATGCCCTGGAAGTCGATCACCGGACGCCCGAACTGGGTGCGCTGCTTGGTGTACGCCACGGCTTCGTCCAACGCCGCCTGCGCCAGGCCGACCGCGCACGCAGCGATGCCGAGCCGGCCGGAGTTCAACGCGGTCAACGCGAGCTTGAGCCCGTCGCCCTCCGCGCCCACCAGCCGGGTCGCGGGCACCCGGGCGCCGTCGAAGATCATCTGCGCGGTGGTCGACCCGGTCATGCCCATCTTGCGTTCGGGCGCGCCCGCCGACAGCCCGGGGGTGTCCGCCGGAACCAGCAGGCAGCTGATACCGCGGCTGCCGTCAGGGGAGGTGCGGACCATGGTCGTGTAGAAGTCCGCCTCGCCACCGTGGGTGATCCACGCCTTCGTCCCGGTGATCACGTAGTCGGCGCCGTCCAGCACCGCGCGGGTGGACAGCGCGGCCGCGTCCGACCCGGCGTTGGTCTCGGACAGCGCGTACGCCCCGAGCAGGTCGCCGCCCAGCATGTCCGGCAGCCAGGTCGACCGCTGCTCATCGGTGCCGTGGTTGGCCAGGGCGTAGCAGGACATGGTGTGGACAGAAAGGCCGACGCCGATGGTCAGCCAGGCCGCCGCGATCTCCTCCAGCGCCTGCAGGTACACCTCGTAGCTCAGGCCCCCGCCGCCGTACTCCTCGGGATAAGGCAGTCCCAGCAGGCCGCTTCGGCCAAGCAGGCGGAACTGTTCGCGCGGGAAGCGCTCCTTCTCCTCGTACTCGGCGGCCAGCGGCTTCAGTTCATCAGTGGCGATCTCCCGGACCAGAGCGATGAGGTCCTCAGCTTCGGTGTCCGGGAGCAAACGTTCGACTGCCATCGCGGGTTCTCCGTTATAAACAGTGCATTGGACCTGCTCACACTACTAGCCGGGGTAGGTTGTGCCGGTGATCGTTGTCGGTGGTGAGGCCCTGGTCGACCTGGTGCCCTCGAAGAGCGAACCTGGCGCGTTGCTGCCTCGGCTGGGCGGTGGTCCCTACAACGTGGCCGTGGCGGCCGGTCGGCTCGGCGTGCCCACCGCGTTCCTGTCCCGGATCTCGGCCGACGAGTTCGGTGAGGCATTGGTCCAGCGGCTGCGAGAGTCCAATGTGGACACAAGGTGGCTGCAGCGCGGTCCCGAGCCGACGACGCTCGCGCTGACCAGTGTGGCGGCGGACGGCTCGGCGAAGTACACCTTCTACGTCGAGGGCACCGCGGACCGGCTGTTCGAGGTGCCCGCCGAGCTGCCCGAGACGACGATCCTCTCGCTGGGTACGTTGTCGCTGGTCCTGGAGCCAGGGGCGAGCGCGTACGAGGAGCTGATGCGCCGCTCGGACGTGCTGACCGTGCTCGACCCGAACATCCGGCCGGTGCTGATCGCCGACCCGGCCGCCTACCGGGCGCGCTTCGCGAGCTGGCTGCCGTACGTGAGCCTGCTGAAGCTGTCCGAGGAGGACGCCGCCTGGATCGCGCAGGGCGACCCGATCGAGGCCGCGCGTGCCTGGCCGGGTCCGGTGGTGCTCACCAGGGGCAGCAATGGGCTCGCTGTTGTCACCGATGCGGGTGAACTTGTCGAAGTCCCCGCGACCGCCGCGACGGTGGTGGACACGATCGGTGCGGGCGACACCGTGCACGGCGCACTGCTCGCTTGGTTGTATACAAAAGACATCCGAACCGTCGAACAATTGCGCGGCCTTGCTGCGAATGACTGGCGGGAGGCATTGAGTTTCGCGGGTGCCGCGGCGGCGATAACGGTGTCGCGGGCTGGTGCCGAGCCGCCCTTTGCGGCCGAGCTGGCCTTGAACAACTGAATCGTTCTGTGAATCGATGTGAGAAGCGTCCCACCAGCCGTGTCCTACGTAACGGCGCACTGGGAGATTCGCCGCCGGAGCACTAGCGTTGGGGGTTGACAGGACCCCAATGGGGCGGTGCTGCGGTGCGGCGAGGAGTTTCGACCGGCACGCACGTGGCCTGATTCGCCAAACACCGCCCAGACCGATCGGGAGAGGGACGTTCATGCCCGACGCGACGACCGCGCCGCAATCCGGTACTCGTACCGTCGCGCTTCACCACGACGGCGGAGAGCTCGAAATGGCGGTAGTACCCGCCACCGAGGGCTCCAACGGCATCGAGCTCGGCAAGCTGCTGGCGAAGACCGGACTGGTCACGCTGGACCCCGGCTTCGTGAACACCGCCGCATGCTCTTCGGAAATCACCTACATCGACGGCGACGCCGGCATTCTGCGCTATCGCGGTTACCCGATCGAGCAGCTGGCCGAGCGCTCCACCTTCATCGAGGTCAGCTACCTGCTGATCTACGGTGAGCTGCCCACCCAGGCCCAGCTCGCCGACTTCACCCAGAAGATCAGCCGGCACACGCTGCTGCACGAGGACCTCAAGCGGTTCTTCGACGGCTTCCCGCGGGACGCGCACCCGATGCCGGTGCTGTCCTCCGCGGTCTCCGCGCTGGGCACGTTCTACCCGGAGACGCTCCGGCCGGTCACCGACGAGCTGACCGAGATCTCCACCATCCGCCTGCTGGCCAAGCTGCCCACCATCGCGGCCTACGCCTACAAGAAGTCGGTGGGCCAGCCGTTCCTCTACCCGGACAACTCGCTGGGCCTGGTGGAGAACTTCCTGCGGATGACCTTCGGCTTCCCGGCCGAGCCCTACGACGTGGACCCGGACCTGGCCCGCGCGCTGGACCTGCTGTTCATCCTGCACGCCGACCACGAGCAGAACTGCTCCACCTCGACCGTGCGGCTGGTCGGCTCGTCCGAGGCCAACCTGTTCGCGTCCATCTCCGCGGGCATCAACGCCCTGTTCGGCCCGCTGCACGGCGGCGCGAACAGCGCGGTGCTGGACATGCTGGAGGGCATCCGGGACTCCGGCGGCGACGTCGACTCCTTCGTCAAGAAGGTGAAGAACAAGGAGGACGGCGTCAAACTGATGGGCTTCGGCCACCGGGTCTACAAGAACTACGACCCGCGCGCCGCGATCATCAAGAAGACCGCCGACGAGATCCTCGGCAAGCTGGGCGGCGACGACAGCCTGCTGGACATCGCCAAGCAGCTGGAGGAGCACGCGCTCGCCGACGACTACTTCGTCCAGCGCAAGCTGTACCCGAACGTGGACTTCTACACGGGCCTGATCTACCGGGCGATGGGCTTCCCGACGAAGTTCTTCACCGTGCTGTTCGCCATCGGCCGGCTGCCCGGCTGGATCGCGCACTGGCGCGAGATGACCCACGACCCGGCCACCAAGATCGGCCGCCCGCGCCAGGTCTACATCGGACCGAAGGAGCGCGACTACGTCCCGATGGACGGTCGCTGAGCCATCGCTGCCGCTGAGGGGTGCGTGTCCGGCACGCGTGCCCCTCAGGCGGTAGCGTCCGGGGATGGTCTCCGTCGTCTGGTTCCGGCGCGACCTGCGAACCAGGGACCTCCCCACGCTGCTGTCCGCGGATCCCCAGGCGCTCGGTCTGTTCGTGCTCGACAAGCGCCTCACCGAACCGGCGGGCGCGCCCAGACTGGCGTTCCTGTACCGGTGCCTGCGGGAGCTGAACGAGCAGTTGGACGACCGGTTGCTCGTCGTCCAAGGTGATCCGGTCGCACTGGTGCCGCGGATCGCCGCACAGGTCGGGGCCTCCAGCGTGCACGTGTCCGCGGATGCCGGTCCCTACGGCCGTTCCCGGGACGCCGACGTCGAGAAGGCGTTGGGGGACATCGACTTCGTCCGCTCCGGCTCGCCATACGCCGTCGCACCCGGACGGGTGACAAAACCGGACGGCACCCCGTACAAGGTCTTCACCCCATTCTCCCGCGCCTGGGCCGACCACGGCTGGCGCAAACCCGCGGACACCAACGCGTCCACTGTGGACTGGATCGCCCCACACCGGAAGAGCCACATCCCCGCGGACCCTTTCTCTTGTGACCTCCCCGCGGCGGGCGAACAGGCCGCCCTCCACGCCTGGGCAGCCTTCCGTGACGAGCGCCTGGCCACCTACCCGGACCTCCGCGACCGCCCCGACAAACCAGGCACCAGCTGGATGTCCCCCTACCTCAGATGGGGCTGCATCCACCCCCGCACAATGCTCGCGGACCTCAAACCCGGCGCCTACCGCACCGAGTTGGCCTGGCGCGAGTTCTACGCGGATGTGTTGTGGCACAACCCATCAAGCGCCCGGGAGAACCTGGACCGCAAGTTCGACAAGATCGAACTGGACCACGACCAGGACACCTTCGACCTCTGGTGCCAAGGAAAGACGGGCTACCCCATCGTCGACGCGGGCATGCGCCAACTCCAGGCCACCGGCTGGATGCACAACAGAGTGCGCATGATCGTCGCGAGCTTCCTCGTCAAGGACCTCCACCTCCCCTGGTGGTGGGGCGCCCGGCACTTCATGAAACACCTCGTCGACGGCGACCTCGCATCCAACCAACACGGCTGGCAATGGGTCGCAGGCACCGGCACCGACGCAGCCCCCTACTTCCGCGTCTTCAACCCCACCACCCAAGGCGAGAAGTTCGACCCCGACGGGGACTACGTGCGCCGCTGGGTTCCCGAACTCCGTGACCTCCCCGGCAAGAAAGCCCACCGCCCCTGGGACCACGGCTTCGCCCCGCCGATCGTCGACCACGCCGACGAACGCGAAGTAGCCCTCGCCCGCTACAACGCCATCAAGGCTTAGGGACCCGGGCCTCGGGGCTCGCGGAGCCCTGCCCGCTGTTTCCCGGCCCGTGTGCCGCAGGGGCCGGGAAACCAAGTCGAACCACCCCAGCCCACATCAAGGCGCCGCCCCACTCAAGCAGCCCGGAAAGCGTCCTTCAACTTCACCCGGCTCCCCGTCCGCAACACGGCATTGCGATAAATCCGCCCCCCAACCCAAGCCACCAAAGCAATCCCGCCCAGCGTCAACACGATCGCCAAAACCTGCAACCAGATCGAAGCCACCCCGAGGGCAGTCAACCCAGGCATCAAGATGGGCGCAAACGGAGGCAGCACAGCCATAACGGTCGTCAACGTCCCAGAATCATTGCTCACCAACAGGTTGATACTGAAGATGAACCCGATCACGATGACGAGCGTCACGGGAGTCAACACCCCCTGAGCATCCTCCTGCCGCGAAACCAGCGACCCAACAGCAGCGAAGATGGTGGCATAAAAGAAGAACCCAAGCAGATACCACAGCAACCCCATCAGCACACCACCAACAGCAGCCCCAGACACAGTCAACGCACCAGTAGCAAGCCCCGCGATGAGACCCACGCACGCAATCGCAGCGAACTGGATCAACCCAACCAGCCCAAGCCCCAACACCTTCCCGCCAAGCAACTGCCAAGGCCGGACGGTAGCCAGCAGGATCTCGACCACCCGGCTGGACTTCTCCTCGATCACGCCCTGCGCCACGGTCTGCCCGTAGATCATCAAAGCCATGTACAGCAGGAAAGCCACCACAAGCCCGATCGCGAGCCGCTGACCGTCGTCGCCACTTCGCGGCTCCAGCTGCGTCAGGGTGATGTGGCTCTGCTCGGCGGTTGCCAGGATCTGCTTGGCGTCCAGGTCGTTCGCCGCCAGTTGCGAGGTCAGAACCTGTTGGCGCATCAGGCCGTTCAACACGCTCTGCAACTCGGGCGCGAGCTTGTCCTTGACCTGCACCTGAAGCGCGCCCACCGGCCCGGTGACGAACGCATCCAGATCCCCGTTGCGTACCTGCGCCTCGCCCGAGTCCTGGTCGTTCACGTCCGAGATGGTGACTTCCAGTCCCAGCGCCTTGGATGCCTGGACGATCTGGGTGCTCAACGCGGTCGCCTGGCCGCTCAGGCCGACCTTGGCCTTGGCCTCGCCGCCGAACGATCCGCCCTGCAGCAGCAGGAACCCGCCCAGCACGACGATCGAGATCACCGTGCTGACCAGGAATGCGCGGGTGCGCAGCCGGGTGTTCAGCTCGCGGCCGGCCACCAGCAGCACGGCCTGGACGGGCTTCAGTTCGGTGGTGCTCAACGGACGCCCTCCTCGGTCACCACGTTGCGGAACAGTTCGGTCAGCGCGGGGCGGCGCCTGCTGAACTCGTGCACCGGCCCGGTGGCCAGTGCTGCCTTCAGCACCGCCTGGTCGTCCACATCGTCGCCTGCGCGCAGCACGGTTCGGCCGTCCTCTTCGGACACAACGGAAACGCCCGGGATGCCCGCGGCCCATCCGGGTGGGGCCTGGGGTGCGTGCACGATCAGGTCCGCCGGGGCACCGGCCCGCAGCTCGTCGACCGTTCCACAAGCGACCATCCGGCCCTTGTCGACGATCCCGACCCGGTCGCACAACCGTTGCACCAGGTCGAGCTGGTGGCTGGAGAACACCACCGGGATGCCCGCCGCCGTCTTCTCCTTGAGCACCTGGCTCATCACGTCCACCGCCACCGGGTCCAGCCCGGAGAACGGCTCGTCGAGCACCAGCACCGAGGGGTCGTGGATCAGCGCCGCGGCCAGCTGCACGCGTTGCTGGTTGCCCAGGCTGAGCTTCTGCACCTCGTCCTCGCGCCGGGCCTTGAGGCCCAGCCGGGCGATCCAGTCCTCCGCGGACCGGTGCGCCTCGTTCACCGATAACCCGTGCAGCCGGGCCAGATAGACCAGCTGGTCGAGCACCTTCATCTTCGGGTAGAGGCCGCGTTCCTCAGGCATGTAACCGAACCTGCGGCGGGTGCTGAGCGTGATCGGCTCGCCTGCCCAGCGCACCTCGCCGGAGTCGGCGGCCAGCACACCCAGGGCTATCCGCATGGTGGTCGTCTTGCCCGCGCCGTTGCTGCCGACGAACCCGAACAATTCACCCGGCCGCACCTCGAATGTCATGTCCGACAGGGCGACGACATCGCCATAGCGCTTGGAGACGTTGTCGATCTCCAGTCCCGCCTGAGGCACCATCGATCCTTCCTCGCTGGACGTGTCTGCCACGAGTATCCAGGCTGGTCTGTGAACTCCGCGCAGTGGAGGTCTCGACTCGGTCACTTTGGCACGAAATGCCGGTGGCGCGGATATGTTCGAGCAATGATCCAGGACGGACCATCGGTCAACCCGGAGCAGCTGCTGGCCCGGTACGGCGAGACGCTGAAACAGGCCGCGGCCAGCGCGGAACGAACCGACCAGGCGCTGCGTCAGATCGGTGGCGAGGCCAGCTCGCCAGACGGTCTGGTGACCGTGCGGGTCAACGCCAGCGGCGCGACCACGGGGCTGGAGCTGCGGGCGGGTGCCCGCGGCATGGACCCCGAGGAACTCGCCCGGCTGATCCTGCGCACGACCCAGCAGGCCCAGGGTGACGTCGGCACGAAGGTGGTCGAGACCATGCGGGAGTTCATGGGCGAGGGTGAGGGGCTCGAGTTCGTCAAGAGCCACCTGCCGCGGCCCGTGCCCGTGGCCGAGGAGGCACCTCCGGCGCCGCAACGGCGGGACACCAGGGCCGATGACGACTACTTCGACAACCCGCCCGACGTGATCAGCTAAGCAAGGGGTGCCATGTCCGGTTCGTTCGATGTGGAGATCGACAAGCTGTTGGCGCACGCCGACCATGTCCTCAAGCTGGCCAACGACGCGCGCAACGCGGCGGCCACGGCGCAGGCGGCGCTCAGCGGCGACTCGTTCGGCGTCATAGGCCAGTTCCTGGCCATGCTGCTGCTGCAGGCCACCGGGGAGGCCAAACAGGGCCTGGAGAAGGCCGCCCAGACGGTCTCCGAGGTCAACACCGGCCTGCGGACCACCGCGCGGGCCTACCAGACCACCGACACCCGGCACGCGTCCTTCCTGCGCGCCATCCAGAGGGAGGCCGAGTGACCACCACAGCTGACAAATCGGGCGCCGCCTTACTGGGCGACGTGAAGTCGGCCGTCTCGGCGATCGAGAGCGGCGACTGGATGGGCGCGGCCGGCGGGATCGCCAAGACCGCGCTGGATGTGATCGGGATCTCGGCCGATCCGCTGGCCGCGATCTCGGGCGCCGGATTCGGCTGGGCGGTACAGCACGTTTCGTTCCTCCGGGAGCCGTTCGACATGCTGTTCGGGAACCCGCAGTCGATCACCTCGAACGCCGCCAGCTGGACCAGCGCGGGCGCCCAGCTGACGAACGTGGCCCAGCAGTACCGCGACGCGTCCGTTCGCGAGACGACGACCTGGACCGGCGCGGCCGCCGACGGCTACCGCGCGGTCAGCCAGAACCACGCGAACGGCATCGAGGGGTTCGCACAAGCCAGTCAGGGACTGTCCGCCGCCATGACCGGCGCGGGCCAGCTGGTGGCCGAGATCCGCAAGGTCGTGATGGACCTGATCTCGCAAGCGGTGAACAAGATCATCATGCAGATCATCCAGGCGCTGGCCGCGTCCTGGGCGACCTTCGGCGCCAGCATCGCCACCGCGATCGTGCAGATCGTGCAAACCGCTGTCTCGACCGCGACGAAACTGCTCGGCAAACTCGTCAAGCTGCTGCAGTCCTTGCAGAAGGTCTTTCAGCTGGTGGTCAAGCTGGTGCAGATCTTCAAGACCGTCAAGGCGATGATCGAGCAGTTGGGGAACCAGGCCACAACCGCTCCGGCGAAAGCCTGACTGCTTCGGCGGGGACCAGGCCGATGCGGGTACGGCGGTGCAGGATGTCGTCGGCGTCCAGTGCGCCCTCGTGCTCGATCGCCCAGGCCACCTCGGCCGCGGTGAGCTGCGGATGGAGCTGCTCGGGGTCGCCCTTGGCGACCTCGGCGGCTTCCGTCCCGTACTTGGCCACGAGCCGAGCGGGAGCGTTGATCCTGGCGAGTTCCTGCCGGGACGCGGCGCCGACGAGCGGAAGGCCCTTGGTACGGCTGGGAGCCGACGCCAGACCGGTGGCGTCGACGGCGTCCTCGGCCATCCGCCGGTAGGTGGTGAGCTTGCCGCCGACGACCGTGAGAACGCCGTTGGGCGCGGTGAGAACGGCGTGTTTGCGGGACAGGTCCGCGCTCGAACCTTCCGCGTCGAGCAACGGGCGCAGACCCGCATACGAGCCAAGGACGTCCGCGCGACTGAGTTTCCGTGCCAGCACAGAGGAAGCGACCTCCAACAGGAAGTCCACATCGGACTCGGGTGCGGTTGGCACGTCCTCGATCTCGTCGACGGGTTCGTCGGTGAGGCCGATGTACACGCGACCGTCGAGCTGCGGCAGGACGATGACGAACCGGCTGCGCTCACCGGGAATCGGTACGGTCAAAGCGGTGTCGGTGAACCCCGTGCCGTCGATCACCACATGTGAGCCCCGAGAAGGCCGGAGTTTCACCGACGGCACAAGCTTTCCGGCCCAGACGCCGGTCGCGTTGATCACCCGGCGGGCGCGGATCTCGAACTCCTGGTTCGCCAGTGTGTCCAGAATCCTTGCGCTGGTGCGATCGACGTCGATTGCCCTGGCACGCGTGATGATCCGGGCGCCGAGGCCCGCGGCGGTCCGGGCCAGCGCGACGACAAACCTTGCGTCGTCAACGAGTTGACCGTCGTAGGACAGCAGGCCTCCGCGCAGGCCTTCGCGTTTCAGTCCCGGAGCCAGCGCGAGTGCTTCGGCCGCGGGTATGCGACGGGGACGGGGGAGCAGTGTCGACGGGGTCCGGGCGAACCGCCGGAGCAGGTCGCCGGCGTGCAGGCCGGTCAGGGTGAACGCGGCCTGCCCGCCGGACAGGCTGTCGTGCAACGGAACCAGCTGGGGGAGCGTGCGGGTGAGGTGCGGGGCGGTCCTGGTCATCGCGATCCCGCGCTCGACCGCGCTCTCGTAGGCCAGGCCGACATCGCCGTGCGCGAGGTAGCGCAGGCCGCCGTGGATCAGCTTGCTGGACCAGCGGGACGTGCCGAAGGCCAGGTCATGGGCCTCGACCAGGGTGACGGACAGGCCGCGGGAGGCCGCGTCCAGGGCGACTCCGGCGCCGGTCACCCCACCGCCGACGACAAGCACATCGACGATCTCGTTCGGCAGAGCTTCGATGTCCCGGGCGCGGCGGCGGGCGTTGAGCGAGGTGTTCACCGGACCTCCAAGGCCCTGTCGAGCAGACCGGCCAGCTCGGCCAGCAGGTCTTCACTGTCCACATCGGACGAAGCGGGTCGCAGCGACAGCACGAACGACTGCAGCACGAGCAGCAGCGCGCGAGCCTGCGTGGGCACGTCGCCGGCGCGGATCGAGCCGTCCGCGTGACCGGCCTTCACCTCTTCGCGCAGGTACTCCTCGGCGAACCGCTGGGTGCTGCCCAGGCGCTGCACGATGTACGGCAGCAGCAGTTCCGGCTCGGTGTCGAGGATGCCGCGCATGATCGGGTTCTCGGTGAGCGCGCGGATGCCCGCGATGACCGTGCGCACCAGCCGCTCGCGCGCGGTGGGCGCGTCGACCGGCGTGGTGGTCAGCAGGCCGCCGAACTCCCTGGTCATCAGGGCCGCGATCAGGCTGCGGACATCCGGGAACCGCCGGTAGAGGGTCATCCGGCTGACCTCCGCGCGGCGGGCGACCTCGGTCAGTGTGGTGCGGCTCACCCCGATGGTCAGCACGCAGGCGCGTGCCGCGTCGAGGAGCAGGTCGTCGTCCACGCGATTGGTGTGACGTTGTGACGTCATGTGTCACACTGTACCCATGGCGAACCGGGAAGACCACCTCCTGCGCACCGCATGGACCGCTGACCAGGCCGAACTGCCCGCGCACGCGCTGCGCTGGCTGCAGGCGGAGACCGGCCTGACCGAGGTCGTGACCCACCCGCGCGAGGCCCGCCCGACCGAGTCGACGCTGACCGACAAGGCGCGCGACCTGCTCGCCGAGGTCGTCGGCGACAGCTACGTGCTGACCTCCGACGAGGCGCGGCTGGGGCGCGCGGGCGGGCTGTCGTACCTGGACCTGTTGGCGCGCTACCAGCCTGGGCTGATCCCGGCGCCGGACGCGGTCGTCGTGCCCGCGTCGCCGGATGAGGTCACCGCCGTGCTGCGGGTGTGTGCGGAGTGGGGGATCGCGGTCATTCCGTTCGGCGGTGGGACTTCCGTGGTCGGCGGGGTCGCGGCGATGCGCGGGGACAAGGAGTCCGTGATCGCGCTGGACCTGGTTCGGCTGGACCGGCTGGTTTCGGTGGACCCCGTGTCACATCTGGCCGTGTTCGAGGCGGGGGTGCGGGGGCCGGATGCGGAGAAGGCATTGGCGGAGCACGGGTTCACGCTTGGGCACGTGCCGCAGTCCTTTGAGCGGGCCACTATTGGCGGGTTCGCCGCGACGCGGTCTGCTGGGCAGGCTTCGTCGGGATATGGGCGGTTCGAGGACATGGTCGAGGCGGTTCGGGTCGCTACTCCTCGTGGTGAGTGGCGGCTTGGGGTCGCGCCCGCTTCCGCTGCGGGGCCGGACTTGCGGCAGCTTGTCGTTGGGAGCGAAGGGGTTCTCGGGGTCATCACGGAGGTGACCGTTCGGGTTCGGCCGTTGCCTGAGGTTCGCCGGTATGAAGGCTTTGTGGTGGATGGGTGGGACCGCGGTGTCGCTGTGGTGCGGGAACTCGCGCAGCGCCGCGTGCTTGCCGACATCACCCGTCTGTCCGATATGGACGAGACCCGGGTGTCGTTCTCGTTGGCTGGTGGGCTGAAGACGGCGGCTTTGAAGGGATATCTGAAGGCACGAGGGATCAAGGAGCCGTGCCTGTTGATCCTCGGCTGGGAGGGCCGGGACCGGTCGGCGACCCTCAAGGCGCTGCAGGGCGCCGTGCGGCTGGGGACTCCGTTGGGGGAGGTCTGGCGGCATGGGCGATTCAACGGTCCTCGGCAACGGGATGCGTTGATGGCGATGGGTGTCTGTGTTGAGACCATTGAGACCGCGACGCATTGGTCTTCGCTGAGCCAGTTGCGGTCGGCGGTGCGGGCGGCGTTGACTCGGACTCTGACCGCTGAGGGCCGCAAACCCATTGTGATGTGCCACATTTCGCACGCTTACGAGACCGGGGCCTCGCTGTACTTCACGGCAATTGTGCCGCGTGACCTGCGGGACCCGATGGGGCAGTGGAAGCGGGCGAAGAAGGCCGCCAGCGAGGCGATCGCCAAGCTCGGCACGATCTCCCACCACCACGCCGTCGGCGTCGACCATGCGCCCTACCTGCCCGGCGAAATCGGCGATCTGGGGGTGGAGGTGTTGGCGGCGGCCAAAAAGGTGCTTGACCCCACCGGCATTCTCAACCCCGCCAAACTCCTGTCGTGACGTGAGTGGATCTGCCGGATTTTGTGCGGGGACCCCTGCGGCGCACGGGCAGGCCGAAACGGGGGCAGGTCTGGTGACCTGCCCCGCGGACGAGCTCGGTGTGTGCGGGTCAGCTGGCGGTGGTGGAGGCGTTGGCGGCTTTGCTGGCCTTTCCGCAGGGGTCGGATGGGGACGCCACTTCGTAGTGCATGGTGAACCAGGCGTCCTCGGGGGCCTCCTTGAGCAGGACCATGATCATGCAGCGGTCCTTCTGGTCGGGTTCCTGGTGGCGCATGGCCTCCTTGCCCGCCACGGTCACCGGTTCGCCGTGCACGTGGGTGGTCATCGACTCGATCTCCTGGCTGACCAGGAGGGTGCCCTGGGTGCCGGTCATCTCGCAGTTGATGATCGTCGGCCGGCGGATCGACTTCAGGGTGCCGATCTGCGCGGCGAACTGGTCGGTGGGCTGGCAGGGGTCCTTGTTGTGGAACGGCGACGCGTAGGGGTTCTGCGGTGGGGACTTGAGCTGGGTGTGCACGGCTCTGGCTATCTGTTCGGCCTGGCCGCACTGTTTCTCGAACTCGTAGCCCTCCACCGAGATGCTGATCCCGCTGTCCCCGGCGATCTTCACCGTCACCGCGCAGGACGTGTCCTGGAACCCGTCCACGCCGCCAAGGTCGATCTTCTTCGCACCCTCCTGAACCCGTTCGCCCACATACGCGCGGGCGACGGTCGCGGTCCCGTCGGGGGCGGTGATCGTGGTGACGCAGGTGTGGCTGTTGGCGCCCGCGTACTTCCGGTCCCCGGTCTTGCCCAGCGCGGCCAGCGCGGACTCGTCGAGGATCGCGCAGGCGTCGATGGCACGCATCGACGCCCACTCGTCCGGTGTCGCGGCCGCGGTGCCGCTGGTCTCCGGCTGGTTGTCGGACGAACTACAGCCAGCTATGAGGAGCAGGGCGACAATCACAGAGTGCAGTCGTATCCTCATACACCGTGATGCTACGGCAGTGGTCTATACCTATTCGAGCCTTGATTTCCGGCGCTGACCCGCGCCCAGCCACACAATGCCCAGCAGACCGGTGAAGAACAGGCCCCAGGCGGGGTAGGTGCGGGCGTTGATGGAGTCCTCGCACATGTGCACGTACTGGGCCAGCACGACCTCGTCGGACGGATGGCCGAGGGCCTCGGCGAGCTGCGGGGTCTCGACGCCGCCGAGGATGTTGCCGCAGCTGACCTTCACGGTCTTGGTGGTGTCCAGGGTGGAGACCCGCAGCGGGACCAGCACCAGGACCAGGCCGACGACCAGCGCGGCCACGAACAGGAACGCGACGTACGCGCGCGGCGCGATGGTCACCTTCGCGAGCGGATCCGCCTGGTCAGCGGGCCGCGGAGCGGGTTCGAGGGACGTCTGCGACATGCGCGCAAGCGTCCCTCTTTTTCCCGGCTTGTGGGTAACGAACCGGCGAATTCGCTACTTGTAGTACGCGCTGCCGTCGACCGAGCCGTGCTCACAGACCGAGCCGAAGTCGTACTTGACAGCGAACGGCTGCTTCTCGTCCGGCGGGATCACGTTGATGCCCGCGGAGGCCGGCTCGCACGGTCCGGTGGTCGGCTCGGTGCCGTCCGGCACCGCGCCCCAGTGCAGGTTCTTGGACGCCTTCTGGCCGGGCGCGAGGGTGATCAACGAGGGCTTGGGGTCGAGTGAGCGGCTCAGCTTGGTCGGCTGGTCGGCGCCGCTGGCGTTGGCCAGCGCGAGACCGCCGTAGCCGTAGAGGGTGCAGTTCGCCTTGCCGGTGTTGGTGACGACGAGCTTGGCGTACCGGTTGCCCGCGCCCGCGTCCTGACCGGTGATCTCACCCTTGAGTGTGGCGGCAGTACACCTTGGGGTGGCGTCGCTCTTCACGCTTTCCGGGCGTTCCGCACTGGTCGGCCCGGACTCGCCGGCGCCGTTGCCCGAGTTCGCCGATGTGGCCGGGGCGCTGGGAGTGCTGGTCACCGTGACCGTCTGCGGGGACTGTGCGGTTGGCGAACTGTTGCCACACGCGGCAACCGTGCCCAGTGCAGCGATCGCGGCCCCCGCCAGCAAAAGCCTGTGCCGAACCATGGATCCACCCTTCGAACGTCGTCCCCCAGGGTCCTATCAGGAAAGACGGATGGCCGCCCGGTGGGTTGCGTCCGCTCACCTGGTCAGGCGATCCAGCGATACGCCCAGCACACAGTGGAACCGGAGGTGACCACGCGGACCCGGCGGTACTCCCCGCCTTCATAAGAATCCAAAGTGGCCAGTGCGATGGCCGGATCCCGCAGTGGCAGAACCCATCCGGACACTTCGCCAGCGCCGTTCAATAGACCCGGGTAACCGAACCCGGTGTCGAATACCGTGCCCCTGATCGTCGCCGGGTAGGGCTCGCCGAGCACGTGCGGGGCGACCAGCTCCCATGCGGAGGACCCAGGCCGGAGTGTGCCGTACACGAAAACCCTTGCAGGGAAGTCTTCCGGGCGCGGTGAGCCGTCTACAACGGACACTGACAGCCCGGTTGGCCCAGGGGTGCCCACCAGTTCCCGTGCTGCCGCCTGGTCCACTGTGGCCGCTCGCACGGGTTGTCCGTTTATGTGGAGTGGCAGGCGGATCTGGGCATGGGCGGTGTACGCCAGCGGCGCGTCCCACACCGAACCGTCCTCCAGCGAGACGTGTCCGGTGTGGACTCTGGCGAGGTGGTAGCGGTCACCGCGGCCCTCGCACACGTCCAGCACCTTGACCTGCGCCGCGTCGGCGAACCAGAGGGCGTGCGTCTCGGTGCCGTTCATCGCGGCGAGCGTCACCGGCCGCTGCGTGTCGACGACCCGGAACCCGGACGCCCACACCGCGGCGAGACCCGCGCACTGGGCACGCATCACCGGAACGGGTCCGGTCAGGCCCAGGTTCTCGCGCAACCAGGTGATCTTGCTCGGGTTGGCGTTGGAGCCGTAGGTCAGCACCGGCACACGTTCGGACAACGGAGCCGCCTGGTTGGCGATCAGCCAGTCGTCCAGGTCCTCGCCGTCGACCGTCCAGGCAGGCTCCAGCTCATGCCCCTTGCCGTCGAGGTGGACGTACGAACGGGGCGGGCGCGTCCCGGGGTAAGGCCGATCCGGGTAGTCCGCGTCGGGGAACGTGCTCACGCACGACCCTTGCGCTCGTCGTAGGCCCGCTGGGCGGCAGCGAAGTCCTCCCAGCGCGCCCCGATCAGCTCGAACAGCGCCTGCATCGCCGTCGCGGCCTGAACGCCCAGCTCGGTGAGGCTGTAGTCGACGTGCGGCGGGATCACCGGGTGCACCAGCCGGTGCACCACGCCGTCCCGCTCCAGCGCCTGCAACGTCTGCGACAGCATCTTCTCGCTGACGCCGCCGACCTCGCGGCGAAGCTCGTTGAACCGGTGCGTGCCGCGCAGCAGCACGATCTGCACGAGCACGCCCCAGCGACTGGCCAGGTGCTCCATCACCGCCCGCTGGGGGCAGTTCGGGTCGAACAGGATGACCTGGGCAGTACTTTCCATTTCGCCAGTATAAGTCGCCTGGTTAGTTTTAGGGCGTGATGATGTAGACGACGCCGCCCGGGCCACCGGCCACCGAACCGTCCGCGCGGTGCCGCTTGGTCCGCTGCCAGATGGTCTCGAACTGGGCCCGCTTGTAGACGTTGCGGACCCGGTCGTTGCTGCTCGCGGCCGGGTCGTTGACGATCACGTCGCCGTCCTTGGTGAACCCGATGACCACCATGATGTGCCCGGACGTGCCGTACCCGGCCCCGTCCAGCTCACTGGCCAGGAACGACTGCGAGGTGATCACCGGGATGCCCCGGCTGATGTACGTCTCCAGCTCGGCCAGCGAGTGCAGCCGCGTCACATGCGCCTTGAGCCCGAAACTCGCCGCGTACGCGGTGTTGAACGGCCAGTTGCCGGTGCCGTCGTAGTCCTTGTCGTACATGAACCGGGCCGCGTAGTCGACCGTCGGGTCCGCATAGGACGGATCGATCCAGGACAGGTCCTGGTGCGAGGGCCGCTTTCCCCAGTACTCGACGACCATCTCGGTGGACGTCGGGCTGCACCACGCCTCCCCGCCGCCGCCGTACTGCGGGTACTGTCCAATGTGGATGTTTTGGGCGTACGGCTTGACCGGGAGCTCCTTGCCCCACGCGCCATTCCCCGCGCTGATGGGCACGGTGAACCGGTCCGGGATGTTGGACGTCATCGCACCGAGCATGGTCAAATTCGGCGTCGCCCTGGTGCCCTGCAACCGGTACAGCGTCACCCGGAGCTGGTAGCCGACGATGGGTTTGCCGGCCACGAACGTGTCGACGTCGATGTATCCGTTGGCGTCGCTCTGGTTGGGCAGGCTGGTCCGGGTGACGTCCTCGTCGCCGAACGCCCACTGGCCCATGCCGTACCAGATGGTCTGGTCGCCGGTCGTCGTCGTGCCGCGCATGTCCACGCGCAGCCACGTGCCCTTCGGCGTGGTCGCGTTCCAGGAGGCCACGAGCTGGGTGGCGTCGAACCCCTGGCGGTAGAACGGCGAGGTCCAGGTGCCGTACTCATACGTGCGGGTGCCGGACGGCTCGGTGTGCTCGACCGTGCCAGCGGGCCGGCCGATCCGCAGGCCGCGCAGGGTCGGGAACGTGCCGTCCCGGGTCCCCTTGACCAGGAAGTCCGTGCCCCGCCACGAGTGGAAGTCGACGGGAGCGGTGGTGGCCGCGGCGGCGGGGGTCGCGGGTAACACGAGCAGGGTGGCTAGGACGAGCAGGGCGATCCGGGGCATGGCAACTCCCTAGTGACGTGTCGGGAGATATTTTCACCATGACGCATGATCGTGTAAACCGCTGTCCGAGGTGCGTGTGCGCGGATCTGCCGGAATTGGTGCGGGGCCCCTGCGCGCACAGGCAGGAGGAAAGGCGCGGTCAGGGCTGGCGCCCTGCCTCGCCGGAAAGCGTATGTGCGCCGCCACCCCGCACAAAATCCGGCGGATCCGGGGGTGCCATCGCAAGTCCGGGCAGGTCCGGGCGGGTGCTCAGCGCAGGTCCGAGCCGGTGACCAGTGCGGATCCGGGCGGTGCCCACCCTGGGTCCGAGGCAGTGCCGATGGTGGATCCGGGCGGTGCCGATCGTGGGGGCGGGGCGGTACCTGGTGCGGGCCGGGCAGTGCGGATCGCAGGTTCCGCGCGGCGGGGGTCAGGGCGGGTTGGTGTCGAGCTCGTCGAGGAAGTCCTTCCAGAACTGCTCCACGGTGCGCTCGTAGCGCAGGCCCAGCTCCAGGGTCTTGAGCTGCCAGCGGTCGGCGCGGCCCTCGATCTCGGTCCGCTGCTCGTCGTACCCGTCGGCGCGGGCGCGATGCGACTCGTAGCGGTCCTTGGCCAGCTGGCGGATGTCCCCCGGGGCCGCGCCGAAGCCGAAGAACAGCTTGAGCAGACCGGTGTCACGCACCTCGGTCTGCTCCAGGGTGGGCTCGGCCAGCCACTCGGCCAGCGCCCGCCGGCCCTCCTCGGTGATCGAGTAGGTGCGCTTGCGCCTGCCGCCGGTCTCGATCGACTGGCTCACCAGGCCCGCGGTCACCAGCCGGGCCGGCTCGTCGTACAGCTGTGAGTGCGCGAACGCCCAGAAGTTGCCGATCGTGCTGCCGATCCGCTGTTTGAGCTGATAACTGGTGGCCGGGCCGTAGGACAGCATGCCGAGCACGACGTACGACGTCGCGTTCAGCTTGCGGGACCGGCCGTCGAGCGGCTCGGCCTGGTCGGTGGGCAGCGGGCACCTCCCCATTGGTCATCGCTACTCGACCATAGCGATCACCGTGCGGTTCTGCTGTTCCCCCCGGACCAATACTAGGTCCGTGGGGGAGCGGGCAGACCGCTAATGGGTGAGCTTGCCCGAAGCCGCCGGTGTCGGTGATTCCCTTGCCCGGCCTCAGAAGGGTTTCGCCAGCACCAGCTCGGTGTTCAGGTCGGCCGGGCCGCCCAGCCGGGCCGGGTCGGCGTGGATGTCGTTCACCGCGATCTCCCGGTACAGCGACGCCAGGCCGGTCGGGCTGGACGCGCCGAAGTCCGTCGCGTAAGGACTGTCTGATTCGATCAATGTGGTGAACAGCGACAGCGTGCCGTCGCCGTTGTCGGTCAGCTCGATCACCCGCGCGTGGTGCGGGTAGTCGGTGTGCGAGGCGGTGTTGATCTCCCAGAAGCTCTGCGCGGGGGTGGCGCCGCGGTGCGCGGTGATGGCGTTGTGGTGCGTGTGCCCGTTCACCCACGCGACGACGTTGGGGAACCGGTTCAGCAACGCGACCAGCGCGGGCCCGTCGTGCCGCTTCTCGAAGATGTTCGCCGGATCCGGAACGGTGTTGCCCATCGAGTCGCTGGTGTGGTGGCTGAACAGGATGAACAACGTGTCGGCCGCACTCGTGCGGACCAGCGTGCCTTTGCTGTCGTAGTACCGCGAACTGCCCGCCTGCAGGGTCCTCTCGATCCACTTGAACTGACCGTCGCCCAGTGATCCGTCCGCGAGACCGGCGCGGTTGGTGGTGTCCATGCCGATGCCGACGATGCCGGGCGCGACCTGGAACGTGTAGTACAGGTCCTTGCCCGCGGCGTTGGCCGGGCCGAAGCCGTGCCCCACCGGTCCGGGACCGGTGTTCGCCGGGTCGCGGTGCGCGGCCACGTACTGCTTGGGGGAGAACGGCTTGCGCCGCGAGTCCGGGGTGACGTGGCGGATCGGGCCGGAGAACTCCAGCAGCTGCTTCACCGCGGACAGCGGCGAGGTCCGCATGGCCCTGGCCAGTTTCTCGGCGGCCGCGGGGGAGGAGAAGCCCTCGATCTTGATCCCGCTCGTGTACAGGTCGTCGACCAGCGGCAGGCCGCTGGGAATGGTGCCCTGCACGCTGTCGTCGTGGTTGCCGAACACGCTGAACCACGGCCGGTTGAGGCCCGGGCTGCTGAACGGCTTGATGGCGTTGGCAAGCAGGTCCGGCATCTGCGGGAACCCCTTGGCCTTGTACATGTCCGCGGTGCTGTCGCCCGGGTTCCAGTACAGCGTCGCCCGTGAGTTCTGCACGCCCTCGAACGCCGACGCGTCACCGGTGTTCGGGGTGATGGTGCCGCCGTTGAGGATCCGCATGAACCACTCGAGCTCGATCGTCTCGTGGTTGTCGGTGTTGTCCCCGGTGCACAGCACGAAGTCGAACGCGCGGCCGGTGTACGGGCCGGTCAACCTGTTGACCCGGTTGACAAGCGCGGTCGCGCCCTGGGTGGACAGTGTTTCGTGTGGACGGTGCGCCGAGGAGATGAACGGGTGCAGGTACTCCACCCGGGCCGGGCTCTGCGCGTCGATCAGGTGTAAGTCGGTGAACTGGACGAACGAGGTGAGCGCGGTGCGCCGGTCGTCCCGCCCGCTCTGCGCGGCGGCGAGGTCGCCGCGGACGACGAGTGGCCACCCCGGGCCGGCGGTGAGTCTGCGGTACCCCGTTCCCGTTGCGACGCCTACGGTTTCCAGCGTCGTGCCGAGCGGGCTGACGGTGCGCTTGATGGTCTCGCGCAGGGCCCGGTCGAGCGCCTGTGCCGGAGTTCCCGGCAGCAGACCCAGTGCACCGGCGACCCCGGTGGCTTGCAGCAGACGGCGGCGGCTGAGGTTGACCATGAACGCGATCCTGCCGGAGGGCGTGAAGAAAAGTCACTACTCCGGAAGTTCTGTTCACTTCCCATTTCCGCCGCCGTTGGCTGTCTACTTAGGACATAACAGCGTCACTCCACACTGTTACGCGAGATGTGTCACATCGAGCTTGCCCTCGGCGAACGCGGCCCGGATCCGCTTCTTGTCGAACTTGCCCACGCTGGTCTTGGGCACTTCATCGATATAGGTGAAGTTCTCCGGCACCTGCCAGTGCGCGACCTTGCCCTCCAGGAACTCCCGCAGCTCGGTCGGCGAAACCTCTTGTCCCGCACGCAACACGACGGCGACCAGCGGCCGCTCGTCCCACTTCTCGTCCGGGATGCCGACGACCGCCGCCTCGGCCACCGCCGGGTGCGACATGACCTGGTTTTCCAGCTCCACCGAGGAGATCCACTCGCCGCCGGACTTGATCACGTCCTTGGACCGGTCGGTCAGCTTGAGGAACCCGTCCTGGGTGAACGCGCCCACGTCACCGGTCCGCAGCCAGCCGTCGTGGAACTTCTCGGCTCCGCTGTCCCCGGTCGTGTCCTCGTCCTGGCGGTAGTACGACGCCGTGATCCACGGCCCGCTGACCTCCAGCTCGCCGACGCTCTCGCCGTCCCACGGCACCTCCTCGCCGGCGTCGTTGATCAGCCGCGCCCGCACCGACGCGGGCGGGCGGCCCTGGGTGAACCGGTACTCCCATTCCTGCTCAGGCGTGAGCCCGCCGGGCGGCCGCGACACGCTGCCCAGCGGGGACGTCTCGGTCATGCCCCACGCGTGCGTGATGTGCACGCCATAACGGTCGTTGAACGCGCGCATCAAGGCGGGCGGGCAGGCCGAGCCGCCGACGACCACGTCCCGCAGCGACGAGATGTCCTGCGGGTGCGCGTCCAGGTGCGCCAGCAGGCCCTGCCAGATCGTCGGCACCGCCCCGGCGAAGGTCGGCTTCTCGGCGGCCATGATCGCGGCCAGCGGCTCGGGCTGCAGGAACCGGTCCGGCATCACCAGCGAGGCGCCGACCATCATCGACGCGTACGGCAGGCCCCACGACATGGCGTGGAACATCGGCACGATCAGCAGCGACTTGTCGGTGGTGGCCAGGCTCATCGAGTCGGACATGCAGACCTGCATCGAGTGCAGGTAGATCGACCGGTGCGAGTAGACGACGCCCTTGGGGTTGCCGGTGGTCCCGGACGTGTAGCACATGGCCGCGGCGGTGCGTTCGTCCACTTCCGGCCAGTCGTACTCCTCCGGCCGCCCGGCCAGCAGCTCGTCGTAGGAGTGCAGCTCGATCCCGGCCGGGACCTCGATGGCCTCCTTCGGGCCGTTGGCCACCACGATGTGCTTGATCGTGGTCAGGTCCGGCAGCACGCGGGCCAGCAGCGGGGCGACGGTCGCATCGACGATCACCACGTGGTCGGCCGCGTGGTTGGTGACGTAGGTCAGCTGCTCGGGGAACAGCCGCAGGTTGAGGGTGTGCAGCACCGCGCCCATGGCCGGCACGGCGAGGTAGGCGTGCAGGTGCTCGGCGTTGTTCCACATCAGCGTGCCGACCCGCTGGTCCCCGGTGACGCCCAGGTCCCGCAGGGCGTGCGCGAGCTGCGCGGCCTTGCGCCCGGCCTGGCCGAAGCTCTCCCGCCGCGCCTCGGTCCCCATCCACGTGACGACCTCGCTGGCGGCGTGGAGGCCGGTCCCGTGCCGGACGATCCGGCCGATCGTGAGGGGGACGTCTTGCATCGTGCTGAACATGGCCGCTCCTGTGTCCTGCGTCACCGCACCGTGCACCTGACTGCACAGTAGATGGTCTTACCCCGAGTAGGTGAGTCTCCGGATCGGGGCCACGGGTTGCGATCGGCGATAACTCGGGGTAGCCGGGGATTTTCGAAGGATCGGCAGGAAGAGGCCAAAAAACATGGATGGGATTCACCGGAGTGTCGCCCCGGATTGCCCGGCGTGTCGTGCCGAAAACACCCCGAGAGGGTGAATTACTGAGGGTTGTCGCTGGTCGAACGCGGGATGTCCGGCGGAAAGTCCCGCGTGTCGGGGGTATGTTCCGCAGGTGGGTGTCGTTTACTGGGCGCGTCGTGAGGCGTGGCCGAGTCCCAAAAAGGGGCGGTGCGGGAAATCGCGTCGGCGACACCAGACCTCGACATAGGAAGGACAGCACGTTGGCTCTGCCTACGTTGACTCCCGAGCAGCGCGCTGAAGCGTTGGCCAAGGCAGCCGAGGCGCGCAAGGCGCGTTCGGAACTGCTCGCCTCGATCAAGGCCGGCAAGACCACCATCGACAAGGTGCTGGCCAAGGCCAAGGAAGACAAGACCATTGGCAAGACCAAGGTCAAGCAGCTGCTGATGGCCGTGCCCGGTCTGGGTGCCGTGAAGGTCTCCGCGCTGCTGGAGAAGGCCGGCATCGACGCCGAGCGCCGCGCCGCGGGCCTGGGCGACCGTCAGCGCGGTGCCCTGATCGACGCGCTCAAGTGACAGGGTCCCGCTAGCCGGGGCTGGAACGTTTGCCGAAGGTGGTCCTCACATGATGAGGGCCACCTTCCGCAGTTTCGGGGTACCCGAGGGTGCACGATTGAAGGGGCGGGCCGACGAGAGGCGATGGTGTGGAGCTGCTGACCGACTACAAACCCGGTTCGTTCTACTTCGCCACCCCCGAACACACCCTGCTGGCGAGCGACCCCCGCCAGGTGCTCTCCGAGAAGAACACCGACGCGCTGTCCGTGCAGGTCAGCGACGCTTTGGCCGAGCACGGCGGGATCGCGGTCGGTGCCTTGCCCTACGACGACACGGGTGAGGCGCACGTCCTGCTGCCCCGGTCGGTGCTGTGGGGCGGGGCCGCGCGGGCGGGGACGCAGGAGCCGTTCCTGCCGGGCTACCGGGTGACCCAGTCCCCGGCGCCGGAGGAGTACGAGGCGCAGGTCGCCCGGGCGCTGCCGCTGCTGCGGACCGGTGACCTGGGCAAGGTGGTGCTGGCCAGGACGCTGCTGCTGGACCTCGACGCGCCCGCCGACATGCGCCGGATGCTGCGCAACCTGACCGCGATCAACAGCCACGGGTACACGTTCGCCACGCCGTTGCCGTCGCCCGGCACGACCCTGGTGTCGGCCAGCCCGGAGCTGCTGGTCCGCCGGAGCGGGTCGAAGTTCCTGTCCCAGCCGCTGGCCGGGTCCCGGCCGCGCGGCAAGGAGCCGGCCGGTGACCGCGCCAACGCCCAGGAGCTGCTCGCCTCCCGCAAGGACCACGACGAGCACCGCTGGGTGGTCGAGGCCGAGGTGGCGGCGCTGCGGCCGTTCTGCCGCCGCCTGGACGTCTCCCCGGCGCCCACCCTGGCCTCTACGCCCAGCATGTGGCACCTGTGCACCCGGATCACCGGCGAGCTGATCGACCCCAGCGTGACCGCGCTGACCCTGGCCGCGGCCCTGCACCCGACCCCGGCGGTCTGCGGGTCGCCGACCCGGGCGGCCCGGGACGCGATCGCCCAGATCGAGTCGTTCGACCGGGGCTTCTACACCGGCGCGGTCGGCTGGGTGGACGCGGCCGGGGACGGCGAGTGGGTGGTCGCGGTGCGGTCCGCCGAGGTCACCGACCAGTCGGTGCGGCTGTACGCGGGAGCGGGGATCGTCTCCGCCTCCGAACCGGCCCTCGAGCTCGCCGAGACCTCGGCGAAGTTCCAGACCTTGTTGCGTGGCATGGGGCTCGACCTGAAGCTGTAGGTTCTCCCACATGCATCCGTATGTCGTGGCCGACGTCTTCACCTCGCGGCCGCTGAAGGGCAACCCCGTCGCGGTGTTCACCGCGGGCCAGGACGTGCCGGCCGACCTCATGCAGGCCATCGCGCGCGAGATGAACCTGTCCGAGACCGTGTTCGTGTCGCCGCCCGAGGGCGACGCCGACGCCGCTGTCCGGATCTTCACCCCGGCCGTGGAGCTCCCGTTCGCCGGGCATCCGATCCTCGGTACGGCGTACGTGCTCGGCCAGTCGTCGACGGCGGACGTGATCCGGCTGGAGACCCGCAAGGGTGTGGTGCCGGTCGCGCTGGAGCGGTCCGCCGACGGCGCGATCGTGTCGGGCCGGATGTCGCAGCCGATCCCCACCTGGCGCGAGTTCATCGGCGCCGAGGACCTGCTCGACGCGCTGGGTGTGCGCTACTCGGTGCTGCCGGTGGAGGTCTACGACAACGGGGCCAGGCACTGCTTCGTGATGCTGGACAACTTCGACGTGGTGAGCCGCCTCAAGCCGGACCTGAGCCTGCTGGCCGACCTGCCGGGGATCGGGGTGAGCTGCTTCGCCGGGTCCGGGGAGCGCTGGAAGACCCGGATGTTCGGTCCTTCCCTTGGCGTGCCGGAGGATCCGGCCACCGGCTCGGCCGCGGGCCTGCTGGTGGTGCACCTGGCCAGGCACGGCAAAGTCCAGTTCGGACAGGAGATAGAGATCAGCCAGGGCGAGGAGATCAACCGCCCCAGCACCCTGCACGCCCGCGTGAACGGCTCCATCGACGCGATCGAGTCCGTCGAGGTCGCCGGCGCAGCCGTCATCGTCTCCCAGGGAACCCTTGCCCTGTAAGGACTTTCGCCCTCGTGAGTGGTTTCGGCCGTCCTGACGGCCGAAACCACTCACGAAGGGGTCACGGGAGTTTGACGACGGTGAGGTCGTAGTTCGCTTCTGTGGTCATGGATCCGCTGCTGCCGCGCAAGGTCAGCGTGTGCTCGCCCGGCGCCAGCGGGTTCACCCGGACCCAGAGGCCGCAGCCGAACCCTTGCTGGGGGCCCTGTTCCGAGTCGTAGGTGATCTTCATCGGCTCGATCTTCTCGAGCTGCTGCGGCTTGTCGTCCACGAGCGCCTCGCCCTTGGCCGCGTTCAGGAACTTGTTACAGGCAGCGGCATCCGGCGCGATCATGTTGACCGCGGGGCCGGCCAGCGGCAGCGTGGACGGCACCTGGCAGTGCCGGTCCGCGGTCCCGCCCTTGGTGCCCGCCACCAGCCACACGCCGAACGGCTGGCTGTCACCGCAGTACTGGCCGGTCTGGTCCTCGACCGGGTTCTGGCCCGGCTCGGCCGAACTGGCCCAGCTCCACCACAGGGTCTGCAGCTTCTCCGGGGTCAGCGGCTCCGCCTTCACCTGCTCGGCGACGGGCGTGTCGGACTCCGGGGAAGGGACGGGAGTGGACGCGGCGGGCGCGGGGGTGCCGGAAGAGGAGCATCCGGCCAGCAAGAAGGCGGCGGCGATCAACACCGGGCGACGGATCACCGGCGAATATTAGCCAGCCCGCCGGACACTGGAGATACAGGCCCTCAACCGGCGCAGCCCCTCCTCGATCGAGTCGCGCTGGATGCCGCCGTAGCCGAGCGCGAGCCCGGTCCGGCCGGGCAGCTGATGGCTGAAGGGGGACAAGGCATGCACCGCGACCCCGGCCCGGCGGGCCGCCTTCACTATGTCCACATCGTCCGGTCCGTCGGTCAGGTACGCGGACACGTGCATGCCCGCGACGACCGGGACCGGGGTGAGCACGTCGGCGAAGTCCCGCCGGAAGATCGCGGTGATCAGCTCGTGCCGGGCCCGGTACTCGCTGCGGGTGCGGCGGATGTGCCGGGCCAGCAGGCCCTCGTCGATGAACTCCGCGAGTGTGGCCTGCATCGGCCGGGTGGAGTGCCAGTCGTTGACGTACTTGGCCGCGCGCAACGCGGGCCGCAGGCTCGGCGGCGCGATCAGGAAGCCCATCCGCAGCGGCGGCATGAGCACTTTGGACAGTGAGCCGACGTAGACCACCCGCCCGCTGCGGTCGAGGTTCTGCAGCGGCTCGATCGGCCGCCCGCCGAACCGGAACTCGCTGTCGTAGTCGTCCTCGATGATCACCGCGCCGGTCCGCTCGGCCCAGTCCAGCAACGCGGTCCGCCGGGACAACGACATCGGCATGCCGAGCGGGAACTGGTGCGACGGCGTGACATACACGAGCCGGGCGTCCGAAGGCAGCGCCGACACCACGATCCCCTCGTCGTCGACCGGCACGCCGACGACCGTCGCGCCCTGCGAACGGAACACGTCCCGAGGCCCGATGTACCCGGGATCCTCAACCGCCGCAACGGTTCCCGGCTCCAGCAGGATCCGCGCCACCAGGTCCACCGCCTGCTGGGCGCCGTTGGTCACGAGCACGTCGTCCGCCGAGGCGCGCACCGCCCGGGACACCCCGATGTGCCGCGCCAGGGCCGCGCTCAACGCCGGGTGCGAAGCGGCGCTGTCGTGCACGACGACCTCCATCCCGGCGGGCGTGAACTGCCGCGCGAGGATCCGCCGCCAGCTGGCGAACGGGAACAGCCGCATGTCCGGGATGCCGATCCGGAAGTCGAACTCGAACCGCCGGTCTTCCGGCCGTGGCGGCGAGATGGTGTCCCAGACCGGCAGCGCCCGCAGGTCCTGGCCGCGGGCCGGCTCCGGCTGGCGGCCCAGCCCGGCCTCCCGCACGAAGGTGCCCGACCCGGTCCGCGCTTCCAGGAACCCCTCGGCGGTGAGCCGGTCGTAGGCCGCGCTGACGGTGTTGCGCGACACAGCCAGCCGCTGGGCCAGCTCCCTGGTCGGCGGCAGGGCATCGCCCGCCCGCAGCCGCCCGTCCAGGATCGCGGCTCTGACCTGCTGGAAGATCTGACCGGTCAGGTCGTCCCGGCCGACCAGGCTGACGTGGAACTCCACCGGTCCATGGTATTGGCCCAGTCGAACTGGGGCGAGATTGGACCTTCCGGGGTGCCAATCGGCTTCCTAGGGTCGGTTGCGTGGACTTGCGTGAACTGGACCGGCAGGCCATGAAGCTGACGGGTGAAGTGGTCTCCCAGGTGCGGCCGGAGCAGCTGCGTCTGCCGACACCGTGCGCCGACTGGACCCTGCACGGCCTGCTGCGGCACCTGATCAGCGAGAACCTCGGGTTCGCCGCCGCGACGGCCGCGGGCACGGATCCGTCCGAAGTGGACTGGAACGCGGGCCGGATCGGGCCGGACCCGGTCGCCGACTACCACCGTGCCGCCGACCTGTACCTCGACTCGTTCGTGCCGGACTCGGTGCTGGAGCGGGAGATGCGCATCGGCGTGTTCGGGGTCGTGCCCGGATCGACCGCGGTGGCCATGCACTTCGTCGACTCGGTCGCGCACGGCTGGGACGTCGCCAAGACCATCGGCGTTCCGTACGAACCGGACGAACAGCTCGCCGCGATGGCCCTGAAGGTGATGAAGCGGTTCCCCAGCGAGCGCCCGACGGTGGCGTTCGACGTCATGGTCCCGATCCCGGACGACGCCTCCGAGCTGGACAAGTTCCTCGCGTACGTGGGCCGCGATCCACAGTAGACCCGGCCGCAGCGGTGTTGGGGGTCCGCTGCGGCCCGCCACCCGGCATACTGTCCGCCAAACGTGGACAGCGGAGGCAACCCGTGACTGACAAGCCGGCCACTCGGCACCGGTTCACCCTGGTGGAATGGATCGGCGTGGATGCCGGGATCGTCGCGCTCGTGGCGAGCTTCCTGCCGTGGTACCGCCTCGCCGACAACCTCGTCGGCCGGGCCGCGCCGGGTGCGCCGACCTCGACGACGGCCTGGCAGATGAACTTCCTCGGCTGGTTCCCGGTCGTGGCCCTGCTGGCCGTGTCGGTGTTAATCATGGCGCAGCTGTTCGGCAGGCAGATCCAGATGCTCACCTCGCTGTGGATGACCCTGGCGGTCCTCGGCGTGGTGATGATCCTGCTGCGCTGGATCACCGTGCCGAAATCCGGCGGTGAACCGGCCCTGGTCGCCGGTTTCGGGCTGTACCTCGGCCTCGGCGCCGCGATCGTCTCGCTGGTGACCGGGTTCCTCGCCTTCCGCGGCTCGCAGCGGGCCCAGACCGCCGACTGAGGCAAACGGCGGTTATATGTCGATCAATTAGCGGACTACCCTGGCGCACCATGGGTACTCGGTTGGTGGCTACGCCGCTGCCGGAGGAGTTGCTCGCGCTCGCCCGATCCCAGCGGGCCCAGGTCAAACGCCTTGCTGTCGCGCTGGTCGAGCTGCTCAGCAGCCGCACCGAGTGCTACCGGCGGGTGGCCCACCAGTACCCCGACGAGCTGCAGCTGGTCTGCGAACGGCACCTGCGCACCGCGCTGGACTCGCTGATCGAGTCCCGGGACGTGGAACTGGCCGGTGTGCTCAAGACCGGGCGCACCCAGGCGCGGATCGGGATCACGCTGCCGGACGCGCTGCGCGGGTATCGCCTTGCCGGCACGTACATGTACGAGCTGCTGGTGTCCGGCGCGGTGTTCACCCCGGAACAGATGCTGCAGACCAGCACGACCGTGTGGCGGATCATCGACGCCTTCTCCGAGGCGCTGACCGCGGCCTACCGCGAGGTCGACGGCCTGGACCGGTCCGATGTGCTCGATCAGGTCCTCGAAGGACGCGCCGACGACCTCGACGAGGCCGCCCGCGCGCTGGGCCTGCCCGCACCGGCCAAACTGGTCGTCCTCGTGTCGGATGATCCGGCCGTCGCCGATGTCCTTGGCACACAAGCGGTCTGGCGGCGCAATGCGGGGATCACCGCGCTGTCCCTCGACCTCGTCCGGCGCACACTGGCCGGGAGCCCCGGCGCGGTGGGCGTGAGCACCCCGTTCACCGACCTCGGCGAGGCACCGGCCGCACTGCACCGCGCCCGGATCGCCCGCCGTTGTGTACCAAGGGAATCCGGCGGTGTCGTGGTGTTCGGGGACATGCCGGTGGCGGCCCTCGTGGCCGGTGCGCCGGTACTGGCCAACGAGCTGGCGCAGGAGCTGTTCGCCCGGGTGCTGACGTTGCCAGAGGCCGAAAAGGACATTCTGCTCAACACGCTCGAGGCCTGGTACGCGGAGGGCGGTTCGGCCAAGAACGCGGGCAAGGTCCTGTACGTACACCCGAACACCGTGCGTTACCGGATGCGGCGGATCGAGGACCTCACCGGACGGGATCTCGACCGTCCACAGTCGGTAGCCGAGCTCTATCTGGCGCTGCAGGCGGTCCGGCTCGGTTTGTAACTTTTTCCGACACACGGCATCGCGGGCATATCTACCCGGGAGTATGGCCAGCGGGTGTGCCGCCGGCCATCCCTGCCGTCAGGACTTACCGGAGATGACCCGGCTCAGGGCCTGGAAGAAGATCTCGTTGATCTTGTTCGGGTCGGCGGTGCTGAACTGCTGGCCACCGGTCGGCTTGGCGATCGCGGCCAGCTCGGAGGTGTCCACGTCCGGGCCGATACCGATGAACACGATCGGCAGCGGCCGGTTCGGGTCCTGCAGCTTGGCCAGCTCGGCGATCAGCGTGGGCCGGTCGATGCTCTTCTTGTCCTGGTTGCGGCCGTCGGTGAGGACCAGCACCAGGTTGATCCGGCCGGGCTCCCAGTTCTGCCGCGCCGACTGGTAGGCCGCCAGGGTCGTGTCGTACAGACCCGTCTGGCCGTTCGGCGTGGCCTTGATCGCCCGCAGCTTCTCCAGCGCGCCGTTCGGGATCGCCTCGTTGAGCGGGGCGACCGGGATGACCTCGCGGTAGTCCTTGTCGCCGTCCAGCTCGGTGGAGAACTCCCAGATGCCCAGCTTGGTCCGTGGGTTCATCAGCTTGATGCCCTGCTCGGAGGCCTCCAGCGTGACCTGCATCCGGGTCTTGCCGGAACCGGGGATCACGCCGTTCATCGAGCCGGACACGTCCAGCACCGCCTGGATCCGCGAGGACCGGGTGATACCGGCCCAGACGTTGAGCACCTGGTCCAGCTCGGCCGTCCGCGGCGCCGGGACCGGGCGCAGCAGGCGCACGACGGTCCGGTTGTCGGCGGGCGGGGTGCCCGGAACGCGGCCGTCGGGGAACCGCAGACCGGCGCCGGCCAGGGAGTCGCCGATGTTCGGCGACAGCAGCGCGCTGCGGAACTTGGCCGCGGCGATGGCGGCGTCCTCAGCGGACGGCAGCACCGCGTACGGGTAGTCCAGCGAGGGGGCCGGCGGGTCCGGGTAGACCGCGACCAGCGGCTCGTCCTTGCGCTTGGCGTTGTTGTCCAGCAGCGCCCGCTCCGAGGTGGGGAACGCGGTGAGCGGAGCGGTGTTCCCCTGCCCCTTGGCGTCCGCCTTCTCGAACAACTCGGATGCGCCGGATGCCGCATTCGGCGACAGCTTGCGCAGGATGGCCACGTTGTTGGCGGGCGGGTCCGTGGTCAGCGTGGTGACCGCGCGGATGGCGATCAGCGCGGACACACCGACCGAGTCCACCGAGGGGTCGGCCATCCCGACGTTGAGGTCAGCGCCACCCGCGCCGAGCACGTCCGACCAGGTCAGCTGCTTCTGCGGCCAGCCCCGCTTGGACGCCTCCTGCTCGGCCAGCGCCATCACCACCGGCGAGCTGGCGACCGAGGAGCCGGTGTCCGGCACCATCGTGGCGCCCTTCTCCCTGGCCCGGCGCAGCCACACCGAGGAGTCCGGCAGCCACACGTTCGGCATGTTGGCGCCGTTGGCCCTGGCCAGCTGATCGGCCATGGCCGAGGAGTCCCGGACCACCATCTCCACCCGGTAGCAGGTGTTGATGTCCTCCGGGTTCAGGCTGCCCGCGACCTTGTCCACCACCGGAGCGACGTCCGGTGCGGCGACCACGTTGAGCACCACGGGGTTGGCGCACTTGGCCTCGGGCTGTTGCAGGCGGTCCACTGTGAACCACGCCACCCCGGCGACCGCGCCGCCGATCAGCACGACGACCAGCGTCAGTACCGCGTTGCGCCACCTCGGCTGTGTGAGACCGTGCCGGCCCATCCGTCTTCCCTCCAAGAGTTCGCCGGCATTTTCCGGCCAATCACGAAGTCACCTGGAATGTACTGCCTCTAATGGCGTTGTCGAATACGCCGTGTGCAGCAACACCGGTTTCGTCAATGATTGTCGTTTCAACCGGCATGATCGTTATCATTTGGAGGGTTGTTCTCCGCGACAAAGTTCATTGTCGCGGAGCCAAGCCGTCACAAATCGTAGTCACTTGGTGTACAGCGCCTCGACGTCGGCGGCGAAGTCCTTCATGATCACCGCCCGCTTGAGCTTCAGCGACGGGGTCAGGTGCCCGGACTCCGGGCTGAACTCGGTGGTCAGGATGCGGAACCGGCGTACCGACTCGGCCTTGGACACCGCCTTGTTGCCGTCGTCCACCGCGAGCTGGATCTCGGCGTTGAGCTGCGGATCCTCCACCAGGTCGGCCACCGAGGCGGTGGCCGGCTTGCCGTTGGCGGACTTCCAGTAGGCGAAGTAGTCGGCCTCGATGGTGATCAGCGCGGCGATGTAGCTCTGCCCGTCGCCGACCACCATGGCCTGGCCGACCAGCGGGTGCGCCGCGATCCGGTCCTCGATCACCGCGGGCGCCACGTTCTTGCCGCCGTTGGTGACCAGGATCTCCTTCTTCCGGCCGGTGATCTTCAGGAAGCCCTCGTCGTCCAGCTCGCCGAGGTCACCGGTGGCGAACCAGCCGTCCTCGGTCATCGCGCCCGCGGTGGCCTCGGCGTTCTGCCAGTAGCCGGGGAACACCTGGCCGCCCTTGACCTGGATCTCGCCGTCGTCGGCGATCCGGACCGCCGTGTTGGGCAGCGGGTGCCCGACCGTGCCCGGCTTGAACCGGGTCGGCGAGTTCACCGTGGCGGCCGCGCAGGTCTCGGTCAGGCCGTAGCCCTCGAACACGGTCAGCCCGACGCCGCGGAAGAAGTGGGTGAGGCGCAGGCCCAGCGCGGCGCCACCGGAGATGGCGTACTTGGCCTTGCCGCCCAGCGCGGCCCGCAGCTTCGAGTAGACCAGCCGGTCGAACACGGCGTGCTTGACCTTCAGCCCCAGCCCGGCCTTGCCGCCCGCCTCGCTGTAGGCGATCGCGGTGGCCGCGGCGATGTCGAAGATCTTGCCCTTGCCCTCGCTGTGCGCCTTCTGCCGGGCGCCGTTGTAGACCTTCTCCAGCACGTAGGGCACGGACAGGATGAACGTCGGCTTGAACCCGGCGAGGTCGGTGGTGACCTGCTTGATGTCGGCGGTGTGCCCGAGGCGGGCCCGCGCCATCACCGCGCCGACCTCGACCATCCGGCCGAAGACGTGCGCGAGCGGCAGGAACAGCAGGGTCGAGGTCTCCTCGACACCGAGGCCCTTGAACACCGGCGCCAGCATCTCCACGACGTTGCCGCCCTCGGAGTGGAAGTTGGCGTGGGTGAGCATGCAGCCCTTGGGCCGGCCGGTGGTGCCGGACGTGTAGATGATCGTGGCGAGGTCGCCGGCCTTGACGGCCTTGCGGCGCGCGTCCACCTCCTCGGCGGTCACGTTCGCCCCGGCCGCGACGACCTCCTCGACGGCGCCGTGCTCGAGGTTCCAGACGTGCTTGAGCGAGGGGACCCCGGCGCGCACGGCGTCGACCCTGGCCTGCAGCGCGTCGTTCTCCACGACCACCGCGACCGAGCCGGAGTCCGAGAGGATCCACTGGACCTGTTCGTTCGACGAGGTCGCGTAGATCGGCACCGGCACACCGCCGACCGCCCAGACGGCGAAGTCGAACAGGGTCCACTCGTAGCGGGTCGCGGCCAGGATGGAGACCCGGTCGCCGGGGTTGACGCCCGAGCCGATCAGGCCCCGGCCGACCGCGACGACCTCGTCGAGGAACTGCCTGGCGGTCACGTCCTGCCAGTTGTCGCCGATCTTGCGGCTGAACACGACGGCATTCGGCACTTCCGCCGCGTTGGTGTAGATGAGGTCGGCCAGTCCACCGCCGTAGGGCTCCACCAAGGGGGCGACTGCGATCTCGCGCATACCTCTACTCCTCCGACCTGTTACTACACGGTAACCAGGGACACATATTGCCTCTTCAGGGCCGGAACGACCAGAGGTCGCTGCCGAATCGGTACGTTCCGGGCACTCCCGTTACCTGGCCGGACGCCTGGTAAACGTTTTCCTGGTCACACCGGAAATGCGCGCCGGGAATGTCGCCGGGTCAACTCACCTGGATCTCACCGGACTCGTGAAATGCTCTCGTGATCTCCGCGTGACTGGCGCCTGCCGCGACCAGAACATGCAGCAGTACCCGCGCCTTGAACGGGTCAAGGAATCCCGCGTTGATGAGGCCGCGGGACAGAAGATCCTGTTCCGAACCGGGATATCCGTACGTTCTCCGCAGAACGGCACCCGAGCCGGTGCGGGAGGCCAGCACAACTGGTTTCGCCCGGGCCAGCTCGGCGAGCGTCGGCACGAGTCTCGACGGCACATGCCCGCCACCGAATCCGGCGATCACGAGCCCGTCGGTGTGCTCGGCGAACGGTTTGAGCCATTCGCCGTTGTCGCCCAGGGCCGCGTGCATCATGCCGATCGAGGTGTCCGGCAGCTTCGGGCCCCGGCTGAGCGGAGGGCACGGCCTCGGGCGGCTGAGCAGCACCAGCTCCTGCTCGACGATCAGACCGATCGGGGCGGCGTTGGGCGAGGTGAACGCGGCCGTGCTGGTGCTGTGCGACTTGCGCACGTAGCGGGCCGCGTGGATCTCGTCGGACATCACCACGACACAGCCAAGACCGCGGGCCTTCGGGTCGGCGGCGACGCGGATCGCGGCCAGCAGGTTGGCCGGCCCGTCCGCGCTGGCCTGGCTGGGATGCCGCATCGCCCCGGTCACCACGATCGGGGTGTCGCCGCCGATGGTGCGGTCGAGGAAGTAGCTCGTCTCCTCGATCGTGTCCGTCCCCTGGGTGACGACGATCCCGGTGGCGCCGGCCTGGATCTCGCGCTCGATCAGGTCGGCCAGCTCGGCCAGCACCGCGAAACCGATGTCCGGGCTGGGCAGCCTGCGGAAGTCGAACGCGGTCAGCTCGATGTCCAGCCGGTCCAGCTCGGGGATGGCCCGCAGCAGGTCGGCGGCGTCCAGCTTGGGCACGACCGCGCCCTGCGCGGCGCCCGGGGTCATCGCGATCGTGCCGCCGAGGGTGAGCATCGAGATCCTGTGTTTCACGAGGTCAGAGGGTACTGTCCCGGAATTGTCAGACCCTTGTGGTTGAGTGCCCGTATGAGGAAAATTCTTCTCACACTGGCAACAGTGCTCGGTCTGGTGGCAGCTGGGCTTCCCGCTGTCGCAAGCCCGCTTGGGGGTTGGGAAGGCACGTGGACGGCCTCGCCGCAGCGGCCGACCGCGGCTTTCACACCGAACTGGTCGCTCGATGGGTTCGCCGACCAGTCCGTACGTCAAGTGGTTCGGGTTTCCGAGGGCGGTGCGGCGCTTCGCGTCCGGCTGACGAACGTCTACGGCTCGGCTCCTCTGGCGGTCACCGGTGGCACGATCGGCCGCTCGGGTTCGGGTGCGTCGGTGAATGGCTTGCGGCCGTTGACTTTCGGTCATGCACGCTCGGTGATCATCCCGGTGGGCCGGGAGGCCGCCTCGGACGCCGTCCTGTTACCCGTGCGGCCGTTGGAAAGCGTGACCATAACCCTGTACTTCGCCGGGAAGACGGGCTCGGTCACCGTGCACGCCGACTCCGAAGCGACCACGTACCGGGCCGCGGGGGACCACCGTTCGGACGCTTCGGGTTCGGCGTTCGGTGAGACCTCGACTTCGTGGTACGCGCTGTCCGGTGTGGACGTTCTCGATCCTTCGCCGCGGCGGGATGTCGTTGTGGCGTTCGGGGATTCCATCACCGATGGCGCTTTCTCCGGGGTCGATCTCAACGCTCGCTATCCGGATGAGCTGGCGGAGCTGACGCATGGCCGGTTCGCCGTGCTCAACGCCGGGATCGGCGGCAACCGGGTCCTCAACGACTCGGAGTGCTTGGGCGACCGTGCCACCAAACGGTTCCGCGCGGACGTGCTGAGCCAGCCGCATCTGCGGACCGTCATCGTCATGGAGGGCATCAACGACATCGGGTTCCCCGAGTTCGATTCGTCGTTCCCTTGTGCCCAGCCGAATCCCGTCGTCACCACCGCCCAGCTGATCGCCGGGCACCGTGAGCTGATCCGTCAGGCCCACGCCGCCGGCGTGCGCATCATCGGCGGGACCCTCACGCCCTTCAAGGGTTCCTTCTACTACACCGACGCGGGCGAGAAGACCCGCTCCGAGCTCAACACCTGGATCCGCACCTCCGGCGAGTACGACGCCGTCGCCGACTTCGACGCCGCCCTCGCCTCACCCACCGACCCCACCACCCTCGACCCCGCCTACGACAGCGGCGACCACCTCCACCCCTCCGCCGCCGGCTACCACAAAATGGCCCTAACCCTCCCCACCCACACCCTCTAACCCACCCCAACACATCCCCACACCCACGGCCCCCGTATCCCCACCCACGGGGGCCGTGTCCCACACTCACGGAGGTCGTGTCCCACACTGGCGGGGGCGTGTCTTACGTGGACGCCCGCGCCCCACTCGGCAGCAGCGTGTTCCACCCCGCAGGGCCGTGTCCCACCCCCGCGGGGCCGTGTTCCACACTCACGGTGTCCGTGTTCCACACTCGCGGAGGTCGTGTCCCCAACTCATGGACGCCGTGTTCCACATTCGTGGTGTCCGTGTCCCACGTTCGCGGGGTCTGTGTTCCACACTCACGGGTCCGTGTCGCACGTGGGCGTCCCCGCCCCACTCGGGGGAGCGGCGTGTCCCATGTTCGCGGGGTCTGTGTTCCACACTGGCGGGGGCCGTGTCCCCAATTCATGGACGCCGTGTTCCACATTCGTGGTGTCCGTGTCCCACGTTCGCCGCCCCCGTGTCCCACGTTCGCCGCCCCCGTGTTCCACGTTCGCGGGGGCCGTGTTCCACATTCGTCGCCCCCGTGTCCCACGTTCGTGGGGGTTGTGTCCCGCGTTGGGTGCTCGCACGTTTTCGGGTGCCGTTGAGCGCGAAGGAGCGCAGTGCGGCGAACTCAGCCTCGACCCAGTTGAGTCAGGACGCGGTACGCCAGGCTTTCCTTTGTGGGGCTGGAGGTTGAGCGGGCCGAACTCGTCCACGCACACCACCCGACCGTCCAGGGCGTGCCGGTGATGGGCCGTGATCACCTCACACTCGATAGGGCCGGTTGGTTGGCGCCGATGCCTCGGTGCAGCTGCTCGGTGCGGCAACAAGGGACACGAAGTCCATGTGCGCCAGCACCTGCGGGTGAGCTTCTCGCTCTCCTCCTCGGCCTTGCGCACCCGCACTTCCCGCCTACCCACGCCCGCGCCTCTGCCACCCGGAAGTCTCCACGCGACCTACCCCCGCGCCGAAGATCGACATCACCCTCGTACCGAAGGTCGACCTCCCGCACCCGCACAGCAGGTCCGCCCAGCCTGGGTTCCACGTCGACCCAACCCATGTTCCACATTGGACCATCGCGTGCCAGGGCCGACATTCGCGGGAGCGCTCAACGTCGCCTGAGGGTCCGGCCACTGCGGTCACCGCAGCCCAGCAGGAGTCAGTCCAGCCAGTCTTCGGTTTCGCGGTGGCGGTCCAGGCCGACGGCGTCGAACTCGTCGAAGTGGTCACCCCTGCTGACGCCGAGGTGCTGAAGTGCTTGGGAGATAGGGCTTCCGGCCTCGTCCGGCGGTTCGCCCTCCGGCTGGTGCAGTGGGCCGAGGACGACTTCGCCGTCGTGCCACACCTGCGCGCTCTGCATCCCATCACCGCCGAAGAACTCCGCCTCGATGTAGGCCACCGGACCCGGGCACGCCGCGAGCACGTCGCCGAGACCAGTGGGCGCCTTCCAGAACCCGTCGAGCTTCGCATCCCCGGTGATCGCCGAGAACAACGCGTCGGTCATGGGTAACAGCGACAGGCCCTGGTCAAGGGGCACGATGTGGGCTCCGGAGATGGCCAGAGAGCGGAGTGTGGGGTCGCTGGCGATGATCGCTTCGAGGCGGTACATGCCCGCATTGTGGGGTAAGCAGCGGGGATAATCGAGGTATGGAACAGGTTGCTGTGATCACTGGGGCGGGTTCGGGGATCGGCCGGGCGGTGGCCGTCGATCTGCTCGATTCCGGGTGGTCGGTGGTGCTGGCGGGGCGGCGCGCGGACCGGTTGGCGGAGACGGCGGCGCTGAGTCAGGGCCGGTCGCTGGTGGTCCCGGCCGACGTCGCGGAACCGGAGCAGGTCAAGAACCTGTTCGAGCAGGTGAAACAAGCATTCGGACGTCTAGACCTGCTGTTCAACAACGCGGGTCTCAGCCTCGCCGGGAACGTCGGTGACCTGCCCCTCGACAAGTGGCGCAAGGTGATCGACACCAACCTCACCGGCGCGTTCCTGTGCGCGCAGGAGGCGTTCAACATCATGCGCGAGCAGGACCCGATGGGTGGCCGGATCATCAACAACGGCTCGATCTCCGCGATGACGCCGCGACCGAACAGCCCCGCGTACACAGCGTCGAAGCACGCGATGACCGGCCTGACCAAGTCGATATCCCTGGACGGCCGCAAGTTCAACATCGCGTGTGGACAGATCGACATCGGCAACGCCGCCACGGAGATGGGCGGCCGCATGGCCAAGGGCGTGCCGCAGGCGAACGGTGAGGTCATGCCCGAGCCGGTGTTCGACGTGAAGCACGTGGCCGCGGCGGTGCACTACATGGCGAACCTCCCGCTGGACGCCAACGTGCAGACCATGACGGTGATGGCCACGAACATGCCGTTCGTCGGCCGGGGGTGACGGTCGTCATGGGTGAAGTCGCGATCGCCGACACTTACCCCATGACCTGCGGATTCCTACCGTTGAACGCATGGAGACGGTATTCGAGCGGGTGAGCTTCAGCTACGGGCGCACCCCGGCCCTCACCGAGGTCAGCTTCGCTGTGCCCGAGGGACAGACAGTCGCGCTGCTGGGCTCGAACGGGGCCGGTAAGTCGACAACAGTGGACCTGATGCTCGGCCTGCGCAAACCCGCGAAGGGCAAGGTCACCGTCCTGGGTGGACGGCCCGAGGACGCGGTCGCGAAAGGACGCGTCGGCGCGATGCTGCAGACCGGTGGCCTCCCGGCGGACGCGACCGTGACCGACGTGGTGGACCTCGCCCGAAGGCTGTACGGGAAACGCCGCAGCCTCAAGGAGTTGCTCGACCTCGCGGGTCTTACCGAGGTCGGCAACCGCAAGACGGACGCCTTGTCCGGCGGGCAGAAGCAGCGGGTGCGGTTCGCGGTCGCCATGGCCGGCCAGCCGGACCTGCTCTTCCTCGACGAACCCACGGTGGCCATGGATTTCCGTGCCCGCCGGCAGTTCTGGCAGGCGGTGAAGGCGCAGGGCAAGACCGTCGTGTTCGCCACGCACTACCTCGACGAGGCGGACGCGTACGCCGACCGCGTGATCGTGATCGACCGCGGCCGGGTGGTCGCCGAGGGCACGCCCGAGCAGATCAAGGGCGACGCCAACCTGGAAGACGCACTGCTGGAGCTGACGGAGGAAGGCCGATGACCGCGTTCGTGCGTTTCGAGGTCGTCCGGACCTTGCGCAACATCCGCTACCTGGCGTTCCTCGTGGTCATGCCGGTGGTGTTCTACCTGCTCTGGGGCCGCACCGGCGGGCCCGCCGCGATGGTCGCGATGTCGGTGTACGCGGCGTGCGGGGGAGCGTTGCTGGGCAGCGGGAACACGATCGCCGAGGACCGGTTCACCGGCTGGATCCGGCAGTTGCGGGTCACGCCGTTGAGCGACCGCGCCTGGCTCACCGGCAAGATCGTCCAAGGCGTGCTGACCGTCATCCCCGGTGTCCTGATCGTCAGCGTCGTCGCCGTCTTCACCGGACACGTCGAACTGGCAGCGACCAAGTGGCTGGGGCTCGCGGCGCTGTTCCTGCTGGGGTCGTTGCCGTTCGCGTTGATCGGCGTGTTCTTCGGGATGTTGTTCCGCGGCAAGACCGCCACGGTCGCGCTGATGCTCGTGTTCTTCGCGCTGATGTTCATCGGCGGCGTGATCGCGGGCAACACCACCATCCCCGGCGGCTCGGTCACCCCCACCTACAACCTGCTGGCGGCGGGCATTCAGATCTCGCAGGGTCAGCCGATCGGCGGCGGCTACCTGCTCAACCTGGGCGGATGGACTGCGCTGGCCGGCGTCGCGGTGCTGCTGCGGTGGCGCAGGGCGTAAACAATGGGCGACGTGACGGCGGAAGTGGATCTCGCGGACGACGACCGGGTACGGACGATGTGGAACCGCCGGCTGTGGTCGCGGTTCGTCCTGATGTACCTGGGAATGGCATCGTCGTCGGTGATCTACTTCTCCGGTCACCACCCGGTCTGGCAGATGGTGCTCGTGGTCGTCGCCGCGGTCGCCAGCGCGATCCTGGGGATGCGCACGACCTTCGACCTCACCCTCGGCAAGCTGTCCCGGCTGCCGTTCTGGCCCTCGTACTTCACGTTGCTCGTGCTGTGTCTCGGCTTGCCCGCCGTCGCCGGTTCGGAGTGGGCGTTCAACGCGGCCTGGCTCAGCGCGGCGACCGGCTGGCTCGGCGGCCGCTGGGTCGCCCTGCGGCTGCTCGGCATCGGCACCGTGCTCGGGCTGATCGCCGGGTGGCAGCACCAGGACAAGGCGCTCGTGCTGTGGCTCGCGCTGGTCGGCGTGATTGTCGGGTTCTTCACCTCGCAGGCCCGCACCCAGTTCGACATGTTCGCCGAACTGCAGGCCAGCAGGCGGGAACGGGCCCGGCTCGCCGTCGCCGACGAACGCGACCGGATCGCCCGTGACCTGCACGACCTGGTCGGGCACAGCCTGTCGGTGATCGCGGTGAAGACCGAGCTCGCCCGCAGGCTGGTGACCGCCGACCCGGAGCGCGCGGAGAACGAGCTGGCCGACATCGATACCGTGGTCCGGCGCGCCCTCGCCGAGGTGCGCCAGGCCGTCACCAACTACCGGCAGCCCACCCTGGCCGGCGAGCTGGCGTCCGCCCGGCGTGCCGCCGCCTCGGCCGGGATCGACTGCCGTGTCGACTCACCGGAGAGCTGGTCCCTGCCGCTGCCCGTCGATGGCGCGCTGGCCTGGACCGTCCGCGAAGGAGTGACCAACGTGCTGCGCCACAGCCGCGCCGCCACCTGCCGGATCCAACTGTCCATCGGCGGCGCGTCGGCTTCGCTGAAGATCGTCGACGACGGCACCGGCCCGACCGACCCGGACCACCGGGGCAACGGCCTCGTGGGCCTGACCGAACGCGTGCAGGCCCTCGGCGGCTCGCTGTCGTCGGGTGCTGCCGGTCCGGACGGCGGGTTCATCGTCCACGTGCAGGTTCCCGCATGATCAAGTTGCTGCTGGCCGAGGACCAGACCATGTTCCGGGGGGCGATGGCCACGTTGCTGGACCTCGAACCGGACCTCGAAGTCGTCGTGCAACTCAGCCGCGGCGACGAGGTCGTGGGTGCCGCGGAGGCGTTCCGCCCGGACATCGCCCTGCTCGACATCGAGATGCCGGGCATGGACGGCCTCGAAGCCGCCCGCCACCTCCGCACCCGGGTACCGGCCACCAAGGTCGTCATCCTCACCACCTTCGGCCGCCCCGGTTACCTCCGCTCGGCCGTCGACGCCGGTGTCGCGGGTTTCCTGCTCAAGGACGCGCCGGTCACCGAACTCGCGGTCGTCATCCGCCGGGTCGCCGCAGGTGAACGAGTCGTCGACCCCTCCCTGGCCTTGGCCGCGCTGAGCGAAGGCGCCAGCCCGCTGACCCCACGCGAGACCGAGGTCCTGGCCGCCGCCCGAGGCCACGGCACCATCGCCGAGATGGCCAAAGGCATGCACCTGTCCCCAGGCACGGTCCGCAACCACCTGTCCGCCGCGATCCAGAAGCTCGGCGCCCGAACTCGCGCCGAAGCCCTTCAGATCGCCGAATCCAAAGGCTGGCTCTAGTTCTCGAGCAGTGGGGTGAGCATGGCGCGGTCGGCCTCCGGGAGGTAAGAGGCGTAGCTGTCGTACAGCGCGCGGCGGGCCAGCTGCGAAGCCAGCGAACCGTTGCGCGCCCGCAAAGCCTCCAACACCTCGGTGTGGTGCTTCAGGTACCGAGTCATCAGCGCCTGCCGGTCAGTGGCGTGGGCCAGATGGTCCTCGATGAGGTCCAGGACAACCCCACGCACGACAGTGCTGCACACGATGATCATGGTGTTCTGGGTCGCGCGCGCGACGGCGTCGTGGAAGGCGACGTCGGCGTCGCTGAACGCGGTGTAGTCCGTGGCGGTGGTCATGGTGTCGAGGGCCGCGGAGATTTCCGCCAGCTGGGAAGCGGTGTGCAGCTGGGCGGCCAGTAAATACGCTGAGCCCTCCAGCAGCATCCGGAACTGCAGCAACTCGCCGAGGCTCATCGACGAGGTGCGGGCGAGGCGGGTCATCGACTTGTGCAGGGCGACGGGCGAGGCGGCGAGGACCAGCGGCCCGCGGGGGTCGCCCGCGCGGGACTGGATCATGCCGTTGGACTGCAGCACCCGCAGGGCCTCGCGGACGGTGGACCGCGACACGCCGAACTGGGTCATCAGGTCCCGTTCGCTGGGCAGGTGCGAGCCGGGCGGCAGCTGCCCGCCGAACACGGCGGCCTCTATCTGCTCGACCACCCGCTCATAAGCCCGGACCGGGCTGACCGGTGAGAACATCCCGACCGCTCCTCTTGACCAACGCGCCGGACCGGTGTCAGTCTACTGGTCAGACCAGCATACTAGGTGGTGATGCCAGTGCGGGTGCTCTTGGTGGCAGTCGCCCTGGTGGCTGCTTGCTCCGCCGGTCAGACGGCCGCCACGCCCAATGACACGAGCGCCATCTCGATCGGGTTCACCGCGGAGCCGGCCAACCTCGACTTCACCCGTACCGATGGTGCCGCGATTCCGCAGGCTCTGCTGACCAACGTGTACGAGGGCCTGGTCAAACTCGACACCCAGGGCAGGATCGTGCCGTTGCTGGCCAAGAGCTGGACAGTCAGCGCGGACCGGAAGACCTACGACTTCGAGCTGCAACCGAACGTCACGTTCACCAACAACCAGCCGTTCACCGCGAGTGACGTGAAGTTCTCCATCGAACGCGTGAAGACCGCGTGGACGATCTCGCTCAAGTCCAAAATGGACGTCGTGGACCGGGTGGAGGTCGTCGATCCCACGCATGCCCGGGTCGTCCTCAAGCGTCCGAGCAACAACTGGCTGTTCGACATGACCACCCGGGTCGGCGCGATGTTCAGCCAGTCCGGAGTGGCCGATCTGGCGAACACGCCGGTCGGCACCGGGCCGTACATGTTCTCCAGCCGTAAGCGCGGCGACTCGATCGTGTTGCGCGCCAACCCGGACTACTGGGGCAGGAAACCCGCCTACGCCACTGTGTACCTGAAGTACTTCAAGGACCCGACCGCGCTCAACAACGCCTTGCTGAGCAACGGGATCGACGTGATCTCGGCGATCACCACCCCGGACTCGGTCGGCCAGTTCGAGACCGACACCCGGTTCACCGTGCTGCAGGGCACGACGAACTCCGAGGTCACGCTGGCGTTCAACAACGCCAGGCCGCCGCTGGACGACAAGAACATCCGCCAGGCGCTGATGTACGCGATCGACCGGAAGGCCGTGATGTCCACGGTCGCCGCGGACCGGGGAACGCTGATCGGCAGCATGGTCCCGCCGACCGATCCCTGGTACGAGGATCTGTCCACTGTGTACTCGTACAACCCGGGCAAGGCCGCGGAGATCCTGGCCGGCCGCAACCTCCGGCTGCGCCTGCGGATCCCGAACCTGCAGTACGCCGTGTCGGCGGCGCAAGTCGTCGCGTCCCAGCTCAACGACGTCGGTGTCTCGGTGAGCATCGAGCCCCTGGACTTCCCGGCGGTCTGGCTCAAGCAGGTGTTCACCGACCACGACTACGACATGTCGATCATCCAGCACGTCGAGCCCCGGGACATCGTCACCTTCGGCAACCCCAAGTACTACTGGGGGTACAACAACCCGAAGGTCCAGGAACTGATCACCCAGGGCGACTCCGGCACGCCGGACCAGCAGATCACCGCCATGAAAGAGGTCGCGCGCACGATCAACGCGGACGCGGCGGCCGACTGGCTGTTCCTGTTCCCGAACATCGTGGCGGCCAAGAAGAAGGTCACCGGACTGACCCAGAACCAGGTGTCCGAGTCGTTCGACCTGACCGGGCTGGGGCGTGCGTGATGGCGCTGCGCATCCTCCGCCGGACCGCGATCTTCGTCGTCAGCGTGGCGGTGGCCTCGATCGCCGTGTTCCTGTTCATGGCCGTACTGCCCGGCGACCCGGCGCAGGTCGCGTTGGGCGTCAACGCGACTCCAGAGCTGCTGGCCCAGACCAGGCACGAGTTCGGCATCGACCGTCCACTCACGACTCAGTACCTGGACTGGATGCGCGGTGTGGTCACCGGCGACTTCGGCCGTTCGTATGTGACGCGTGACCTGATCGGGCCGCAGCTCGTCGACCGGCTTGGCGTGACGTTGTGGCTGGTCGGTGCGGGGATGGTGGTCGCGCTGATCGTGGCGATCCCGTTCGGTTCGTTCGCCGCGGTCCGCCACCGCAAGGCCAGCGGCACCTTGATCTCCGGCCTGTCCCAGCTGGGTGTTGCCATTCCGGCGTTCCTGGCCGGGATCCTGCTCGTCCAGTTGTTCGCCGTGCAGTGGAAGCTGTTGCCTTCCGGCGGTTGGACGCCGCCGAACCAGAACTTCGGCGAGTTCGTCCGTGGTCTGATCCTGCCCGCGTCGTCGCTCGGTCTGGTGCAAGGCGCTGTGCTGACAAGGTATGTGCGCTCGGCCGTGCTGGACACGTTGAACGAGGACTATTTGCGCACCGCCCGGGCGAAAGGTCTCAGACCTGGCCAGGCGCTACGGCGTCACGGTCTGCGAAATGCCGCTGTGCCGGTGGTGACTGTGCTGGGTCTGCAGCTGACGACGTTGCTCATCGGCGCGGTGGTGGTCGAGCGCGTGTTCGTGTTGCCTGGCCTGGGAAGCATGCTGCTGGACTCGGTTGCGGCCCGTGATCTGCTGACAGTGCAGGGGATCGTGCTGGTCCTTGTGGTGGCCGCGTTGCTGGTCAACTTCGTGGTCGACCTGTTGTACACGGTGATCGACCCACGGTTGCGGAGGTCCTGATGGTCACCACCGAGACCCGCCGCCGCACGCCGACCCTCGTGGTGGGAACGATCCTGGTCGTGCTGGTGGTGCTCGCCGCGCTGGTTTCGTTCATCTGGACGCCGCACGACGCCCTGCGCGTCGACGCCTCGATCCGGTTGATGGGCCCGTCCGGCGACTACCTGCTGGGGACGGACAAGTTCGGCCGGGACATGGTCAGCCAGATCATGGTCGGCGCCCGCACCACGCTGTATGTCGGCATCGTCGCGGTCGGCGTGGCCGCGCTGATCGGGACGCCGTTGGGGATCCTGGCCGGGATGACCCGCTGGCTCGGTGAGTTCATCATGCGGGTCAACGACCTGGTGCTGGCGTTCCCGGCGCTGTTGCTGGCGATCATGTTCGGCGCGGTGTTCGGGGCGAGCACGCTGACCGCGATGATCGCGATCGGCATCGCGACCGTGCCGTCGTTCGCGCGGATCGCCAGATCCGGGACCCTGCAGGTGATGAGCACCGAGTACGTGCTCGCGGCCCGAGCGGCCGGCCGCCGGGGTCTGCGGATCGCGGTCCGGCACGTGCTGCCGAACATCTCCGGGCTGCTGATCGTCCAGGGCTCGGTGTCCTTCGCGATCGCCGTGCTGTCCGAGGCGGCCTTGTCTTTCCTCGGTTTCGGCACCCGGCCACCGACACCGTCATGGGGCCGGATGCTCCAGGAGTCGCAGGAACTGCTTGCCGTGCAACCAAGGCTGGCGCTCGTGCCGGGCGTGGCCATCGCGATCGCCGTGCTGGGCTTCAACCTGCTCGGCGACGGGCTGCGAGACCGGCTCGACCCGAAACTGGCAGGCCGCCGATGACCGTGCTGACCGTGGAGAACCTGGGAGTGTCCAGTGGGGACACCCACCTGGTCGATCATGTGTCCTTCGAGATCGGTCAAGGGGAGCGGGTCGGGCTGATCGGCGAGTCCGGTTCCGGCAAGACGCTCACCGCGGCGGCCGTGATGGGCCTGCTGTCCGATGAACTGACCGCGTCGGGCTCGGTTCTGTTCGGTAACAAGGAGATCCTGGGCGCGCGGGAACGGGATTTGGCGCGGCTGCGCGGCCGGGACATGGCCATGGTGTTCCAGGAGCCGATGACCGCGCTCAACCCGACCATGCAGGTGGGCAAGCAGGTCGCCGAGGTCATGCTGATCCACCGGACCCAGCGCGACCGGCGTTCGGCCCGGGCCGCCGCGGTCGAACTCCTCGAGCTGGTCAGGCTCCCGGAACCGCGCCGGGCCGCGAAGGCCTACCCGCACCAGCTTTCCGGCGGTCAGCGGCAGCGGGTGATGCTCGCGATGGCCCTGGCGAACAACCCGTCCTTGCTCATCTGCGACGAGCCTACGACGGCGCTGGATGTCACTGTCCAGAAGCAGATCCTGGAGCTGATCGTCGCCGGGACAAGGGGGTCGGCGCTGCTGTTCATCACGCACGATCTGGCGGTGGTCGCGTCGGTGTGTGACCGCGTGCTTGTCATGTACGAAGGGCGGATCGTCGAAGGCGGGCTCGTCCAGGACGTGTTCACCGCACCCAGACACCGTTACACCCAACAGTTGCTGACGTTCTCGGAACTGGGGACGGCATGATCGAGGTCAACAACCTGCATCGGACCTACCGCCGCAACGTGCACGCCCTGAAAGGCGTGACCTTCACGGTGAACGCGGGGCAGCGGTTCGGGATCGTCGGCGAGTCCGGCTCCGGGAAGTCCACCTTGGTCCGGTTGCTGGCCGCGCTGGACCGCCCGACCGGCGGCCTGATCCGGTTCCGTGGCACCAGGATCGACACCCTGCCGGAGCGCAAGCTCAAGTTCCTGCGCAACGACCTGCAGATCGTGTTCCAGGACCCGATGGGCTCGCTGGACCCGCGGATGCGCGTCAAGGACATCATCTGTGAACCGCTGGACCGCGACTACGACCGCAGCGAACGCCTGCGCGAGCTGCTGGATGCCGTTGGCCTGCCCCAGAACGCGGCCACGCGTTACCCGCACCAGTTCTCCGGCGGTCAACGGCAACGGATCTCGATCGCGCGGGCTTTGGCGCCGTATCCCAAGGTTCTCGTGGCGGACGAGCCGGTGAGCGCGCTGGATGTGTCGGTCCGGGCGCAGATCCTCAACCTGCTGGACGAACTCGTGGAGCGGTATGACCTCACGCTCGTCTTCGTCTCGCACGACCTCGCGGTGGTCCGGCGGGTGTGTGACACGGTCGCCGTGATGCGGCGTGGACAGATCGTCGAAATCGGTGACGTGGAACAGATCTACCGCTACCCGAACCATCCCTACACACGCGAACTGATCGCGGCGGTGCCGACGCTGCAGGGCGCGCTCGCGCGGTTCCAGGGAGGATCCTGATGTCCCACCCAGCCGGACTCCCGATCGGTCCGAAGTGGATCGAGACCGGCACCGAGCCCGTGACGTTCCCGTACGACGGCAGCGTTGTGGCCGAAGCCCCGGTCGGCACGAAAGAACTGGCCAGGCTGGCGATCGACGAAGCCGTTGCGGTCAAGGCCGAGGTCGCGGCTCTGCCTTCCCGGATCCGCCGGGACATCCTGACGTCGGCTGGCCGTGCTTTGGCAGCCCACCGCGAGGAGTTCGAACAACTCCTGGTCGCGGAGACGGGCAAACCCCTGGTGGACTGCAAGGTCGAGGTGGCCCGGACTCTGGTCACCCTGCAGGCGGCCGCCGAGGAAGTGGCGCGGCTGCACGGGGAGACCGTTCCGCTCGACCTGCTGCCGTCCGGGGATGGGCTGGTGGGGTTCTGGACCCGGCGGCCGATCGGTGTGGTGGTGGGGATCGCCGGGTTCAACTACCCGTTGCTGTTGGCGGCGCACAAGATCGCGCCCTCGATCGCCGCGGGCTGCCCGGTGGTGTGCAAGCCCGCTCCCGCAACGCCTTTGGCGACCCTGTGGCTGGCCCACCTGCTCCGCGAGGCCCCGGTCGAGGCCGGCGCGCCGGAAGCGATCGTCCAGGTGGTCACCGGGGACGCCGAGGTCGGGTCGACGCTCGTCACCGATCCGCGCGTGGGTGCGGTGTCCTTCACCGGTTCGGCCGCGGTCGGTCACCAGATCGCTCGGGATGCCGCTCCCCGGAAGACCTTGCTGGAACTGGGTTCCAACGCGGCGCTCGTCGTCGCCGCCGACGCCGATCTCGCGGCAGCGGCCGATGCCGTGCTGCGCGGCGGGTTCTATGCCTCGGGGCAGGCGTGCATCTCGGTCCAGCGGGTGATCGTCGTGGACTCGGTCGCCGAGGAATTCACGACTCTGCTTAAGACTCGTATGAAGGAAGTGGTCGTTGGGGATCCGCGAGACCCGGCGACCCGGGTCTCGGCGTTGATCGACGGCAGATCGACAGCACGGGTGCTGCAGTGGGTCGAGAACGCCGTTTCCGCTGGGGCGCGGGTCATCGCGGGCGGCGGCAGCGAAAGTGGCGTAATCATGCCAACCGTCCTGGCCGATGTGCCGGATGGCGCACCCTGCTGGGACGAGGAGGTCTTCGGGCCGGTGGTCTGCATACGCACGGTGTCCACTGTGGAAGACGCCTTCGCGGTGGTCAACAACTCCCGTTATGGCCTGCACGCCTCGGTGTTCACGCGGTCGCTGGAGACCGCTTTCCGTGCGTTGGACGTGCTGGAAGTCGGTGGTGTGGTGGTGAACGAGGTGCCCGGGTTCCGGTCGGACACGATGCCCTACGGCGGGGTGAAGGACTCCGGTGTGGGCCGGGAAGGCCCCCGGTTCGCCGTCGAGGAGCTGACGGTGACGAGAATGGCGGTGATCCGGCCGTGAACGACTACCGTGAACTGTTCCGTTTGGACGGTCGCCGCGCTATCGTGCTCGGTGCCGGTAGTGGGATCGGCCGCGAGTCCGCGTACGCGTTGGCAGCCCACGGGGCGACCGTCGTCTGTGCCGATGTGAACCTTCCCGCTGCGCGGGAAACGGCGTCCGCGATCGACGCCGAGGCTCGCGAGGTCAACGTCCTGGACACCGAGGGGGTCCAGGAACTGGCCGCCGGGCTCGGCGTGATCGACGTGGTCGTGCTGACGGCCGCGATGAACGTGCGTAAGCGCCTGCTTGACTACAGCCGCGCGGAGTTCGACAAGGTGGTGGCGCTCAACCTGGGCGCCACCTTCGACGTGGTGCGGGCGTTCGGCGCGGGCATGGTCGAGCGCGGCCGGGGCAGCATCATCGGCTTCTCCTCGATTCGTGGTTCGGTGGTCGAACCAGGGCAAAGCGTCTACGCGGCCACCAAAGCCGGGCTGGTGCAACTGTTGCGGACCGCGGCGGCGGAGTTCGGCCCGTCCGGGGTACGGGTGAACGCGATCGCGCCCGGGGTGGTGGAGACGCCACTGACCGCGCAGATCAAGTCGGATCCCGAGTGGTACCAGGCATATGCGGACAAGGGCGCGCTCGGCCGGTGGGCGCAGCCGTCCGAGATGGCCGGCGCGGTGGTGTACCTCGCCTCGGACGCCTCGAGTTTCGTGACAGGCGCGGTGCTGGCCGTCGACGGTGGCTGGACCGCTGTGGACGGCCGGTTCGACCCGCCGGGAGGGGCATGATGACCGATCTCACCGAACTGACCGCAGTGGAGCTGCTCGCCGGGTACCGGTCGGGTGACCTGTCGCCGGTCGAGGTGGCCGAGGCCGTGCTGGCCCGGATCGAGGCCCGCGAACCGGTGCTCAAGGCGTTCTACACGCACGATCCCGCCGAGGTGCGGTCGGCGGCCAAGGAGTCGGAGCAGCGCTGGCGATCCGGAAGTCCACAAGGGACTTTGGATGGCGTTCCGGTGACCATCAAGGAAAACGTGGCCACCGAGGGCACGCCCGTCCCACTGGGCACCGCCGCCACCGACCTGACGCCTGCATCGCAGGACGCGCCTGCCGCGGCCCGGATCCGGGAGTCCGGCGCGGTGCTGCTCGGCAAGACGACCATGCCCGACTACGGAATGCTCACTTCCGGCCTGTCGAGCTTTCACGAAGCCTCCCGCAACCCGTGGGACACCAACCGAACCCCCGGCGGTTCGAGCGCGGGCGCCGGTGCCGCGGCCGCCGCCGGCTACGGCCCGTTGCACATCGGGACCGACATCGGCGGCTCGATCCGGTTGCCCGCGGCCTTCTGCGGGCTGGTCGGGTTGAAGCCGAGTTTCGGCCGGGTGCCGGTGAACCCGCCGTACATCGGGCGGGTCGTGGGTCCGATGACCAGAACCGTTGCGGACACCGCGTTGCTGATGAGCGTTCTGTCCCAACCGGACAGTCGCGACCACATGAGCCTGCCGCCCAGTGACATCCCTTGGCAGTCCTTGGACTTCTCGGCCGAGGGAGTGCGGATCGGGCTGCACCTCGACGCCGGTGTGGGCCTGGACGTCGAGCCGGAGATCAGGAAGGCCGTGACCGACGCCGCCGAGCTGTTCGAGGGCGCGGTCGTCGAACCGGTGGATCCCTTTGTCACCAGGGAGATGCTCAACGGTCTGGACCTGTTCTGGCGGACCCGTCTGTGGTCGGATCTCGTTGCCCTGCCGGAGGAGCGCCGGTCCCGGGTGCTGCCGTACATCCTGGAATGGGCCCGTGGCGGCGCTTCGACTTCCGGCGTCGACGTCTACCGCGGGTTCTCACAGATCGACGCGATGACGGTGGCGGCTTTGCGCGCCACCGAGCCGTTCGACTTCGTGCTTTCGCCGACCTCCCCGGTCTCGGCGTTCCCGGCGGACTGGGCGTCGCCGGTGAACGATCCGGCGAGACCGTTCGAGCACATCGGGTTCACCGTGCCGTACAACATGTCCGGCCAGCCGTCGGTGTCGATCAACGCCGGGTTCACCGCCGAGGGACAGCCGATCGGGCTGCAGATCACCGGGCGGCGGTTCGACGACCTCGGCGTGCTGCGGATGGCCGCGTTGTTCGAGAAGGTCAGGCCAAAACAAGCGCGGTTGCTTGCTTCCTGACCGAGTGGCAGTCTGTCGGCATGCCGTCGCAGCTGAAGGGCCTGCTGGACGATCTGCGCGCCGAGGGTGACTCGCTCGAAGCGCTCGTCGCCGACCTGCCCGCCGAGCAGTGGGCCACGATGACCCCGGCCGAGGGCTGGACCATCGCGCACCAGATCGCGCACCTGGCCTGGACGGACGAGGCCTCGGTGCTGGCCGCGACCGACGCGGACGGGTTCCAGGCCGTGCTCACCGAGGCCTTCAAAGCGCCCACGACCTTCGCCGACGACGCCGCTCAAGCCGGTGCGCAGCGCGATCCGGCCGACCTGCTGGAGTGGTGGCGCGGCACCCGGGTGCGTCTCGTCGAGGTCCTCGCCGCCGTGCCGGAGGGCACCAAGCTGCCGTGGTTCGGGCCGCCGATGAGCGTGATGTCCATGGCCACCGCGCGGATCATGGAGACCTGGGCGCACGGCCTCGACGTCGCCGACGCCCTCGGCATCTCCCGCCCGGCCACCGCCAGGCTGCGCCACGTCGCGCACATCTCAGTACGCACCAGGGACTTCGCGTTCAACATCAACGGCCGCACCCCGCCAGCCGAACCGTTCCGCGTCGAACTGGCCGCACCGGACGGCACCACCTGGGCATGGGGCCCGGAGGACGCCGTCCAGCGGATCGTCGGCAGCGCCCTCGACTTCTCCCTGGTATCAACCCAAAGACGCCACCGCGACGACACCGATCTGAAGGCCGAGGGCGCGGACGCGGACGCCTGGCTGGACATCGCGCAGGCCTTCGCCGGTGTGCCCGGCCCTGGTCGTCAGCCCGGCTAGATACTGAAGACGAGCGGCTTCTTGCTCGGCGCCCGCGTGGGGTTGCGCACCGGCGGATCCAGCCGCGCCCCGGCCTCCTCAGCCCGCGCCCTGATCAACCGCACCGCGCCCTCGCCGCCAGGTAAACCCATTAGGGTGAATTTCGACTTCGGGATCGTCCGCAGGCAGAGCACATCCCCGCCGCGGTCGTCGAGCGGGTGGTGGGTCTGCACCCAGATGCTCTGCCCCAGTCCGACAGCCGCCTGCCGAAGGTCCTTCAGATCCACCTCGCGCGTGGCGAACCGGCCTTTCGCGATGAGCTTGTCGTGATCGAGCACGCAACTGCGCCGCGCGAAGGCCACAGTGACCACCAGGACCAGGGTGAGCCCGGCGACCGGCGCCCAGTTCACCGGATCCTCAGGCACCCGGCTGGGCCCGAAGATGGCCGCCAGCTCCAGCACCACGCACCCGGTCACGCCGAGAATTCGCAGTGCGGTGGGCATACGCCAGACAACTCGCGACTCGCTCGGTTGCACGTCGATATAGTGCCACAGCCCCGCAATTCGTGAATCGCCCAAAAGGTATTGTTCGTCATTCCTCGGCGGTAACCGCCTGCGGCTTGCACTATGCCCGCGAGGGGAGGGCAAAATGGCAGGTTTCAGCGTCCTTTTGCATTCAAGAAAAGGTCAAACTCGAAGCTGGCCACCTCGCGCCGGTCTATCGGCACAACCACCGGAGTACCGGGCAGAACCTCGACTCGAAGTACCATCCCGGTGGCATCACGAAACTCGATTTCAAAGTCGATGACAACGCCCCGATGCGGGCTGGATGTCATGGGATGGGCAATGCCGCCGACGGCGCCGGTAGCCACTTCGACCAGCTGGCCAACGCCATCGAAGGCCGCAATTTCGCGCTCCGGCAGCTGGCGGACAAGTACAACGACGTGCTGGTCGGTATCCAGCAATGCGCGTCCGCGCTTGAGGGGCTGATCACCGGGGCGATCGCCGCGGCCGGTTGCCTGCTGGAGGTTCCCGGCCTCGACATCCTGATGGACATCATCGGCGCCTGGCGGGTCACCAAGGTCATCAAGGCCGTCCACAAGGTTGGCTACTGGAACTGGGCCTGGTCGGCCAGCGAGGAGGATGAGGAGTCGGGGATCGCGCGGCTCGTGCACGGCGACGAGCGTGATGCCCGCGAGCTGCGTGCGAACCTGGCGGTGTTCGCCCGGCGTAGCGGCAGTCCACACGTGAACCGGCTGGTCAACGACGTCCTCGCGGGCCGGCGCAACGTCCGTGAGGTGTTCCGGACGCTGGAGTTCACCTCGGCGCTGAGCACCAACCTCGGCCGGATCGAGGAAGGGCTGGCCGAGCTGACCGGTGAGGAACGCGCCGAGGTGTGGGACCGCGACCGGCCTCGCACGCCGCAGACCCGGCTGGACTTCCTGCGCGGCGACGAGGACGAACCCGACGATCCCGATGACGACGGCGAGGTCGTCGTGAAGATCCGCTAGAGCAGGAACAGGTTCGGGACCACGACCAGGGCGAAGACCGCGGGCCAGTAGCTGCGGTGGTTCACGCCCGAACGGAAGGCGAACGCGTTCAGGCTCACGACGATGGCGGTGCCCAAGACCAGGGCCGCCACCCCCATGCCGATGGGGATGCCAACGCCGTCGTCCACGAGGGTCGGATCCACCGTGGTCCAGCCGAACTCGCCGCCGATCACCACGCCGGCCAGCCCGACGAACACGACGACGTAGTACGCCGGGATGGACAGCAGCAGGTTGAGCGGGATCCCGATCAGCCAGACGTGGTGGGGCTGGAGTTTGGGCACGCCGCCATCTTGCCCGAGGTGAAAACAAGCACGCTTGCTTGTTTTCTCGATGGCTGGCATGCTGGCTGCCATGTCGGCGATCAGGATCGGCAACGCGTCCGGTTTCTACGGGGACCGGTTCGCCGCGGTGCGCGAGATGCTCACGGACGGACCGCTGGACGTGCTCACCGGCGACTACCTCGCCGAGCTGACCATGCTGATCCTCGGCCGCGACCGGATGAAGGACCCGCGGCTGGGGTATGCCAAGACGTTCCTGCGGCAGATGGAGGAGGGTCTCGGGCTCGCGCTCGACCGCGGCGTCAAGATCGTCGCCAACGCGGGCGGGCTGAACCCGGCCGGGCTCGCGGACGCCTTGCGGGAGCTGGCTTCCCGGCTCGGTCTGACGGTCAGGATCGCGCACGTCGAGGGCGATGACCTGCTCGACCGGGCCGCCGAACTGGGGCTGGGCACGCCGTTGACGGCCAACGCGTATCTCGGTGCTTGGGGCATCGCGGAATGCCTTCGCGCCGGCGCGGATGTCGTTGTCACCGGCCGGGTCACGGATGCTTCCGTGATTGTCGGGCCCGCTGCCGCGCACTTCGGGTGGACGCCGACTTCGTACGATGCCCTTGCCGGTGCGGTTGTCGCCGGGCATGTGATCGAGTGCGGTGCCCAGGCCACTGGTGGGAACTACGCTTTCTTTTCGCGGCACGACATTCGGCGTCCGGGATTCCCGATCGCCGAGATCGAGGCCGACGGGTCCTCTGTGATCACCAAGCATCCCGGCACTGGCGGTGCCGTGACCGTGGGAACCGTTACCGCGCAGCTGCTTTACGAGATCTCCGGCGCCCGGTACGCGGGACCCGATGTGACCGCCCGGTTCGACTCGTTTTCTCTGTCGCAAGAGGACACTGACCGGGTGCGGATCTCGGGTGTGCGTGGCGAGGCTCCGCCGCCGACGTTGAAAGTGTCGCTGAACACGCTCGGTGGTTTCCGCAACGAGATGGTGTTCGTGCTGACCGGGTTGGACATCGAGGCCAAGGCCGCTTTGGTCGAACAGCAGATGGCGGACGCTTTCGGCGATCGGCCGCCCGCCGAGGTCCGGTGGACGCTGGCGCGGACCGACCACGCGGACGCCTCGGTCGAGGAGGAGGCCAGCGCGCTCTTGCGGTGCGCGGTCAAGGATCCGGACCAGAAGGTGGTCGGCCGGGCGTTCTCCAGCGCGGCTGTCGAGATCGCTTTGGCTTCGTATCCGGGGTTCCACGTGACCGCGCCGCCGGGTGACGCTTCGCCGTACGGCCTGTTCACGCCCGGGTTCGTGGACGCCAAGCTGGTCGAGCAGGTGGCCATTGTGGATGGTTCCCGGATCGCGATCCCACCCGCTGCGGAGACTTTGGAGCTTGCTCCGGTTGCGTCGCCACCTTTGCCCGCTCCCTTGACTGGTCCCACACGGCTTGCGCCTTTGGGGCTCGTTGCCGGTGCTCGCAGCGGTGACAAGGGCGGGGACGCGAACGTCGGCGTGTGGGTCGAGACCGATGAGGCCTGGCGCTGGCTGGCGAACGCCTTGACTGTCGAAGAGTTCCAGCGGTTGCTGCCCGAGACGGCTTCGCTGCCGGTCACGCGGCATGTTCTGCCCAACCTTCGCGCACTGAACTTCGTGGTCACCGGGCTGCTCGGCGACGGCGTTGCATCACAGGCGCGGTTCGACCCGCAGGCCAAGGCGGTCGGCGAATGGCTGCGGGCGCGGCACATGGACATCCCGGAGGTACTGCTGTGACGACGTTGCAGTCCACACTGGACACATCGTCGCCGGACTACGCGGCCAACCGCGACTCGATGCTCGGCAAGCTCGCGGAGCTGGACACCGAGCACGCCAAGGCGATCGCGGGCGGCGGTCCGAAGTACGTCGAACGGCACCGCAAGCGCGGCAAGCTCCTGGCCCGCGAACGGATCGAGCTGCTGATCGACCCGGACTCGCCGTTCCTGGAGCTGTCCCCGCTCGCCGCGTGGGGCAGCGACTACACGGTCGGCGCCAGTGTGGTGACCGGGATCGGCGTGGTCGAGGGCGTCGAGTGCATGATCATGGCCAGCGACCCGACCGTGCGCGGCGGGTCGAGCAACCCGTGGACGGTCAAGAAGACGTTCCGCGCCATGGACATCGCGCTGGAGAACCGGCTGCCGCTGATCAACCTCGGCGAGTCGGGTGGCGCGGACCTGCCTTCGCAGAAGGAGATCTTCATCCCGGGCGGTCGGCTGTTCCGGGATCTCACCCGGCTTTCGGCCGCCGGTATCCCGACGATCGCTCTCGTGTTCGGCAACGCGACCGCCGGTGGTGCTTACGTGCCAGGCATGTCCGACCACGTGGTGATGGTCAAGGAACAGTCCAAAGTGTTCCTCGGCGGGCCGCCGCTGGTGAAGATGGCCACCGGTGAGGAGTCCGACGACGAGTCGCTGGGCGGGGCCGAGATGCACGCCCGCAAGTCCGGCCTGGCCGACTATTTCGCGCTGGACGAGCAGGACGCCATCCGGATCGGCCGGCGGATCGTGGCCCGGCTGAACTGGCGCAAACGCGGTGTCCACCCTGGACCGGTCGTGCCGCCGCTGTACGACGAGGAGGAACTGCTGGGCATCGTGCCCGGGGACCTCAAGATCCCGTTCGACCCGCGTGACGTGATCGCCCGGGTGGTCGACGGTTCCGACTTCGACGAGTTCAAACCCATGTACGGCACCAGTTTGGCGACCGGCTGGGCGTCCGTGCACGGCTACCCGGTCGGGATTCTCGCGAACACCCGCGGCGTGCTGTTCAGCGAGGAATCCCAGAAGGCCGCGCAGTTCATCCAGCTGGCCAACCAGACCGACACCCCGTTGATCTTCCTGCACAACACCACCGGGTACATGGTGGGCAAGGACTTCGAGCAGGGCGGGATCATCAAGCACGGCGCGATGATGATCAACGCGGTGTCCAACTCGAAGGTCCCGCACATCTCGATCCTGATGGGCGCGTCGTATGGCGCCGGGCATTACGGGATGTGCGGCCGCGCCTACGATCCCCGGTTCTTGTTCGCCTGGCCGTCGGCGAAGTCGGCGGTCATGGGCCCACAGCAGCTGGCCGGAGTGCTGTCCATTGTGGCCAGAGCGGCGGCGCAGTCGCGCGGGCAGGAGTACAACGAGGAACACGACGCGGGCATGCGCGCGATGGTCGAGGCGCAGATCGAGGCCGAGTCGCTGCCGATGTTCCTGTCCGGCAGGCTGTACGACGACGGCGTGATCGACCCACGGGACACGCGGACCGTGCTCGGGCTGTGCTTGTCGGCGATCCACACTCAGCCGGTCGCGGGTGCGGACGGCTTCGGCGTCTTCCGGATGTGAGAGCGATGATCACGAGTGTTCTGGTCGCCAACCGCGGGGAGATCGCCCGCCGGGTGTTCCGCACCTGCCGGTCCCTGGGCATCGGCTGTGTCGCGGTGTACTCCGACGCGGACGCCTCGTCGCCGCACGTCCGCGAGGCGGATGCCGCGGTTCGCCTGCCGGGCAACACACCTGGCGAGACGTACCTGCGGGGATCGTTGCTGATCGAGGCCGCTCTGCGGGCGGGCGCGGACGCGATCCACCCCGGGTATGGGTTCCTGTCGGAGAACGCCTCGTTCGCGCAGGCAGTGCTGGACGCTGGGCTGGTCTGGATCGGCCCGCCGCCGTCGGCGATCGCCCAGATGGGGTCCAAGATCGAGTCGAAGTCCCTGATGGCCGCGGCGGGCGTGCCCACGCTGTCCTCTGTGGAGCCTGTGTCCGACGCGGATTTCCCGGTGCTGATCAAGGCTTCCGCGGGTGGCGGCGGTCGGGGCATGCGGGTTGTGCGTACCCTTGCCGACCTCCCTGCTGAGCTGGAGGCGGCACAGTCGGAGGCCGCGTCGGCTTTCGGCGACCCGACGGTGTTCTGCGAGCCGTACCTGGAGAACGGCCGGCACATCGAAGTCCAGGTCATGGCCGACACCCACGGAACCGTGTGGGCGCTGGGCGAGCGCGAGTGTTCCATCCAGCGGCGGCACCAGAAGGTCATCGAGGAAGCGCCTTCGCCTTTGGTGACCCGGATCCCGGGCATGCGTGCACGCCTTTTCGAGGCTGCCCGCTCAGCCGCCTCCGCGATCGGCTACACAGGCGCGGGCACGGTGGAGTTCCTCGCCGACGAGCAGGGCCGGTTCTTCTTCCTGGAGATGAACACCCGCCTGCAGGTGGAGCACCCCGTCACCGAGTGCACGACGGGTGAGGACCTGGTCCGCCTGCAACTCCTTGTCGCCCAAGGCGTTCCGCTGAGCGACACACCTCCTTCCGCGCAGGGGCACGCCATCGAGGTGCGGCTGTACGCGGAGGACCCGGCCCAGGACTGGCGGCCGCAGAGCGGAACCCTGCACCGGCTGTCCATTCCCGGTGTGGCTGCTGCCTTTGAGGTGCCTGCTCGGTACGGACTCCGCCTGGACAGCGGCGTTTCGGACGGTTCCGTGGTCGGCGTCTACTACGACCCCATGCTCGCCAAGGTCATCGCATACGCACCGACCCGCACCGAGGCCGCCCTGGGCCTTGCGGGCGCGTTGGCGGGCGCTGAGATCCATGGCTTGGTCACCAACCGGGACCTGTTGGTGCGCGTGCTGCGCCACCCCTCATTCCTGGCCGGGGATACCGACACGGCCTTCCTGGCCCGCCACGCCCTCACAACCCCGTTGGCCGACAAGGACGCCGTCAACCTCAGCGCCCTCGCCGCTGCCCTCGCCGACGCAGCGAGCCGCCAGACAAACCTCCCCAGCGGCTGGCGCAACGTCCCATCCCAACCGCAGCGGAAGGCGTACCGCTCCGGCGAAGGCGACCACGAAATCACCTACCGCCACACCCGCACGGGCCTGATCGCCGACGCCTTCCCGGACGTCACCGTGGTTGAAGGCACCGCGACGGAGGTGGCGCTCACGGTCGAGGGAGTCCGCCGAACCTTCACCGTGGCCCGGTATCCCGATGTCGTCTGCGTCGACTCAGCCCTGGGCCCAGTCACTCTGACCCCGGTGCCGCGCTTCACCGACCCCTCAACCCAAGTAGCGCCCGGCAGCCTCCTCGCCCCCATGCCCGGCACCGTCATCCGCGTAGCCGCCACCGAAGGCGACACCGTCACCGCCGGCCAACCCCTCCTCTGGCTCGAAGCCATGAAAATGGAACACAAAATCACCGCCCCCACCCCCGGCACCCTCACAGAACTGCCGGTAAAACCAGGCCAACAAGTAGACCTAGGCACAATCCTCGCCGTAGTAACCCCCACCGACTGACCCCTCGCCGTGGCCGTCGGCCCGTTGGTTCTGGTGCCAGCCCGACCGCGCGTGGGCGCTCTCGTGCGGTGTGGCCAGGGGTCTTCGCCACGGGCTGGTCCGGCCTGCGGTTGTCCAGCCCTGGCGGGCCCGACGAGGGGAGTGGGTCTTCGCCACCGGTTTCCGTCTGGCTTGCTGGGCGCAGCCCTGACCAGGACCAGAGCTGACCTGGTCGGTAAGCGGACAGAGCCTTCGCCTCGCACACCGTCCGGCCCGTGGCGCCCGACGACGGCGGTGCACAGCGCTGCCGTGTGGTGTGGCGAGGCGGGGCCTTTGCGTCAGGCTTTGGCGCTTAGCGTTGAGACCGGTTGGACCCGGAGCGCTGCCCTGTCGTGTGGTGTGGCCAGGCGGAGCGTTCGTCTCAGGCTGTGGCGCTTAGCGCTGGGACTCGTGGGACCCGGGGCGCTCTCGTGTCGTGTGGCGAGGCGGGGCCTTTGCGTCAGGCTCTGGCGCTCAGCCCTGAGACCAGCCGGACCCGGGCGATACCCTGCCGTGGAGTCTCGGTTTGGCTAGCTTTGTCCCTGGTCACCTTTCAGGGCCGGTCAGATCCGGGCGCTGCATGTCTTGGCCTACCTACGTTTCGCCGCGCTCCATGCCGGTTTTGGTGCCCCCCATCTGGGCTTGCCACCCCGAGGCATTGCCTTGCTTGTGGCCAGGTGGGTCTCGGATTGGCCTGTTGCGGCTCTGGTTTGGCCCTCAGCCAAGAGGCCTCGAATTCGGAGCGTTGTTTGCCTTGGCCCCTGGGTCTTCACTTTGACCCGTTCCTTGCCGACCTCGGCGCACAACCTTCAGAGCGTCGCGCCCATAGCAACCGAGCCGCGCCTGTGGACAACTCCGCCGAAGTCGATCTTCATGGCCCCGCCCCGTCCGCCCCGCCTGGTAACTTGGATTTTCGAGGGGTGCTCTGGGCGGTTTGATCTTTTTTTTGGCTGGTCAGGTGGGGCTCGGAATGATGGTTGGGGGTGGGTGGGGATAGATTTGCGGGGGAGTTTCGGTGTGGTGGTGTCAGGGCCTGGAGGAGTGGTGTTAGGTCCACTGGCCGACGGCCACGCGCACGACAGAATGGGGGTATGAGCGCACCGCCCCAGACACCGACCCGTCGCCAGCTGTTCGGCTGGGCTGTCGCGCTGGTACCGCTGGAGGTACCGAACTACCTGCTGGTCGCGTTCACCGCGTTGTCCCTCGGGCTCATCCCGATCTGGATCGGGTTCCCGCTCGTGCTCGGTGTGGTCGCGCTGGTCCGGAAGTTCACCAACTTGCACAGGCGGCGGGCCGGGTGGATCCTCGGGACCACGATCGAGCGGCCCTACCGGCAGCGGTCGGACCGAGGGCTGATCGTCCGCGTCTTCGACATCCTCCGTGATCCGGCGACCTGGCGGGACGTGGCATTCCTGTTCGTGCAGATGACCGCCGGGCTGACGCTGGCGGTGACCCAGATCGGCATGCTGCTCGGCGCGATCGGCCACCTGACACTGTGGACCTGGTGGTGGGCACTGCCTGAAGACGCCGAGGTCGACCTCATCGGGTTCCTCTCGGTCAACTCCGAGGCGTCGGCGGTCTACATCGCCGGCACCCTGGGGCTCGTGTACCTGGCCTTCTGGTGGTACGCGGCGCCGCACCTCATGCGGGCGCAGGCGTTGCTGGCCCGATGGCTGCTCGCGCCGACCGAACGGTCCCGGCTGGCCAACCGGGTGCGGCAGCTGACCGAGTCCAGAGCGGACACAGTGGACACCCAGGCCGCCGAACTGCGCCGGATCGAACGAGACCTGCACGATGGGGCACAGGCGCGGCTGGTCGCCCTGGGCATGAGCCTCGGGATGGCCGAGGAGACCGTGTTGCGTGACCCGGCGGCCGCGCGGGAACTGCTCGCCGAGGCCAGGGCGGCCAGTTCGCAGGCCTTGTCCGAACTGCGTGACCTGGTGCGCGGCATCCACCCGCCGGTGCTCGCCGACCGCGGGCTGGACGGCGCGATACACGCGCTCGTGCTGGCGCACTCGATGCCGATCGACGTGGAGATCGACATTCCCGGCCGGTTGTCCGCCCCGGTTGAGTCCGCCGCATATTTCGCGGTCGCCGAGACGCTGACCAATGTGGTCAAACACGCCGGTGCCAGTAAAGCGTGGATTCGGCTGGGATACGAGGAAGGCCAGCTCAACATCCTCGTCGGCGACGACGGCAAGGGTGGCGCGGATCCCAGCGGTGGCACGGGTTTGCGCGGCATCGAGCGGCGCTTGTCGGCATTTGATGGCACTCTGGTGGTGACCAGTCCGCTGGGCGGGCCGACCGTCGTGGTGATGAACGTCCCCAGTGAACTGATCTCTACACAGTCGTCTTAAATCGTGTGTTCCTTCCGTGTGGTCCTGATTCCTACTGTCCTGCGCCTGGGTGACCCCCGACAAAGTCGCCCGGAATCACGCGAATCAGAGGGAGAACCACAGTCGTGAGCACGTATTCGACCGCCCCGGCGGGCACCGTTCCGGCCAAGAAGCCGGGCACCCTGATGGCCGCGATCGTCCTCGCCGTTGTGTCCGGTGCGGCCGCGATCGCCAACGGCGCCATGATGCTGGCCGGCGGCGCACAGCTGGCCAAGGACCTTGTCGTGCAAGGCGTTGCCGACCTCGCCGGCGTCACCGTGGACCAGGCCAAGGACCTCGGCGGCTCGTTCCTCGAGACGGAGCTCAACCAGATCGAGAGCACCGTCCACACCCGCGCGTACCTGGTGATCTTCGCCGGTGCGGTGATGCTGCTGTTCGGCCTGGCCATGGGCAAGGCCGCCACCTGGGCGCGCGTCATGGTCACCATCGGCGCCGTGCTGACCCTGGGCGCGTCGGCCATCGTCGCCCTCGACGTCGCGACCTCGCTGATGAAGGGCCTCGGCTGGGCCGCCGCGCTCGGCGCCATCGTCACCATCGTGGTGACCTGGCTCGGCCCGAACGGCCGGTACGCCAAGGTCGTCAAGAAGGGCTGAAATGTTCCCGCTTGAACGAAGTCGGGCGTACTAGGGGTACGCCCGACTTGGTTCACTAGAGTCAGAAGGAAATACTCAGCCGGGTCTGGTGAGGCTGAGCAACAACCTCAGCAACGTCGACGTGTTGCTGTCGCGGGGATCGCCGAGCCGCTCCGCCTCTTCGCGGGCGAACCCAGCATCACGCGCCTTCCCGGTCGACTCATAAGCCGCGGCGAGGAGGTGAAGCGTGATGGCCGTCGCCGAAGTGCTGCCCATCTCACGGTACGTGCGTAGACAGTCACGCAGCACCGGGATCGCCTCCACCGCCTTGCCTTCGCCGATCCACCCCGCCGCGATCGCCCTGGTGCACGACAGTTCACGGGGCAGCTCACTGAGTTCCCGGGCGATATCCCGCGCCTCCCGGAACGCCGCCATCGACGCCTCGCGATCATCGATCCCCGCGCAAATTGCACCCAGCGTGCGTAACGCCTTTGCCAGTGCGGACCGTGAATTCTCCTTGCGCAGCAGTGCGATTGCCTCTTCGGCCAGCTCGCGCGCCCGCACCAGAGCGGCCCGGTCATCCGCGCCCGACTCGGATGCATTGGCGACAGGTCGATCTTCTGGGGCCAATTCCTGCGTTTGCGTAAGGCTGTTTTGCTTGTCCGCTCCCGACTCGGGCGTACTGGCGAGAGGCCGGTCTTCTGTGGCTGACTCCCGCGTCACAGTGGTTCGATTGTCTACCCGCGAGTCCGGTGTGCCAGTGACAAGACGGTCTTCGGCAGCTGATTCCTGCGACTGCGTCAGGCTGCTTCGTTTGTCTGCATCAGCGGTGGGCTGGCCTTCCGCGACCGACTCCCGTACGTGGGCAAGGTCGGGCCGCTCCACCCCCGTGTGTCCCATGTGGTCGGTGGGCGCGGGCTCGGTGCGGTTGGAGGTGGAGTTGGCCAGGACGAAGCCCCAGGCGCGGTCGTGGAGGGCGATCGCCAGCTGGCGCGACTCGCCGGACTTCCGGGCGAGGGTGAGCGCTTCGTCCTCGATCCGCGCTGACTCTTCGGTGCGGCCGAGCCGGTTCAGCGCGGTGGCGAGAGTGTGCAGCACCATGCCGAGCGCGTATGGGTCGTTACTGAGGTGTGTTCGGGCCGCCTCAGCGAGTTCGATCGACTCTTCCGGCTGGCGCACCGCGATCAGGCAGGACGCGAGGTTGTGCTGGACCCACCCGAGCGCCTCGTGCTCGCCCAGCGCGTCGAGTTCCTTCGCGGATGCGCGGTACTCCTCGATCGCCCGCTCGTACTGGCCACGGGCGTGCCGCAGCAGTGCGAGGGCCGACCTCGCCTGGGCAGCCACGCGTTCGTCCGTGCTCTCGGCAAGTGACTGGTATCCCAGCCGCATGTCCGCGTACTGACCGTGCAGCCACAAGTAGACCGCCAGCCGGTCCATCAGCTGCATGGCTTCGCGCTCCCAGCCGTGCGCGGCCACTTTGGACATTCCGGTGAGCAGGTTCGTCCGTTCCGTGGCGAACCACGCGTGCGGGTCTGCGGTCAGGCGCTTGACCAGATCCGGCGGCAACGGCTGTGGCCGGTCCAGCTCGCCCAGCCGCGGCAACGGCAGCGTCCACGGCAGTTTGCGCGCGGCGACGTCCGCGATGCCACGCATCGCGTCGATGATCGTCTGCGCCTGGGCCATCCGCGCGTCCCAGTCGTCCTCGGCGCGGGTGCACTCCATCGCGAACACCCGCACCAGGCTGTGCATCCGGTACCGCGGCTCACCCGTCTCGTCGATGCCGATCGGCTCGACCAGGCCGGACTCGACCAGGTCCTCCATGGCGTCGTCGGCCTCCCGTGCGCCGAGCAGGGTGACCACCCGCCACTCGGGAATGTCGACCGTATCGATGTTTCCTAAGCGCCGCAACGCAATCCGCGCGGACTCGCTGAGCGAGGCGTAGCTCATCGTCAGGCTGGCCCGCACCGCCAGGTCGCTGACCGCGAGCTCGTCCAGCCTGCGGCCCTCGTCCTCCAAGCGCGCCGCCAGCACCGCGAGCGGCAGGTTCGGCCGCAACGCCAGACGTGTGCCCGCGATCCGCAACGCCAACGGCAGGTTCCCGCACGCCGCCGCGATCCGCTCGGCATCCCGCTGCTCCGCGGCGACACGCTGACGTCCGGCGATCCGTTCCAGCACCCGAAGCGCCTCGCTGTCGCTGAACGGGCCGATCCCGACCCGGCTGGCCCCGTCCAGGCCGCTGAGCCTGCGCCGGCTCGTGATCAGCACCGCGCACCCCGGCGTGCCTGGCAGCAACGGCCGCACCTGGCTCGGTTCGGCCGCGTCGTCCAGCACCACCAGCACTTTCCGGTCGGTCAGCAGACCGCGGTAGGCCGCCGCCCTTGCCTGCAGGTCGTCCGGGATCGCCGGTCCGCTGACCCCGAGCCCGCGCAACAGGTCCGCGAGCACCGCGCCGATATCCCGCGGCGAGTCCACACCGGACAGTGACACGAACAGCTGCGCGTCCGGGTACACCGACCGCAGTTGGTGCGCGGCCGTGATGGACAGCGTTGTCTTGCCCGCTCCGGGCTCCCCGCTGAGCACGACCACCGGAACGCTGTGGCCACCGGGGTTCAGCAGACCCGTGATCTCGGCCAGGTACTGCTCGCGTCCGGAGAAGTCCGCGGACGTCGCGGGCAGCTGGCAGATCGGCCAGGTCGGCTTGGGCAACGGGGTGTCCGTCTCACCCCGCAGCAGCGACTCGTGCAGCCTGCGCAACGCCGCCCCGGGCTCCACACCGAGCTCGTCGATCAGCGTCGCCCGGGTCCGCCGGTAGACCTCCAGGGCCTCGGCCTGACGGCCGGAATGCTGCAACGCCACCATCAACTGCCCAGCGAGGCGTTCCCGCAACGGGTGCTCGATCAGCGCCGCCTGCAGTTCGGCCGCCAGCTCCGCGTGCCGCCCCGCCGCCAGTTCGGCGTCGGCGCAGTCCTCGAACACCGCCAGCCGTTCCGACTCCAGCCGGGTGATCTCCGCGTCCAGCACTGGAACGTGCATGTCGCCCAACGGATGCCCACGCCACTGCGTCAGTGCGTGCCGCAGGTGCCCCGCCGCCTTCTCGTGCTGCCCGGCCCTGGCGGCGCTCCGGCCGGCCGCGGCCTGTTCCCGGAAGACCAGGAGGTCGACGTCCTCGGTGGGGACATGCAACCGGTAGCCCCGGCCCGAATGGTCGATCTCGACCCCCCGCAGCCGCGCCCGCAGACGGGACACATACGTGTGCAGGTTGGACGCGTAAGACTTCGGCGGCAGCTCCGGCCACAAAGCGCCCACCAGCAAATCGGTGGTCACCGGCCGGTTCGCGTGGAACACCAGCATCGCCAGCAGAGCACGCTGATGGTCGCCGCGTAATCGCAGCTCGCCAGTCGGGCCGACCACGGTCAACGGGCCGAGCACGCCAAATCTCACGGTCACGTTCTCTCCGAACAGAAGGGCGGAGGGCAGTTTAGCCAGCGCCCTAGGTGAATGCGCGACCATATGAAATTAGGAGTCGTGAACTGGCAACCTCCGCAGGTCAGAGTCGTGTGTGGCGTGGATGAGTGATGTACATCCCGGTTTCGAAACCGGTTGCAGCGTCCAAATGGACGAGTGCTCAGATCATGGGACCTCTATTCCTGTCCGGAATCGGACAAACTCGCACCCGTGAAAAGTGAATCGAATTCATTCCTCGTGATGTGAGTCGCCGGCCTCCTCCCGAAAGGCCTTTAGCCGACGCGATCGCACCACGAATCGTGATCTCGGTTTCGTCGTGTACCCGCAGGTGTACACCGTTTCGGACACATCCCCGGCCCGGATGCCGAGCACGATTGGCGTCGGCACTCGGACCGGACCCGCATGCCCCGATGGACGGCTTGATCAGACTCCCTTGGGGGTTGTGAACGCGAGGTTCAATACCTGGGCAGGGGCGGGTGCAGACGGCGGTGGTGCTGCTGGAGTGCGGGTTTGTTGGGTGGGCACCGATGGTTGCGCGGCGGGGCTGGGAGCGGTGGTCAGTGGTTGGGGCGACGGGATGGATGACGGTGCTGAGGTTGTGGCGGCTTGCGCTTCTTGCGCGGGCGCGGATGGCAAAGCGGTGAGAACGTGGGTGGGTTTCGGTGGTCGCGGCGATGGAAGGGGTGCGGTGAGTTCGGTTTGCGGGCCTGGTGTGGAGGAGCGGGCGATGGAGGCACGGGTTGTTGTCGGCGTGAGGAGTGATGGTGATGTGGCGGCGGGGTGGGATTGATGGCTGGGTGCGGAGGGATGAGTGAGGGTGAGGGTCGTCGGTGGTTGGGGTGACGTAGGCGTTGAGGCGGGCTGGGTTTGCTGAGCGGACGCGGAGGGATGAGTGACGAGCGTGAAGGTTGTCGGTGGTTGGGGTGACATCGGTGTTGGGGTGGGCTGGGTTTGCTGAGCGGGTGCGGATTGATGGGTGGGCATGGATGAGGGTGCCGTGCCGGTTTGGGCAGTTGTGGGTGGTTGAGGTGGCGGTGATGCGGGTGTGGTGTGGATGGGTGTCGGGGTATGGGTTTTCTGTGCGGGCGCCGGGGGATCGGCGACCGAAGTGAGGTCGGTGGATGCCAGGGGGATGACCCGCGGCGGCGGTGTTGGGGTGGTGGTGACGCCTGGCGAGGCGAGGGGAGCCGAACTCTTGTCGGCGGGGTCGGCGGGAGAGATCGAGGTTGGCGGGGCGTTGAGCGGGTCGGCAGTGGTGGCCGAGGTTGCGGGTTTGGTGGCGGGGTCGGTTGGTGTTGGGGTTGGGCCGGTCATGGGGGTGGTCGAATGGGCTGGGGCGGGGTTGTTGGCCGGATTGGTTGTAGGAGCTGGATTGCTGGTCGGGTCACCAGCGGACGCTGAGGTGGGATCGGTGGTCCGCTGGCCGGAGAGGGCCGGGTTTGGATCGGTGGCGGCGCTTGGTGAGGTGGCTGAGGCCAGGCTGGTGCCGGGGTCGGGTGGAGCCGCTGCGCCTGGGGCGGAGCTGGGACTGGCGGCTGAAGCGAGGACGGGCTGGGGTGCGTTTGCGGCTGCGGTTGAACTGGGAGTTGGAGGGTCGGCTGTAGTCGGGGGTGATTTGGGAAGGGCGGGGAGTTCGGCCGGGCTCGGGGGTGAACTGAGGGGAGTCGGCAGGTCGGCTGGGTTCGGGGGTGAGCTGGGAAGGGCGGGCAGGTCGGCTGGGTTCGGGGGTGAACTGGAGGGAATTGGGAGGTCGGCTGGGTTCGGGGATGAATTGGGGAGGGCGGGGTGGTCGGTTGGGGTCGGGGGTGAGCTGGGGATGGGGTGAGGGGTGGATGGGGCTGGGGTTGAGATGGGAATGGCTGTGGATTGGGCTGGGGTGGCGGCTTCCTGTGGTGATGGGTGGGGTGTGGGGTCTGGGGAGGTTTGGGTGTAGAGGTGGCCGGGGGCGTCGGGGTTGCAGCCGAGGCGGAGCAGGCGCGCGCGGATGGACCCCTCGGTGCGGCCGAAGTGCTCGGCGAGGCGGCGGCGCACGGTGTACGCCTTGTGGGTGTCGCCGGCTTCGAGCCAGCGGTTCAGCAGTTCCTGGTCCTGCTCCTCGGTCCAGGGGGTGTTGGCGTTCGGAGGGGCACCGGAGCGACGGGCCCGTGTGTTCAATGTGGACAGTCCGCTCATGATCTGCTGCAGCAGCCTGCCGACGGCGGTGAGGCCGCTGACGGGCACGATGAAGGTGCCGGTGGCGCTGGCGGTGCCGTTCTGGTCGGCGCCGGACAGCGTCACCTCTATTCGTTCGCCGAGCTCTCCGCTCGGCGGCAGCTTCACCGCGCGCACGATGTACTCGTTGCCGTTCGCGGTGGTCTCGGCCATGCAGTCGAGAATCCCCATGGTTCGGTCTCCTTGTCTCCGGAGCCTGGGTGGCCCGTGTGAACAGCTTCCAGGCACCCACCGACACTTTTTTCGGGCCACGACCCCGAAAGCGCATGTCGTTTCGCTGTTGAGCTGGGTTTGGTCCCTCAGTCGGGTGTATTTCCTGAGCGGCTCGTTCCAGGATGGGAGCTGCCATGAAAAGACCGACGATCGGCGACATCGCCCGCCGGGCCGGAGTGTCCAAGGCAGCGGTGTCCTACGCGCTCAACGGCCGGCCCGGCGTCTCCGAGGAGACGAGGGAGCGGGTCTCCAGAATCGCGCACGCGCTGGGCTGGCGGGCCAACACCGCGGCCTTGGCGCTGTCCGCCGAACGTGCGGGTGTCGTGGGCCTCGTGGTCGCTGGGCCGGCGCCGTGGACAGTGGTCGAAGGCATCGAGCGGGAACTGGCCATCGACGGCGTCGCGCTGCAGCTGGCGATCGTCCGCGACGCCGAAGCCGAGGCCGAGACCTACCGCGACTGGTGGGCCGCGCGTCGCGTCGACGGCGTGCTGCTGCTCGACCCGCGACCGGATGACCACCGCATTCCCTTGCTGCGCAAGCTGAACGTCCCTGCGGTGCTGGTCGGCGCCGGTGCGCCGGACATGTCCGCGGTGCTGGACGACCCGGCGGCCGAGTGCCGGCGCGCGGTCGAGCACCTCATCGAACGCGGGCACAGCAGGCTCGGGCACGTCAAAGGCCAGGGAGTGAGCCGCAACGTGCACCGCGCCGAAGCGTTCCGCCAAGTGACGAAGGAACTTCTCGGCTGCGAGGCGGTTGAGGCCGAAGGCGCGCTCGAAGCGACCAGGGAACTGCTCGCCACGCCCGATCCGCCGTCGGCGTTGATCTACGACGACGATGCGGCAGCAGCGGAGACCGTTGCACACGCGGCCATGTTGAACATCCACATCCCCACACAGCTCGCGGTAGTGGCATGGGGCGACTCCAACGTGTGCCAGCTCGTGCACCCCGGCGTCACGGCGATCCACCACGACGACGCAGCTGACGGCGCCTCAGCAGCGCGTCTGCTGTTGAACCACCTCAAGACCGGGATCCCCGAACAGCGCACGGTCGACCCCGGGCGACTTGTCGTGAGAGGAACCACCTAGTTACTCACCGTAGACCGTGCCCGATACTGTCACGGACAGTGTCAGGCGGGGGCGGAGGGTGACAGGGTGGACGGCGAGCAGTTCGCAGCCGGGCAGCGGGCCCGCGAGTGGTTCCACTCACTGGCCGTGCCGCCTGGAGCGTGGACGGTCCTGCGCGTTGACGGCCGAGCCTTCTCCAGGTTCACCGAGCAGCGCTTCGACAAACCGTTCGACTTACGGTTCTCGCAGCTCATGGTCGAGGCGGCGCGGACGTTGCTGACCGAGTTCGGCGCCCGGTACGCCTACACCGAGAGCGACGAGATCTCCGTCCTGCTCGACCCGCGCACCGAGATCTTCGGCCGGGGCGTGGAAAAACTCGTGTCGGTCTCCGCGAGTATCACGTCCGCGGCCTTCACCCACGCGATGGGCGAACCGGCGCACTTCGACAGCCGGGTGTGGATGGGGACCGGGCCCGCGGACGTACTCGACTACTTCTCGTGGCGGCAGGCGGATGCGGCGCGGTCGGCGCTGAACGGCTGGTGCTACTGGACTTTGCGCAAGGACGGGCGGTCGCGCGAGGAGGCCACGCGGGCGTTGGAAGGCGCCGATGCCGCCGCCAAGAACGAGCTGCTGTTCGACCATGGTGTGAACTTCAACGACATTCCCATGTGGCAGCGCCGTGGCGTGGGGTTGTGGTGGGAGACCTACGAACGGCCGGGGTACGACCCGATGCGCGAGGTTCCGGTGACCGCGACGCGGCGCCGGATCCGGGAGGACCGGGAGCTGCCGATGAAGGAGAGGTACCGGGAGTTCCTCGCGGAGTTGATCGCGTAGTACCGGTCTGGTCGCTGCCGGATATCGCGAGGTGGTCGATGACGGCAGCCTGGATGGCGCCGATGAGATCGCCGACAAGTTCGCGGCCGCGGAGGAGCGGGCAGCGGAGGCTTACCTGGGCGGGGCCGGGAGGCTGTGGGTTGATTGACAGGCTGGGCCGACCTTGGGCGCCTTGCGGGGATGCTTCGAGGGCGAGGGCGAGGGCGAGGGCGAGGGCTGAAGTGGGTCGCGTGAACTCTGGCTCGCAGTGCGCGGTGCGGACGTGAGTCTCGCGAGGTGGGGATTGTGTGTGGCGCGGGCTGCGGCCGTGAGTGCTCTGATCGGTGAGGCGCGCGGGCAGCGGCGCGGAATATGGTCGGCGTTGAGGTGCGGAATTCCTTGCAGGGCAAGGGTTTCTTGAGTTGATCTTGATTGGGGCCTGACCTCCGGCCCCCGGGTTCAACGCTACTGGGGTGGACTGACGGGGTGGGTGGCTGGGGATGAGTTGTCCACAGGGCGGCGGGGGTGCCGCCGCCCTGTGGGTGGGTTATTACTTGCCGAAGCCGGCGCGGCGGAGGGCGTCCGCCATGGAGCCGGAGGCGGCTGGTTCGTTGCGGCGCTGGCGTTGCTGGTTGCCGCGTCCGCCGCCACCGCCCTGCTGACGGTTGTTGTCGCGGCGGCCGCCGCCTTGCTGTTGCTGGGGTTTGCCGGGCTCGTCCTCCAGGCGGAGGGTCAGGCCGATGCGCTTGCGCGGGATGTCCACTTCGAGGACCTTGACCCGCACGATGTCACCCGGTTTGACGACGTCCCGCGGGTCCTTCACGAACGTGCGGGACATGGCCGACACGTGCACGAGACCGTCTTGGTGCACGCCGATGTCGACGAACGCGCCGAACGCGGCGACGTTGGTGACCACGCCCTCCAGGGTCATCCCCGGCTTGAGGTCGGAGATCTTCTCCACGCCGTCAGCGAACGACGCCGTCTTGAACGCGGGACGGGGGTCGCGGCCGGGCTTGTCGAGCTCGGTCAGGATGTCCGTGACTGTGGGCAGGCCGAACGTGTCGTCGACGAAGTCCTTGGGCTGCAAAGACTTCAGCGCCGGGCTGCCGATCAGCTCGCGCAGGTCCACCTTGGTGGCGGTCAGGATCCGGCGCACCACCGGATAGGACTCCGGGTGCACGCTGGAGTTGTCCAGCGGGTCGTCGCCGTTGGGGATCCGCAGGAAGCCCGCGCACTGCTCGAAGGCCTTGGGGCCCAGGCGGGCCACGTCCTTCAGCGCGCTGCGCGACCGGAATGGGCCGTTCTTGTCCCGGTGCAGCACGATGTTCTCGGCCAGGCCCTCGCCGATGCCGGACACCCGGGTCAGCAGCGGCGCCGACGCGGTGTTCACGTCCACACCCACGGCGTTCACGCAGTCCTCCACGACCGCGTCCAGCGACCGCGACAGCTTCCCTTCGGCGAGATCGTGCTGGTACTGGCCGACGCCGATGCTCTTCGGGTCGATCTTCACCAGCTCCGCCAACGGGTCCTGCAGCCGCCGCGCGATGGACACGGCGCCACGCAGCGAAACGTCCATGCCCGGCAGCTCCTGCGAGGCGTACGCGGACGCGGAGTACACCGAGGCGCCCGCCTCGGACACCATCACCTTGGTCAGCCGCAACTGCTCGTGCTGCTTGATCAGGTCCGCAGCCAGCTTGTCGGTCTCGCGGGACGCCGTGCCGTTGCCGATCGCGATCAGCTCCACGTTGTGCTGCTTGCACAGCACGGCGAGCTTGGCGATCGACTCGTCCCACGCGCGCCGCGGCTCGTGCGGGTAGATCGTGTCGGTGGCCACGACCTTGCCGGTCGCGTCCACCACGGCGACCTTCACGCCGGTCCGGAACCCGGGGTCCAGACCCATCGTCGGGCGGGTGCCGGCCGGCGCGGCCAGCAGCAGGTCCCGCAGGTTGGCGGCGAACACGCGCACGGCCTCGTCCTCGGCCGCGGTGCGCAACCGCATCCGCAGGTCGATGCCCAGGTGCACGAGGATGCGCGTGCGCCAGGCCCAGCGGACCGTGTCGGTCAGCCACTTGTCGGCCGGGCGGCCGCGGTCGTCGATGCCGAACTTCGCGGCGATCCGCACCTCGTAGTCGCTCGGGCCCGGCTCGACCTCGTCGGACGGTTCCGGGCTCAGTGTGAGGTCGAGGATCTCCTCCTTCTCACCGCGGAACATGGCCAGGATCCGGTGCGACGGCAGCTTGGTGAACGGCTCGGCGAAGTCGAAGTAGTCGGCGAACTTGGCGCCGTCCTCTTCTTTGCCCTCGCGGACCTTGGCGGCCAGCCGGCCGCGCGACCACATGTGCTCGCGCAGGTCGCCGATCAGGTCGGCGTCCTCACCGAACCGCTCGACCAGGATCGACCGTGCGCCCTCCAGGGCCGCGGCGGCGTCCGCGACGTTCTTCTCGGCGTCCACGAACCCGGCCGCGGTGGCCTGCGGGTCCAGCGTGGGGTCGGCGAGCAGCTGGTCGGCCAATGGCTCCAGGCCCGCCTCGCGCGCGATCTGCGCCTTGGTCCGCCGCTTGGGCTTGAACGGCAGGTAGATGTCCTCCAGCCGGCCCTTGGTCTCCGCGGCGTTGATCTGCGCTTCCAGCTCGTCGGTGAGCTTTCCCTGTGAACGCACCGATTCCAGCACCGCCGCCCGCCGCTCCTCGAGCTCGCGCAGGTACCGCAGGCGTTCCTCCAGCGTGCGCAGCTGGGCGTCGTCCAGGGTCCCGGTCACCTCCTTGCGGTACCGGGCGATGAACGGCACGGTCGCGCCGCCGTCGAGCAGGTCGACCGCGGCCTTCACCTGGTTTTCGCGGACACCCAGCTCTTCGGCGATCCGCTGGTCTATCGACAAAGTCACGTCGAGCATTCTGCCTAAGCCCTCCCGGCGGCGACAGGCGGGCCGACAGCCCGCCTGACCTGCGTCGTCACTCACACGGAGGAAAGTGACGTCCAGTAGGTTACTTGTCCGTAACCCCGCTCTGAGCTGCGCGTTTACCTGGTACGCGATACCCAATGGAGGGTTTATGCGCAGCTCACGGATATTGACCCTGCTGATAACCGTAGCCGCGGCGGGCACCCTGCACGCCCCCGCATCAAGCGCCGCGTCCTTCGGCGCTGCCATCTCGTATGAGTCCATCCCCGGCGCGGGCGGTACGCCCATGCGGGGATTCGTCGTCACCCCAACCGGTCGTGGTGACGGCCCGTTCCCGCTGCTGGTCATGCCGGCCAGCTGGGGCGTCCCCGACGTGGAATACGTTGGGGCGGCACGGAAACTCGCCGAGCAGAGCGGCGATGTGGTGATCAGTTACACCAGCCGGGGCTTCTACGACTCCGGTGGGGAGATCGACGTGGCCGGACCGGACACGGTCGAGGACGTCAGCCGGATCATCGACTGGGCGGTGGCGAACGCCCATGCCGACGTGACCCGGGTCGGCGTCGCCGGGATCTCCTACGGCGCGGGCATCGGCCTGCTCGCGGCCGCGAACGACAGCCGGATCAAGGCGGTCGCGTCGATGAGCACCTGGGCCGACCTGGAGGCGAGCCTGTACCCCGGGCAGACCATCAGCCAGCTCTCCGCGGGCGCTTTGCTCGCCCTCGCGCAGGTGGCCGGCAAACCCGGTCCCGACCTGCGGCGGATCACCTCTGAGTTCCTGATGGGCAAGATCGACTACGCTCGCCAGGTCGCGCCGTCGCGCTCCGCGGCGTCGAAACTGGCGCAGATCAACGCCAACGGCGCGGCCATCCTGATCGCGAACTCGTGGCAGGACGCGATCTTCCCGCCCAACCAGGCGATCGACTTCTACGACCGGCTGACCACACCCAAACGCCTGCTGTTGCAGGGCGGTGACCACGCCACCGCCGAGCTGCCCGGCGCGGTGGGCCTGTCCAACGAGGTGTGGGACACGGCCACGAAGTGGTTCGATCACTACCTCAACGGTGCCGACAACGGCATCGACCGCACCCAGCCGGTGCAGCTGATGTCAGCCAACGCGAGCACCTGGCGCGGGTACCCGTCGCTGGCGGGTGCGGCGACAAGGACCGACACGCTCACGTTGGGCACCAGGACGTTCGGGTCGGGTGTGGACTCGATCGCCAACAGCGGTGTACCGATTCTGAGCGGCGCGCTGCAGGGGTATCTCAAGATCCCTGTGGGTGTAGTGATTCCTGCAGTGCTGCCTACCGTGGCCGGTGTATGGAACGGGCCTGCCTACAGTCAGCCCACAACTGTCGTAGGCAAGCCACGGTTCACGGCAACGGTCACCTCCACAGCCGACGACACGTCGTTGTTCGTGTATCTGTACGACGTCAACGCCGTCGGCGTCGGCTCACTCATCACGCACAAACCGTTCACCATCCGCGGCGACAAGTCGGCCACGGTCGACTTCCCGCTCGAGTCGATCTCCTGGGACGTGCCCGCTGGGCACCACCTGGCGGTGGTCGTGGACACGGAGGACGTCCGCTACACGAGTGAGAGCCGGATCGGCATGGTCCGGATCAGCGACGGCACCATGACCGTGCCGCGCCGCTGACGCAGGTTGTCCTCTCGTGGGCGCGCCGATCCGTGCTCACGAGAGGACAATGGCCGCGGCGAGAGGAGTCACCATGTCCATCGCGACCAGCGGCTTGCATCACGTCACCGCGATCGCCGGGGATCCCCAGCGCAACGTCGACTTCTACCTGCGAGCGCTGGGCCTGCGGCTGGTCAAGACCACCGTCAACTTCGACGACCCGGGCACCTACCACCTCTACTACGGCGACAGCTCGGGCAAACCCGGCTCGCTGCTCACCTTCTTCCCCTGGGAGGAGGCGCCCCAGGGCCTGCACGGCCATGGACAGGCCACCACAACGGCGTTCTCCGTGCCGGAGACGTCGATCGGCTGGTGGAAGTCGCATCTGGCCGAGCACGGCGTCGAGGTCAGCGAGGTGGTCAACCGGGACGACGAGGATGTGCTGACCTTCCGCGACCCCGATGGCCTGGTGATCGCGTTGGTCGCGCACAGCCAGGACGATCCCCGGGAGCCGTGGGACCACGGGTTCGTCCCGCCCGAGCACGCGGTGCGCGGGCTGCACTCGGTGACGTTGTCGGTGGACCGCGAAGAGGCGACCGCAGAGGCCCTCAGCAGCGACCTCGGCCTGCGGCAGGTCGCCGAGGACAGCAACCGGCTGAGGTTCGCCGCCGGTGAGGGCGGCGCGGGGGCGTTGGTGGACGTTCTGGTGACGCCCGACGAGCCGCGCGGGCGGGTCGCGGTGGGGACCGTGCACCACGTCGCGTGGCGTGCCCCCGACGAGGACACCCAGGCGGCGTGGCGTGAGGAGCTGGCCGACCGGGGCGTCAACGTCACGTCCATTTTGGACCGTCAGTACTTCCGGTCGATCTACTTCCGCGAGCCCGGCGGCACGCTGCTCGAGGTCGCGACCGACGAACCCGGGTTCGCCATCGACGAGCCGCTGCTCGAACTGGGCCGCGCGCTCAAACTGCCGCCGTGGCTGGAGCCAAGGCGTGAGGAGATCGAGGGCATCCTGCCCAAGCTCAACCTGCCTCAGCAGCAACTCTGACCACGAGCTTGCCCTGCGTACGGCCGCTTTCCTGACGTTCGTGCGCGGCCGCGGTCTCGACGAACGGGAAGACCTGCTCGACCTCGGCACGCACCTCGCCGGCGTCGATCAGGTCGGCGATCCGGCTCAGCGCCGGGCCGTCCGGTTCGACCAGGAACGGGATCGCGGTCAGGCCACGGGCCGAGGCTCGGTCGAGCAGTTCGGGCGCGACGCCGCTGGGGACGGCCACCAGAGTCCCACCGGGGCGCAGGACATCCAGCGAACGCGTGCTCGTGTTGTCGACATGGTCGCCGACCAAGTCGACAACGACGTCGATGCCGTTGGCCTGCTCCTCGAACCGCTCGGCGGTGTAGTCGATGACCTCGTCGGCGCCGAGCTCACGCAGCCAGTCGTGCTTGGCCGCGCGGGCCGTGCCGATCACGGTGGCGCCCGCGTTCTTGGCGAACTGCACGGCGAAGTGGCCGACCCCACCTGCCGCAGCGTGGATCAGCACGCGTTGGCCCCGTCGAACCTGCACGGCGTCGTGCAGGATCTGCCACGCGGTGAGCGCCGCCAACGGGACCGCCGCGGCTGTGTCGTGGTCCACTGTGGACGGCTTGTGGGTGAACTGACGCGACGGGGCGGTGACGTACTCGGCGAAGCCGCCGGCCTGACGCGGGAACCACGGCATGCCGTAGACCTCGTCGCCGACCTTCAGGGTGTGCACGCCGAAGCCGACCTGCTCGACCACGCCGGACACGTCCCAGCCGAGGATGAACGGTGGCTTGCCGAGCACGCCGGCCATGCCGCCCCCCCCCGCGGGTCTTGACGTCGACCGGGTTGAGACCGGCGGACACCACTCGGACGAGCACCTCGGTGGGTAGCGGTTCCGGGCGCGGCACGTCGACCTCACGCAGCACTTCCGGGCCACCGAACTCGTCCTGGCTGATCGCTCGCATCTGGCGAACTCCTGTTCTTCAGGGGGTACGGTGACGCTATCCAGAAGGGCCTAGTTTCCCGCAAGGGCGCATACTTCCCATAAGGAAGCATGCAGGTAGAGGAGCGGAGATGGCGCTGTCATGCCCAACGGGCCAGCATGACAAGCACGACGTGTACGCGGCGCAGTGCCCATGCCGGGGCGTGCTGGACCTGCTCGCCAACAAGTGGACAGCGCTCGCGATCGGCGCCCTGGAGGAGGGCCCGCTCCGGTTCGGCGAGCTGCAGCGGCAACTGGAGGGGGTCAGCCCGAAAGTGCTCACCCAGACGCTGCGGCGGCTGGAAGAAGCGGGGTTCGTCGACCGAACGATCTATCCGGCGGTGCCGCTGCACGTCGAGTACAACCTCACCGAGTTGGGGCACGGCGTGGCCGAGCCGCTCGGTGCGCTGCGGTCGTGGGTCGAGCGGAACCTGGACCGCATCAATGCCTGAGTACAGTGGGAACACGTGGCGGTCGTGACGATCGGGCAGGGTCGGCTGGGTGGCCTGCGGCAGGACGATCACGTGGTGTGGCGCGGAATCCCGTACGCCCAGCCGCCGGTCGGCGACCTGCGCTGGCGCGCCCCGCGACCGGCGCCGCCATGGGAGGGCACCTGGAAGGCGACCGATTTCGGCCCGCAGTCGCTGCAGCCCGAGGAGATCGGCGTGGCGCCCGCCCCGTCCAGCGAGGACTGTCTCTACCTCAACGTGTGCGCGCCGGACGGTCCCGCGCCCGAGGGTGGCTGGCCGGTGCTGTTCTGGCTGCATGGCGGCGGCTTCCGGACCGGCAACGGGACCCGGCCCAGCGAGGGTGCGGCGTTCGCGCGGGCCGGGATCGTGGTGGTGACGGTCAACTACCGGCTCGGTGCGCTCGGCCTGGCGCATCTGGGCGGGATCTTCGGCGCGGAGGAGATCGACGCGGGCGTTTGCGGGTTGCTTGACCAGATTGCCGCTTTGCGGTGGGTTCGGGACAACATCGCCGCTTTCGGCGGTGACCCCACGCGGATCACGGTGTACGGGGTGTCCGCGGGCGGCAAGAGTGTCGGCAACCTGATGGCGAGCCCGTTGTCCCGCACCATGTTCCGGCAGGCGATTATCAGTAGCGGCGGCGACTTCGTGGCCACCCCCGAGCAAGGCACTGCGGTGGCACGTCGGTTGCTGACGGAGCTGGACTGTCATGACGCCCGGACACTGCGGTCGATTCCGGCGGAGGAGATTCTCGCCGCCCAGGAACGGATTCTGCCCGCGTTGCACGCCACCTGGTTGTGGCGGCCGACGTTGCATCCATTGGTGTTGCCGACGATGCCGACGACGCTGATCGGCGCGGGTAGTGCCAGCGATATCGCGCTCATGCTGGGATACAACGGCAACGAGGCGGCTACCTACGCGGCGTTCCTCGGTGAGGATGCCACGGCGCCCACTGCGGATGTGCTGACGTCAATCTTCGGCGACACCAGGCTGTTGGAGACTTACAGCGATACCCGTGGTGCTGACAATGCTGTCGTGGCTGTCATGGGCGACGAGCGGTACGGCATTCCCGTGCAACGGCTGGCGTACGCGCAAGCCAAGCATGGGACCGTCTATCACTACCGCATGGACATCGCACAGGCCGGCGTTCCGCATTTCCTGGACGGCGGGCACGGCATGGAGCTGGGCATGGTCTGGGACGTCGCGCCGGAGTTCACCGTTGCCGCGCCCGAACCCGAGCGGGAACGCACAGCCGCAGCGATGCACCAGGCCTGGGTGAACTTCGTGCACAGTGGTGTGCCGTCTAACGAGTGGCCGCGGTACTACACGGACCGCGCGGTGTACGTGTTCGACGAGGACCCACATGTCGAGATCGATCCGCGTCGGGAGGAACGGCTCGCCTGGGGCGATGTGCGGTGGGAGCCGGGGACCTGGTTCCCGCTGAGATAGCGTTGCGCTCGTGGAACCTGTGTCCGAACCGGAGATGACGCTCGCCGACCCGTCGGCGCTGCTGGCCGGGTACCTCGACTACTGCCGCGACGGGGTGCTGCGCAAGTTTGAGGGCCTGTCCGACAGGGAGGCGCGGCACAGCCGCCTGCCATCCGGCTGGACGCCGTTGGGATTGCTCAAACACCTTGCCTACATGGAACGGCGATGGTTCCGTTGGGGCTTCGCGGCCGAACAGGTCGACCAGCCGTGGGGTGACCAGCCGCAGAACGAAGGCGAGTGGTACGTCGAGCCCGGCGAAACGGTCGCCGAGGTCAAAGCCTTCTTCCGCGAGCAATGCGCGCACTCCCGCGCGATCGCCGCGAAAGGTTCGCTGGACGACCGCGCAGCGGCGGGCGGCCGGTTCGCAACCGCCGAAGACGCGCCGACACTCGCCTGGATCCTGTTCCACGTCCTGCAGGAATACGCCCGCCACCTCGGCCACCTCGACATCGCCCGCGAACTGGCCGACGGGATCACCGGAGAGTAGAACGCACCCGGTTCTGTCAGACCCCCGCTGTAGGTTGGGACATCGGGGGTGCTCAGAACGGGGCGCGTTTTTGTCGGTGGGGTGTGGTATCAGGCGTGGCAGGCGCAGACCGCGCGGAACTTCCTGGTCGCGGTCACCGGGGTCGTCGAGGCGGCGAAGGCCTCCACGTCGGCGAGGATCTTGGCGCGGTCCTCGGCGGTGATCAGCCTGCCGCGGCTGAAGATCGCGTGGATCTTCTGCGTGTTCGTGATGTCGGCCAACGGGTTGGCGTCCAGCACCAGCAGGTCGGCGACCTTGCCCTGGCTGACCGTGCCCATCGTGCGGTCGAGGCCGAGGTAGGTCGCGGCGTCGCGGGTCATGGTCTGCAACGCCCGCATCGGCGACAGACCCGCCTGCACCAACAGGGAAAGCTCGTCATGCGCGGCGAAACCCGGGAACACGTAAGGGTTCGGCGTGTCGGTGCCGCCGATGATCCGTACCCCGGCGCGGTCCATGCGGCGGACCATGTCCAGGCGGAACCGCAGGAACTCGCGCTGTTGCGCGATCTCCTCGGGCGTCTTGGGCGCGAAGTTCTTGACGTGCTCGGCCCAGAACGCCTGGGTGGGCTTGTCGATGTACTTCAGCCGCGGGTCGTGCGCGTAGGTGTCGGCGGGCTGTGAGATCACGCGGACGACGGTCAGCGTCGGCGACTGCCAGGTTCCGTTGCGGGCGAACCGTTCGAACAACGCGGCCGCCTTGCCGGGGTTGTGCGCCAACGCGGCCTGACGGTCGAGCTCGCGGATGTAGTTGTAGTAGCCGCGCGGGTTCGCGGGGTCGATCGACGTGGTGTTCAGCAGGTGGGTGATCTCGTCCTCACGGTCGGAGGTCGCGATCGGCATGCTGTAGAGGTGCTCGAAACTGCGCATCCCCGCGTCGCTCACGTCACGAACCCGTAGCCGTGCGGGATGGTGACCGACGACGTGCAAGCCAACGCGGCGGGCCTCGTCGGCGAGCGCGAAGAACGCATCGCGGTCGATGTACGTGTAGATCTTGAGGAAGTCGGCGCCCTCGGCTTTTGCTTGCCGCACAGCGGCCCGCGCCTCGGCGGCGGTCACCACCTGGGTGGAATCGGGTGCCCACACGGAATTGGCGCCGTCGATGATGGTGCTGGCGATGGTGAACCGCGGGCCGAGCAGTTCGCCGTTGTCGATCCGGTCGCGCATCGCGCGGATCTCCGGGAACCCCCACATCTCGCGCACGCTGGTGACGCCATTGGCGATGTGCAGTGGGATGGTGATCTTGTCGTCCGACCCGTAGTGGGTGTGCATGTCCCACAGGCCGGGGATGACGTATTTGCCGCGCAGGTCGAGCACACACGCAGCGGCCGCGGCTCCGGCGGGTGGCACGGACCGGCCGATCCACGCGATCCGGTCGCCGATCAGCACGACCGTCATTCCGTGCCGGGCCGGCGCGCCAGTCCCGTCGATCACGGTTGCGTTGGTCAGCACGGTGACGTCCTCGGGCGCCGCCTCAGCGTTCGACGAACCCAGAACCGCCGGGAGGACGATCCCGGTCATGGCTAACCAGCGCAGAAAACTACGACGTTCCATTTCAACCCCCAAGCTGAAAGTGACCCACTGGCACTTTAGGGGGTTCGGATAGCGCGCGCGAGAGCCAGCAACGAGGCTTGCACCCGCGACGGCAATTCCCGTTTACGCACAAGGCTTTCGCTCAACCAGAGCAACTCGGCCAACAGGTATGCGACGTTCGGGCTGACGGTCGCCAGGTACTTCGCCGTGCCGGTCGCCCACATGCCGGTGAGCACCGCGATCTCGTGGCCTTCCAAGGCGAGCAGGTGCACCGAGTCGACGCCATGGGTCACCTGCCACGGCCCGGGCGGTGCGTTGCGCGCCAGGTCTCGCATCTCGTCCGCTGCCAGCCTGATGTCGCGCGCCGCCCGCCTAGCATCGATCTCGAACACGCGTTCGATCCTGAGCTGTAGGTGCGCCGGCAAGCAAATCGTCTTAACCCTGTTGGGGGACTAATGCCTGCTCAGGACTTGGGTGACGCGACCCCGGCTGAGCCCGGTCGCGGCCAGCGCGATGATCGCGAAGATTCCCGCGGTGTCCGCCGACGACTCGTCGAAGACCAGGCTGCCGGACCGGCCCACGATGAAGCTGGCGTACAGCAACCAGCACTGCGCGGCCGTCGCCAGAGCGCCGGCGACTGTCGTGATCGCAGACACCCCGGCGATCGCCAGCGCGAGCGCGAACAGTCCGATGCTGTGGTGCTCCACGGCCCCCGCGATCGACGCCAGGACGGCCGCGACGATGCCCGCCGCGAACCCGGCCGCTGATCCGAGCGGACCGGAGATTCGGGGCCAACTGGTGGTGCTGCTGGTCATAGCAGTGCACCCTTCGTTGTCGAAGTCAACGCTCGATTCACCCACAGTGGGAGCGTGCTCGCGCTACGCACTGGCGGCGTCCTGACGCATTCGGCACGTTCCTTTACGTCGTCTTGATCCCAGCAGGTGGAAAGGCCTGCTAGCGAAGTTCTCCGAAGGGGTGACGTGTTGATCCCGCTCACGTCATGCCCAACGGCAGCAGTTGTCGAATCAACGCGAACTCGATTCCGTTGTCGGCATTGATTCGCATTCCTACGAACCCGTGCCGAGATTCCGAGTCGACTCACTGAGCCAGCCCGCGCCCCCACCGAGGAACGGTCGCTCGACGTCCACCGCGCGACGTCGCTCCGACTCACGCATGGAAGCGCACGGAGTAGGTGATCTCGCCAGGGAGTCGCCGAAAACTTATGCCGCACAAGCGATCCTGCTTGCCACAGGCGCCCGTGGCGGCTGTGCCGACGAGCGCGGGCGGCGGCCATGACCGGTCCGTGGAAGCATCGAGACCCTGCGGGTCGATCCCGATCGCCGAAGGTCTGCGCGATGGACCGGTCGACCAACCTCAACGGCTGCGGGCACAACGCGACAGTCGCGAGGTCGCCGTCCGGCTTGCTCTGGCACGGGTCCGCTTGCCCAGCAAAGGGTCCAGCTCAATACGTGGCTCACCGACGCGCCGCGGCCGTCCATCGAGTCCGGTGACTGCGCTGGGAGACGCACGTGGTGCCATGACTCGTCTGCCGGTTCGACGACGCCATCGGAAGGTGCTCGCCTGCAAGGCCTGCCGTCTACACCAACCCGCCACTCCCGGACTCGCTGGCAGCAGGTCCGGTCGAGGTGCCGTGGAGAACAAGGCGAAGCCGGCTGCAAAAGTGCGCGGATATCGACCTGCCGATACCGGCCTGCCTATAGCTATCCGTCGCCTATACCGAACCTAGCTTTGCCGCCCATACCGAACCTAGCTTGCCGCCTGTACCGACCGGCCGCCTGTACTGCACCAACCCTGCTGGCTATACCGAACTTGCTGCCTGTACCGACCTGCCAGGCCTCGGCCAGCATGAAGGCGCTGTGCCTTCCTTGCCGATCACCGCCAAGGAAAACCTTGTAGATGGTTCCTGCCAGCAGCTCCGGTCTAGGCGGCCGCAGTCTTCCTGGATCGCAGTCGCATGAATCCGGTGGCCGTGGCCGCCACATGGCCTGCTGGTGGCCACGAGCGGGATTAGTGCTCCGAGATGGCGCTCCCGATCTGCTGTACTCGATCGTTAACGCCCGACCGCCAACTCCCTGATCGTCAGATGCCGATTGTCCAGCACCGGTCACCAGATACCGGTCGTCGGATGCGCAATCATCGGATGCGCAATCATCGGATGCGCAATCATCGGGTGCGCGGTCGTCAGGTGCACGGTTGTCAGATGTGCGGTTGTCAGATGTGCGGTTGTCCGGTGTGCGGTTGTCCGGTGTGCGGTCGTGCGGAGTCCTGGCAATCCGTGGATGGTCACGAGCTCGGATGACCTCGCCTGTCGTTTCGCCGCCCAAGCACGGTGGTCTATTCAGTTTGTGGGTATCAAGGCATCGATCTCCAGGTGTGCGCCTCGTGTGTGTTCGGCGGTGAAAGTGTCAGTGCCGAGGGCGTTTTCGGCGATTGCAGTGATTCGATCGATGTCACCTCGTTGGTTCTTCGGTAGCGGACGGCCTACTGATTCGCGGGCTTGGGCTGCCGCCCCGAGTAACCGAGCAGCGTCCACATAGGAACCAGCCAGCGCCTGCACACCCGCGAGTCCTTCGAGGGCAAGAGCCAGCGCACGGGGATCGCCGGTAGCGCGGGCGACTGTGAACCCATCGAGCTGCAGTTGCCGGGCCATAGCCAAGTCGCCACGTTGTTCGGCGATGAACCCCAGCTCCGCCAGGATCAAGGCGCTGCCGGACTCGAAGCCACCCTGCCGGTGCCAGTCGAGCACATTGCGCAAGTGCTTCTCGGCGACGTCGAACCTGCCTTGACGGCGCGCACCAAGGCCCAGACCGGTCTCGGCGTACATCTCACCGGGTTTGAAGCCCTGTTCAGCGCCCAGCCGCATCGCGCGCGAGTGAAACTCCCACGCCTGGTCGTAGTCACCGGTGTGCATGCTCGTCCGGCCCAGCCAGGAAAGCTGGTACGACACCTCCGTCCACAGGCCGAGCTCCTCGGCCATCCGTAAACCGTTGCGGTGCAACTCGGCGGCCCGGCCCGAGTCGCCGACGACCTGTGCGAGCATGCCCAGCGAGAAGGAAGCCTGCAGTTGGCCCCACCGTTCGCCAAGAGAGTCGAACAGCGTTGCCGCCCGGGCGGCATCCCGTTCGGCGTCGGCGAAGTCTCCCTGCACACTGAGCTGAGTCACCCGGTTGTCCAGTGCCGCAGCGATTCCCCACTTGTCATCGAACTCCTCAAAACCAGCGAGCGCCAGGTCATTCAGTGCAACGCTTGATCTGTCACCCATGGTGGACATGACATAGGCGAGGAACCACAGCGCCCGCGCACGCTCCTGTTTGTCCACAATGTCCTGTGCTGCCGCGAAGGCGTGTTCGTCTGCGGGCTCCCCACTCAGAACCGCCAGCCCAGCAAGCCACGCAACAGCCCTGGCGTCCGCGGACAGAGACAACGCCCGTTGAATCGACCTACATGCCTCACCGATCCGTCCGCGCAGGAACCAGTACCACGTCATCGCATTGACGAGTCGCAACGCGAGCGACGCATCGCCCGCAAGCACAGCCGTGTCCAGCGCCTTCCGGAGGTTGCCGCTCTCCACGTCCAGTCGTTCGAGCCACTGGCGCTGCTCATTCGTCCGCAGGAGTGGATCAGCGCGTTCGGCGAGCGATGTGTAGTACTCGGCATGACGCAGCAGCAGGTCCGACGTCTCACCTGCTCCGTCAAGCCGCTCCGCACAGTACGCGGCCACCGATTCGAGCAACCGGTACCGCGGCCCCGGACTGACCAGCGAACGGTCGACCAGGTTCGCCATCAGCTCGACAACATCACCACGCTCAACGTCGCCACCGGCGCACAAGACCTCCGCCGCATCGAGCGCGCAACCGTCTGGCACGGCAAGTCTGCGCAACACCGTCCTTTCCTTGTCCGACAGAAGATCCCAGCTCCAATCGATGGTCGCCCGCAATGTGCGCTGCCGCGCCGGGGCGTCACGGCTGCCGCTGGCCAGTAAGCGGAATCGGTCGTCGAGCCGGGCCAATACCTCGCCCGCGCCGAGAGCACGAGCCCGCGTCGCCGCCAGTTCCAGCGCCAAAGGGATCCCGTCCAGCCTGCGGCAGATCGCAGCGATCGTGAGTGCATCCTCAGGCGAGGACACAAACCCGGCCGCCATCGCCCGATCGAGGAACAACCGCACAGCGCTGAACCCGAGGACATCTGTGTCCGAGGGCGCCGGAACGTCCAGCGCAGGCACGTTCCAGAGCACCTCGCCCGCCACGCTGAGAGGTTCCCGGCTGGTAGCCAGGATCCGCAGGCCCGGCACGGCTTGCAGCAACCCGGACGCCAACCGTGCGACCGCACTGATCTCGCGCTCGCAGTTGTCGAGAACCAGCACGATCTCTTTGGCGCGCAACGCCTCTGCCAACCGATCGGCGAGGGTGCCGGATGCGCCGGGATCGTCGCGGATACCCAACGCGGCCGCTGTCAACTCGTAGACCCAGTCACCGGACGGACTACTTCGATCGGTGAACTCGACCAGCCAGGCGTTGCCCAGCCGCCGCGCGGTCTCGATCGCCAGCCGTGTCTTGCCCACTCCGCCTGGGCCGGTCAGCGTGACCAGCCGCGTCTCACCCATCAACGAACGCACCGACTCGACCGCCGCATCCCGGCCCACCAACGCGGTCAGTGGCGACGGCAGGTTCGTCGTGGGCAGCGAGACGGCCAGCGCCGGATCCTGCAGCAGGATGGCCCGATGCAGGCCGGAGAGCTCCGGCCCTGGCTCAATTCCCAGGTCCTCGGCCAGTAAGGCGCGCAGCTGCCGGAAGCTCTCCAGCGCCTCACTCTGCCTGCCCGCCTGGTACAGCGCTCGCAACTGCAGGCCCCGCAACCGTTCCCGTAGCGGATGCTCGGCCACCAGTTCACCGAGCTCGCCCAGGACCTGCGCGTGGTCGCCCATTGCCAGCCGGGTGGATGCCCACTCCTCCCACGCGGCCAGTCTCTCCTCAGAGACGCGTTGCACAAAGGGCACGGCGAAAGCAGAGTCGGCGAACTCCGCCAGCACCGGCCCACGCCACAAGGCCAAGGCATCGGACAACACCTCCGCCCGCATCCGTGGATCATGCGTGGTCCCGGCCTGCGCCACCAGCTCCCGGAACCGCGCCACGTCAACGTCCGCTCTCAGCAGATACCCGGGCGCCTGGAACGCCACCAGCGACCGGCCACCGGGTTCGGCCGCCTCCAGCACCCTGCGCAGCTGCGAGATCTTGGTCTGCAACGTGTTCGCGGGGTTGCCCGGCGGACGGTCACCCCACAGATCGTCGGCCAGCCGGTCGGCGGACACCGGCCGGCCCTCGCTGACCAACAGGGCCGCGAGCAGCATGCGGACCTTCGCCTCGGGCACGCGCACCTCGCGCCCGTCGGCGGTCCACACGGCCAGCGGCCCCAGCACTCCGAATTTCACGTCTCCGACGGTATCCGGGAGCACCGACAGTTTCGGTCGTGCGAGCACCCCCAGCGGATCGTGCGTAGGGACGTTCACCCTGGTCAGGTGCAAGAAAAGAAATTTTCGGCGACCGTACTCGGGCTGGGTTCGATGGGGTCCGCCCTGGCCGCGTCCCTGGTGGCTGGGGGTCACCAGGTCACCGTGTGGAACCGGTCCCCAGGCAAGACAGAAGCGTTGGCGGACAAGGGCGCCGCAGTGGCTACCAGCGCGGTGGAAGCAGTCGCGGCGAACAGGCTGGTGGTCGTCTGCCTGCGGCATCACCAGTCCGTAGTGGACGTTCTCGACGGCACCGAGTTGACGGGGCGCATCGTCGTCAACTTGACCAACAGCACGCCAGCGCAAGGACGTGCATTGGCGAAGTGGCTCGCGGAGCGGGACGCGGACCTGCTGGAGGGCGGCATCATGGCGATCCCGCCGATGATAGGCAGCCCAAGCGCGTTCATCCTGTACAGCGGTTCACGTAGCGCGTTCGACACCTACCGGCCGGTTCTGGATGTGTTCGGCGAAAGCCACTACCTGGGAACGGATCCGGGGCTCGCCGCATTGTACGACGTCTCGTTGCTATGCGGGATGTACGGAATGTTCATGGGAATCGTCCAGGCATTCGCCCTCATCACGAGTGAAGGTCTGTCCGCCAGTGGGTTCGCGCCGATGCTCACCCGGTGGCTGACAGCGATGATGGACGCGGTCGCGGGGACTAGCGAGGCGTTGGAGCGTGGCCAGGGCGTTGCGAGTCCGTCGCCGGTCGAGATGCAAGCGGCCGCGTACTCGAACCTTCTTGACACCTCCACAGGCCAAGGTGTCAGTCCGGAACTGTTCGTTGCCCTGCAGGGGCTGCTCGACGAACAGGTCGCGGATGGGCATGGCGCCGAAGGAATCGAGGGACTCGTCAGGATCCTCCGGAAGGGGGAGCGGTGATCACAGTGATCGGCCTCGGGCCGATGGGCCGGGCGATGGTGCGGGCGTTCAACGAGGCGGGACATCCGGTCACGGTCTGGAACCGGACGGCCGGCCGGGCGGAAGGTCTCAACGCTGATATCGCGGCCAGTGTGGCGGATGCGTTGGCTGCCAACGACCTCATAGTGCTCAGCCTGACCGACTACCAGGCCATGTACGACATTCTCACGGGACACGACCTGGCCGGGAAGGTGATCGTCAATCTCAGCTCGGACTCGACGGGCCGGACTCGCGAGGCGGTGAAGTGGCTGGCGGACAAGGATGCGCGGCTGATTGTCGGCGGCGTGATGGTTCCGGCTCCGCTGGTCGGCAGCGAGCAGGCGTACGTGTTCTACAGCGGGCCTCCGGACGTGTTCAACCAGTACGAAGCGGTGCTCAAGGTGATTGGTCGGCCGGAGTACCTTGGCGCGGACCATATCCTGGCGCAGCTGTACTACCAGGCGCAGCTCGGCATCTTTCTGACGTCGCTGGCGTCATACCTGCATGCGACCGCAATGCTCCGCGCTGCGGGTGTTTCGGCACAGGCATTCACCAGATTGGCTGAGGACAACTTCAACTCGTTGTCCATGTACGTGGCTGATGCGGCCAGCCGGATCGACGCCGGCGAGCATCCGGGTGACCTGGCCAGCGTCACCATGATGGGTGCCACGGCTGACCACATTGTGGCCACGAGCCAGGAGCTCGGCGTAGACCCACGACTACCCGATGCGGTGAAAGATCTCTACGACCGGGCGATCGCGGCGGGCCACGGCAGGGCCAGCTGGACGGTCCTGGCGGAGCTGCTCAAGGCTTGATCTGGAGCGCACTCCAGCTCCTAGGATGCGCCCGTGCGATATCGCGTTCTGGGTGGCACCGGTATTCAGGTGAGCGTGCATTGTCTGGGCACGATGATGTTCGGCGCGGTCGGCAACCCCGACCATGACGACTGCGCCCGCATCATCCACGCGGCCCTCGATCAGGGCATCAACTTCGTAGACACGGCCGACATGTACTCGGCTGGTGAGTCGGAAGTCATTGTGGGCGAGGCACTTCGTGGCCGCCGGGACGACGTGGTCCTGGCGACCAAAGTGCACTTCCCGATGGGCGAGGGACTCAACCGTGGCGGCAACTCGCGGCGGTGGATCATCCGGGAGGTGGAGGAAAGCCTGAAACGGCTGCAGACCGACTGGATCGACCTGTACCAGATCCACCGGCCTGACCCCACGACTGACATCGAGGAGACCCTCTGGGTGCTGAGTGATCTGGTGCGCCAAGGCAAGATCCGCGCTTTCGGCTGTTCGACCTTTCCTGCCGAGGAGATCGCCGAAGCACATCATGTGGCCGAACGCCGTGGCCTGATGCGGTTCCGGACCGAGCAGCCGCCGTATTCCTTGCTCGCCAGGGGAATCGAGTCCTCTGTCCTGCCCGTCTGCCAGCGGTACGGCATGGGTGTGCTCACCTGGAGTCCGCTCGCGGCCGGCTTCCTGTCGGGCAAGTACCGCAAGGACCAGCCGATCGACATGTCGGCAGGGCGGCCGACGATCACACCTCACCGGTTCGATCCGAGCCTGCCGGAGAACGTGGCCAAACTGGAGGTCGTCGAGAAGCTTGTCGAGGTCGCCGACGGGATCGGTTGCACGCTGGCACAGCTTGCGGTCGCGTTCACGCTCACGCATCCGGCGGTGACGTCGGTGATCACCGGGCCACGGACGATGGATCACCTGGACTCGTTGCTGAAAGGGGTTTCGGTCGTGCTGGATGACGCGACGCTCGACCGGATCGACGAGATCGTCCCGCCGGGGACCAACATGTACCGGGCGGACGGTGCGTGGAGCCCACGGTCGCTGACCCCGGCCGCACTGCGGCGTCCGGCGGCTGAGCGCTAGTGCTGTGGCCGGAAAAGGCGGCCTGACCAGCGAACGAGCAAAACTGTCGGTGGGGCCCGCTAGCGTAGCGATCATGTCATCGCCATGGGAACAGTCCCTCGGGAAACTGCTGGAGACCCGTCCTGCCAAGCGGTTGGGCTCGTTCGGCCTGCGCGTCGTGCATCTGGTGCTGAGCGCCTTCTACGGGCCCAGGCACGAGGTGGAGGTCAACTGGGACTGGATCTACCAGCTCGGCGAGCGGCGGGTGCGGGTGCCGTTGCACGCGCGGGAGCCGGTAGCGGTGTTCCGTGATCTTCGGCGCGAGCGCGAGATCCTCGCGGGACTGGGGATCTCGCTCGACGAGTTCACGCCGCATGTTGTGCTGCGTGGGACAGACACCATGCGGTTCACCACGTCGGTCGTGCCGAGGATCCGGGGCAGGCCGGATGTTCTGCTCGACATCGACGGAACGCCCCCGGACTACCAGAAGGCGGCCGGCTCCGTGCGGATCGGGAGTGCGGCGACGGTACGGCTCAGACGGGCGGACTGTTTCGACCTGACAGTGGCTGTCAGGCCGGGCAGTCCACCCGATCGTCCTTTGTGAACTGTCCTGGTCACGTGGTGCTGGGCTCGGCCACGCTGTCCTCGCGAGCAAGCTGCGGGCGCAGCGAGCCGATGGCCAGCAGGCAGACCGCGCTGACGATCGCTCCGGCGACCAGGTAGGTGGCGACCGACCAGGTTCCGCCGGTGTCGTTGATCAGCCAGGTGGCGATGAACGGCGACAGGCCGCCGCCGAGCACCGCGCCCAGCTGGTAGCTCAGCGAGACCCCGCTGTAGCGCACATTCGTCTGGAACAGTTCCGCGTAGTAGGCGGGCATCGGCCCGAACAGCGCGCCCGACCCGACGAAGCCCAGGATCATCGCGATCATCAGGTAACGGCCGTCCAGCAGCCAGAAGAACGGGAACGCGAACACCACGATGAACAAGGCGCCGCCCAGCATCACCGGCAACCTGCCGATCCGGTCGGACAACCGCGCGAACAACGGCACGGACACCGCCTGCGCGAACGAACCGACCAGGATCGCCCAGAGCACGGTGTTCTGGGACATTCCCAACTGCTTGCGGCTGAAGGAGACCGCGAAGGTGGCGAGCACGAAGATGAACATGTTGAAGCCGAGGTTGACGCCCGCGCCCAGCAGCACACGGCGCCAGTCGTCACGCAGCACGTCGGCGATCGGCAGACGCACGGCCTCGGTCCGGGCGAACACCGGGCTTTCCTGGATCGACATGCGGACATACAGCCCGATCGCGACCAGGACGAGGCTGAGCAGGAACGGCAGCCGCCAGCCCCAGCTCAGGAAGTCCGGCCCGGAGATCGACGTCGCCAGCACCATGGCCAGGTTCGCCAGTACCAGGCCGACCGGCGACCCGATGAAGATCCAGCTGCCGTACCAGCCGGTCCGGCCCGCGGGAGCGTGTTCCACCGCCATGAGCGAGGCGCCGCCCTGCTCACCGCCCATGAAGAACCCTTGCACCACACGGAGGAACACCAACAGGATCGGCGCCAGAATGCCCACCGAATGGTACGTCGGCAGCACGCCGATGAGTGCGGTGGCCAAACCCGTCGTTGTCAACGTGAGCACCAGCATCGTGCGCCGTCCAATGCGGTCGCCGAAGTGCCCGATCACCACGCCGCCCAACGGCCGGGCGAGGAATCCCGCCCCGAACGTCGCGAACGACAACAGAACCCCGATCCTGGGGTCGACCTGTGGGAAGAACAGCTTGTCGAACACCAACGCCGATGCCGTGCCGTACAACAGGAAGTCGTACAGCTCCACGGCGTTGCCCACCGCGCTCGCGACCGCGACCTTACGTATCCCCGACATGGCCTCAGGGTGAGCTATCGCTCACGGTCTGACAATCCGCAACGGGCAGAATCGCCCAGTTGGCGCTCACCCGCATAATGCCGGTGACCGCGGTGGCTCCAATCAGCCGAATGTCAACTTGGCCGAGGCCGGCCTGGCATCCGCTGGTCACAGCACGGACATGGGCCAATTGGCCCGATGAACGGGCGCTTTGTGTGACCGCTGGATGGATGCGATTTCAACTACTGGAACCAGGGGGAATGAACTACGAAGGTGTCAAGAGCATCTTGGTGCGCGGCAGGACGTGATCGTGGGCGATCGGCGAAAGCACGCCAATCGACTTTGAGGGCCGGCGTGGTTCGTGGAGCCAAGGCCGAGCCATGAAAGTGGTGTCGGCGTGGGATGGGACGGCATTTCCGGGTCCTGCCTACAGACATAGCCAGGACGGGACGGCTACCGGCACTTGTCGCGGATCAGCGCGCCAAGGTCGGCATCGTTGGCCGCGCGGGCAGGGGTTTCGGGCTGCCGGAGCCGGTCTTTGGTTCGATGAAAGGAAGATCTTGGTTGACTGGCACTTTCCGACGAGAGCGCCTGCGCTTGGCAACGGGCTGCGGCGTTGATCTGGCTTGGGCGGACTGTGCTCACGCACATGTGGATCACTGACGAGGGAGAATCAGGTGCCCCCTACGCCTTTTGCGGGGAGTGACGGTGGCTCCCGGGCCAAGCGGCCACCGCGGGCCGATGAGCGCACGACGATCTTGGCGTTCCTGGGCTGGCACAGGGAAACGCTGAGGCTCAAGTGCGCCGGTCTCAGCCCAGCGCAGCTTGCGGAACGGTCCGTGGGTCCTTCGGCCCTGTCCTTACTCGGGCTCGTCTGGCATGCCGCGGAGTCGGAGCGCTTCTGGTTCCGCCAGGTCATGGCGGGCGAGGAACCTGCCCCGCTGTTCCCATCGCCTGCGGCCGCGTTCGACGTTGCCGCGGACCCGCAACAAGTGGTTCAGGCGTGGGAGGCATGGCAGGCCGGGATCGCGTTCGCCGATCATTTCGCAGCCACAGCGCCAAACCTGGACATTGTCGGGATCGAACCCGGTGAGGGCCCGGTCTCATTGCGCTGGGTCCTGATGCACATGCTGGAGGAGTATGCCCGTCACAATGGTCATGCCGACCTGTTGCGCGAACACATCGACGGACAGGTGGGGCTCTGACGCCGAACGACATGGTTCAGGCCAGGAATACCCGAACGGGCTGCAGTGGCCGATTCCCTGGCCTACCACTCGAAAGGAGACCCTTGACGGTCTGAGTGTTCATCGCTGCTGAAGGGAATCCGGAGGCCGGGCGAGGGGTCGGCCCATCGCCGGAGTCCTGTCAGCTGTCCAAGGTGCCGACGGCAAAATGACGACGATCGAGGAGCGCTAGGCGGATGCTGACAAAACGGGCCGACGTTCTGAACATCGTCTTTGCCGTGCTCGCCGAAGGATGGGACGGGCACGCCCGCGACAGCTTGGACAGAAGGTGAATCAAGTCAACGCGAGCATGCGTCAACGGAAGGCCGGTGATTCGACCGCACTTTGCGGTTCTCATGCGGCAGTGTGGGCCAGCCAGTGGTCGGCCAGGCTACGGTCGCCGGTGACGGTGACTTGGTCGACTGGCAGCCTTCGAGTCAACACCAGGAGCAGGTCTTTGATGGGGCCGGCCAATGTCACGTCGGCTGTGTCCGTGGACCGTTCCCATTGGACACCGTTGGGGGTGCGGGTGATCAGCCAGCCCATGCCGGTGTACGGGCGGAGTTCGAGGGTTTGGCCGGTGCCGCGAAGTTCGGCGAACGCCGGTTTGAGCGTTGGTGTGACCGGATTGGACAGTACTTCCAGCCATTCACTGATCGCGTCGGCCGCGAGATCAGGTGCCACCTCGAATGTGGCTCCTGTGGCAAACGCGGCGTCTGCATTGTGGACAGTCGTGTCGTGCAACATCCGGCGTAGCCAGAAGGTTGCCGACTGGGAGCCGAAGAATGTCCACACTGGACCCTTGGAAGTGGCAACCGCGTCGGCAAGTTCTGCTGCGCCTGCGTGGAGCCAGTCGGACCATCCCTCGGGGGAGCCAGGTACCGCGTCGAACGGGTCGGGCACTGGGCTCGGGCCGGAGCGGATGATGCTCGCGGCCCATCGGTGTGCCTGGCCGATGTGTCCGACCAGCACTCGCAGTGACCACTCTGGACACGTGGGCACGTTGGTGTCTGGGTCGGCGCCGGCCACCGCGTCGGCGAACGCGGCGGTGTGCTCGTGGAGTCCCTCGGCAAGTCGTTCGTAGTCCATGGCCGTACCGTAGGAATTCCACTCGGCTGGAGGTTCTACCGATAGTGACCGGCGACACACTCGGAATCGGCGAACTGGCCCGGCGGACCGGCGTGGCCGTCCGCACGGTTCGTTTCTACTGCGACGAGGGGCTCTTGGAGCCCGTGCGCAGCGCTGGTGGCCACCGTCGGTTCGACATCGCCACGGTCGACCGGCTGAACCTGGTCCGGCGGCTGCGCGGGCTTGGGCTGGGTCTGCGGTCCATCGCCGATGTCCTCGCCGGCCAACGTTCGCTCGACGAAGCGGTGGCCGTGGAGCGGGCTGCCCTCGACCGCGAGATGGCGACGCTGGCCTGGCGACGCTCGGCGCTCCGCGCGGTCGAAGATGCGCCACTGACCGACCGCCCCGCCCGGCTCGAGCTGCTGTCCGCGGTCCAGGACGGCTTCGCCGCGCATGACACCCTGATCCGCCTCTGGTATCCGATGACCACCGGACCAATCCCACCCGACTCGGCTCAGATGTTCCTTGAGGTCAGCGCCCCACCGCCGCCCGAACTACCGACTCCTGCGCAGGTCGTCGCCTACGCCGAGCTTGTCCTGCTGGCCTCCGACCGGGCATTCGTCACCCACCTACGGACCAGCACGCTCGTCAACCACGACCGCATCGCCGACCTCGGCGCCCTCCACGCCGACGTCGGCGCAGCCTGCGAACTGGCATTCCCCGACGTCGCCGCCGGAACCGCACCGATCCCCGGCCGCGCACTCGACCACTTCGTCGCCGCCCATGCCGCCGCCCTCCGCACCCACGACACCCCACGCTTCCGCCGAGCCCTCAACCACCGCACCGCCTCCGACCGTCATCCCCAAGTACGCCGCTACTGGCACCTCGTCGGCGAGATCACCACCGACCCAGCCCCACCAGGCATCACCCACACCTGGCTCCTCGACGCCCTCAACCACTCCGTCAGCTAAGGCGTCACCCGAGCTGGAAACCTGCGTAAGGGCGACGCTGGCGGAAGCGGGGCAGCCGTGGGGAACTTGAGCAGCTATCGGGCAAGAACAGCCATAACCGACCTGTCATCGCCGCATACAACCGGACAACATGTTAGCGGCCTCCTACCTGCGTTTCCGCTGGTAGGAGGCCGTTTCGCCCGGTGAAAGACGAGTGCCCCCGAGAGGATTCGAACCTCCGACACACGGTTTAGGAAACCGATGCTCTATCCCCTGAGCTACGAGGGCTGGTTGCTCGCATCTTCGCAGGTCAGCGACGGTATCGCCGTGCTCCGCGGTGGACTCGGACCACCTGTCTGACGCTCGCTGTGCCGCACCTATGCCGCGTGCCGTGATTCCAGACTCTCGACGTTCGGATTGGCAGCTCCGATCATACGGGGCACCCGGTGGGCCTCCGCCACCTAGTTCCCTCCCGCCCCCTCGTACAGGCCCATCCTCAGCGCCGGGACATCGGCGTCAAGGGTGGGCTTGCCCATCGCGTAGCGACGCCATCGGCGCCCTTGATGCTGGTGGCCTGGCGTTAGACGCTCAGTGCCGAGGGGCTTCCGACTGCCCGTTGGCCGTTGGCGCGAAGCGTCGACGGGCGCCGATCGCCGCGCCCAGCTCGTCCAGGTCGGCCACTCCGCGATCGTCACGGCCTGGTGTGGGCTGGCTCTTCGGTTCTTGGGCCATACGCGTCGCCGGCGGCCTGCTTACTCACGCGGCGGCGCGGGCCTGTCCGGGCGACCGACCGGGTGTAGCGAAGCGGGAGCCCGGTCGTGTCGCGATGGACGGCACCCGCGCCGCAAGCGTGACGCGCGCCGCCGACGGCGGCGTGCCTTGATCCCATAGAGCCAAATTCGGCAGTATTGAAGCGCCGACAGTGAAGCCTCGAGGCGCTACCGACGAGACCGTCATACGACGATGGCTTGCTGCAGAGAGGGCCCATCGCTGGATATGTGGGTCACATAGTTTCGTCGAAAACAATGCTCCATTGCCTTCTAGCCTCGTCGTGGTCTCCTTGAGCCTCGGCGGTCAAGGCCTTATCGGCTCGACTATGGGCTGTTTGGAGGGAAGCGATCGCGTCCTGCCTCTGCTGCCAGGTCATGTAGCTGCTGAGGTTGCCACTGTGACCTCCTGGGTCGTAGACATCAAGATAGCTAGGCGCCCACTCAAAGAAGCGCGCCATTGCGGAGCGATAATTGGACCCGAGCGATGAGAAACATGAAGCGGCCATTGTTTCTAGGTGAAACGAACGAAACCGCTTCGAATGCTCCTTATTCCATTTTTTCGCAAATCGAACCACTGGTCTAAGATGGTAGGAAAGTTCGGAGTTCTTTCGGTTGAACCATTCATTTGCTTTAAGTGGACTTGTAGTGATCCAACTTCCGTCTCCGGCAGGGAGGTAGTAGTCGTCGCCACCCTTGAAGAACACTGGAGCTATATCTACGTGACCTCCAGATTGGTAGAATACGCGGACGGCTTGTCCGCGTGAACCTACTTGTTTGGTTTCGACTCCAGCATAAGCTTCACGTATCCTGTACAGGAATTTCTGTGAGTCGAATTGGTACTTCGAGTACGCGTTTTTTTCGTCAGAGAAGACGGCTAGCACGTCAATGTCATCGATGGGGCGAATTGCCGTGCTCTTGGCTGCAGATCCGATCAATTCGATCTTCCAGAACGGCATGTCGCAGCTTGCTGGGAAAGATTCGCTCAATTTAGCGCGTACGGACTCTTTCCGGGCCGGAACCATCGTGTTCTTCTGGTAGTCCGTAGGTGTAATCTCCTCTAGGAGAAGGTCGAAGGCTTGAGCTGTTGTGGTCACTTGTCTCCTCGCATTCCCTATCTTTGCTAGCCCAGGCGCTCTTTTGCTTGTTTGACGAGCAAGTCGGCGCTAGCGATCATGCTTTCATGGCTCGCTGCGTGATAGATTTGGTTAAACCAGTCAGGAATTGGTGCGTGAGTCTGTCTATAGGTCAATATCTGGTCCTGTATGGCGCGACAGTCTGCAGCGGATACTTTGCTTAAGTCATCAAGCCCTTGCCTCCATAGTGTTAGCACCTTGCCCTCGGCGGACGACTTGCTGATGGCACTGTCGTTGTGAGCGCGTATTTGGTCCAATAGCTCACGAATGAGTGGCAGGCTTGGCACGAATATCGACGCTAGAAATTCGACGAATTGCAGGCGAATGACAGTAGCAAGAATTACCAAGATCGATATTGTGCCGAGAAGTGTGGCGAGAAGAACGAATCGCCATCGCTGGTGTAGAGTGGTTCCCCAGCCAAGGTTGCTCCTTTGACATACGAGTATGTCCAAAGGGCGTGGTATGTGGTTCGTGTCAGGATGCCAATCTTCAAGACGTGGACCCTTGTAGCGACGGGATGCTTCTGCGATGAGCGTTATACTCGGACGGTCCACGAGAATGCTATTCCATGAGAGTTGAAAGAGATACGTATCGAGTTCCTCTTGGATGGATGCGGCATCCTTTGTCTTTCTCTTCTCTCGGATGCTTCCAAGGACTCCGATAAGTAGAAGCATGCAACCGCAGGACAGGCCGATAGCTGTTCGACCTTCTGGGAATGCGAATCCGGCCGCGATGCCGAGTACGGTTCCGGCAATAATGATCCATAGGCGCAGATGGTGGATCACCTTGGCGTCCGAATACAGTCGGCATTGCGCTGCGAGGAGCCGAATTGAAAATTCTTGGTTTTGGACAGCGTTTATCCTTGGGTTTGTTGGCTGCTGCAACTTAGAAGCCCCTCTCGTTGCTCCTGCGTACCACCATGTTGAGGAATCGCAGAATGCAGTATCCTCTGAAGTAAACGCACGTCCAATATATCTATCGTTGCTGTGACGGGTTCGAATATATTTTCTCACCCTTATGAATTTTGAAAAGCCTTCATGGTCGGATGTATTTCTTCGTCAGCGACCGCCATCTCACTGACTCGCGAGAAGCTCTGCCAAGCCTCGAGGGTTGAGCGGTACGGTGTGGCGAGCCCCTGCGGCTCCGAGGTGCTTGCATCACTTCGGAACGCGGGGGCTCGCGCGTCTTCGCTACCTGACGATCACTACTCGACGATCCGACCGTTGCCAGCGTTGTTGATGATCAGCTGGGCTGTCGCTCGAGCGCTGGCCTTGTCCCTGTAGGTCTCGCTGTGGGCCAGGATGTTGGCGCCCGACTTGATCCGAAAGAACCACTGACCGTTCAGGGCAGGGAGAATCTGGAAGATCATCTTCTGACCACTTTCCTTGGTGACGCACCGTGGTCGATGCGTTCATGACAAAGTGGACCACGCCGTTGCGTCCTTCGCAACTTACCTGGACCTCACAACCCCAACATCTAGTGTCGAACATATGTTTCTCACGAGTATGTTGTGTTGAGGTCCAACCTCTGCAAACGATCCCACCTGGGGTTACACGGTTGTAATTTCGTTCAGTCGTACTACCAATCCCAAGGTGGAAGTGACTAGCGTCACGTTAACTATACCCGAACGACGGTTGTCGGCCTGGTGCGAGCGTGAGTCAAGTGAGGGCTGCCTATCCTTACAAAGATGTGGATTGGTATGGACGGTGGGCTAACATGACGCCACGCGTGTGCTCATGGATCAAGCACACCGGAACGTGCACCGTTGGCTGGAGGCATACGTTCACGCTCGTGAAAGGCTCGGTGAAGCGAGCCTGGCTGTAGCCTCGGATGTGTGCGTGGGGCTGGTGATCCGTTGACGGTCGGGGAACGTATCGCGTTCTACCGGCGGCGTCGTGGGTTGGCGCAGTCCACGCTTGCGGGGTTGGTGGGGCGGTCTGAGGACTGGTTGTCGAAGATCGAGCGTGGTGAGCGGGACGTCAACCGGCTGGATGTGCTGGTGGAGGTGGCGCGGGCGCTGCGGGTCTCGCTGGGGGATCTGCTCGGGGAGCCGGTGCTTCTGGAGGATGACCAGAAGAACGATGATGTCCCGGCGATTCGGGATGCGTTGATGACTCCGCACCGGTTGTCGAAGACGTTGTTCGGGCCGTCGGTGTCGCCTGAGTATGTGGATCCGGGGCCGGTGACGAAGTGGGCTGAGGCCGCGTGGATGGACTACCAGGCGGGGCAGATCGGGCGTGTGGTGGCCGTGTTGCCGCGTTTGATCAAGACGGCTCAGCAGATGGAGTCTTCCAGTGTGGATGACGCGTACAAGCGGCAGGCTGCGGCGGTGTCGGCGCGTATTCATCATCTGGCCGCGACGACGTTGAGCAAGATCGGTGAGGCTGACCTGGCGTGGATCGCGGCCGAACGTGCCATGCATGCGGCGGACGTGGCTGATGATCCGTTGGTGTTGGCCTCGGCCGCGCGGTCCGGGACGCATGCGTTGTTGGCGACGGGCCGGTTTGAGGACGCCCTGGAGCTTGGGGACGCGGCGGCTCGGTATCTGGAACCGAGGATGCGTGAGGGCGACCCGGGTGCGCTGAGCCTCTACGGGATGCTGCACCTGCGGGCGGCGGTGGCTGCGGCCCGGCATCAGGAGCGGGCGACGGCGAACGAGCTGCTAAGCAAGGCGGAAGAGGCGGCGACCGCGCTCGGCCAGGATGCGAATTACTGGCAGACGGGCTTTGGGCCTCGCAATGTGGTGCTGCACCAGCTGTCGGCGTCGTTGGACCTGGGTGACATCGCGTTCGTCGCCGACCAAGGGGCCGGTGTGGACACCGCCGGCCTACCGGTGGAACGCCAGGTCACCCACATGATTGATCTGGCGCGGGCGTTGAGCCTGCTCGCCAAGGACCAAGATGCGCTTCAGGTCTTGCTCTCCGCGGAGCAGAAGTCGCCACAGTTGCTGCGGCACAGCGCAATCGCGCGCGAAGTAGTGAGGACGCTGTACCGACGGGCGCCGGTGACGGGTGGCAAGAAGTCCTCGTTGCTGCTCGCGCTAGCGGAGCGGTGCCGTGCGGTGAGCGAGAGCTGATGACCGCTCCGGTGCTGGGCCTGGTGGGATGTGCGGCCGGTGGTCTGGAACAGATCGTGCCGAAGCTGGTTGCGCCAATGTTGGAGCGCGGTTGGCGGGTCGCGGTAACGCTGACCCCGACGGCGTGGTCCTGGCTGGACGCGACCGGCGACGTGGAGAAGATCGAAGCGCTGACCGGCTTGCCGGTGAGGCACAAGCCCCGGATGCCGTGGGAGGACAGTCCGCACCCGAAGATCGACTGTTACGCGGTCGTCCCGGCCACCTCCAACACGGTCGCGAAGATGGCGCTCGGGATCGCGGACAACCAGGCGCTCACCCAGGTCTGCGAAACGATCGGGCTTGGTGAGGTTCCGGTGGTGGTGTTTCCCCGGGTCAACGCGGCACACGTGAACCAGCCAGCCTGGGAGGACCACATCGCGGCCCTGACTCGGGCGGGTGTGCACCTGGTGATGGGCGAGGACGTCTGGCCGCTGTACAAGCCGCGGGAGGCGCCGTCGGGTCGTGAGTTGCCCTGGTCGGCCATCATGGACGCCATCGTTTCCGCTGGTCAAACACCCCGCTGAGGGGTACCCGGACAGTTTGTCCGGGGTGTAAGGCGTGATCGCCGGGATTCTTGTGGCACGGCACTCGACCGGGTGCCGGTCCAAGGACCGGAGGCGCCATGACCGTTCATGTAGTCATCCAACCGGCGGCGGGGTACGTCGCCGAAGTCTTCGAACCCTCCCCGGGTGTTCGGCAACTCATCGCGGGCAATGACGAGGCGGGTCTGTCCATTCAGGTCCCCGCCCGGGTCGGCGGGCTGTCCGACACCGCGACGTTTGCGCGTGCTCTTGCTGACGCGGCAACGGTTTTTGCGGCCTGGTGCGAGGAGCAGAACAGCACCCGCAGCTTCACTCACGAACCGGGCGACAGCTGGGCTGAGGTCCGCGCCCTGCGCCCCCACGACCACAAGAGCTGAGGTAACTGATCATGGCTGTACCGCACGGAATGTCGTTCCCGATCGACCACGACGTCATGTTCCCGGAGGGTGTCTACCTGGTCGGCGAGATCCAGCCGCTGACCGAATACCAGTCCCAGGAGGACCGTGCCCGCAACCGCCCGGTCCGGCCGCGGATCGACGAGGCCACGGGCATGCCGTTGTTCAAGGGCATGTTCGCCGATCCATCGGCGGAGAAGGACCGGGACAAGTCGTTCGCGGTGCTGTTCGCCGCCAAGGTCCAGCCGGTTCCCCCGGCCGCCATGCCCGGGATGCCGTTCCGCCCGGTGATCCTGGAGGGCCTGTCGGTTCAGCCTCGAGCGGAGTCGACGGGACAGGCGAAGTGGATCACCTGGGTGGTTCGGGCGACCGGCATGCGGGCCGTTGACGCTCCGGCCGGTCGTGGCTCCAAGGCGGCCGAGAAGCCAGCGGCGGCCTGATGTCATGACATCCCTACGACACACCCTGTGGGCGGTCGGCCCTGGGGCGACGGCTGAGGTCTTCCAGTGGAGTCCTCGGCAGCCGCCCGGTCTGGCGCTGTCGCTCGATCCTGGGGACGTCTTGATGCCTTCGCCGCTCAACCCTGGTGACCGGATGCTGTTCGCGAACTTCTTGCTGGACCTGGCCGAAGCGGCAACGCAGCTGGCCGAACGCTTGGACGGTGAGGACCGGTGACAACTTCACTGTGGACGGTTCCGGTCGAAGAGCTGACGGTGGCGGAACGCGTGACTTTGTTGAGGTGGAAGGCAAGCGTCATGGATCTGCTGGCCGACGTCGACCCTACGGTGTCTGTCATTGCCCGTGAGACCGCCTGCGAGTTGCGGTGCACGGCGGTCCTGATCAAGACGCTGATCGGCTGAGGGGAGGTGTGGCCAGTGAACGTGCGACGGTCAGGGCGCGACGTGCCTGTGACGCTTGAGCAGGCGAACGCTGTCACCCCGATGACGGCCCCGACCGATGCGACGTCGGCGGAGAAGCGCGCCTTCTATCAGCGGCGTGCGGACATGTACCGCAGCGTCGCCAAGACGGACCCGGATCACTACTGGGAAGCGCTGGCGTATGCCGGTCTGGAACAGGAGGTTGCGGACCGGTACGCCTCAAGCTGAATCCACATTAGACAAATAACGTGCGATGGGTCGTGCGGCGATGACGCACGTCTTGTTGCCCTGCAACGAACCCGTAGGCACAGAAGCGGACCCTTGGCTACCAACCTGTTCCGCTCCTGTGCTGCCTACCCACCTGGAGTAGACAGTGGAAAGCGTAGAGCCCACACCCGCGGTGCCCGCAAGTGGGGTCACCCGAACGCGGTGTGAGAAGTGCAAGAAATTCGCCCGCTTGTTGCCCGGGGACACGCAGTGCTCGGCGTGCACAGGTGTGCTGGCGTTGGAATTCGGCGACATCACGGGGAACGCCTCGCTGCGGGGTGGTTGGTGATGGCACGTCGTGAGGGTTCGCGGTGGGTTGATCCCGCGCCGTTGGAGATCGCTCGGCCTCGGTTGCCGTGGTGGACCTTGCTGCCGGGCTGGTTCAAGCTCGTGCTGCTGCCGGTCGCTTTGGTGTGGGTGACGGTGTGGCTAGTAGCCAAGCTGGTTCGGTTGTGTTGGTACTACCCGGTTCTAGCCACGCTCACAGTTGCGGCGCTGCTGCTGGACTGGTGGGCCGGACATGGTTTGGTCGGCTCAGTCGCCTCGATCGTCATCATGAGCCTGTTCGTGTGGTGGTGGGTGTCGGCGGAGTCGTACGCGCGGTGGTGCCGGTTCCTGCGGTCGGAGACACGCCGGCTGAGTATCTACGCCTGGGAGTGGCGCACCGTGATGCGGCTGGCCAACCTAACTGGCACGGCCAAGGGGCGCGAGTACCGGCCGAAGCTCAAGCGGGTCCGTGCGGAGGGGTGGCGGGACAAGGTTCGAGTCTCGATGATCAAGGGCCAGGCTCCGGAGCAGTGGGCGGAACGCTCCTCGGGGCTGGCGCACTCGTTCCATGCCACCGCGTGTCGGGTGCGGGTGATCAAGCCGGGCCGGATCGAACTGGACTTGATCCACTCCGATCCGTTGAAGCGAGTGTTGGCGTTGCCGCAGCTCAGCGGGGATGAGTCCGCGGTGGACTTGAAGCGGATCGTGATCGGGCGCACGGAGACGGGCAAGCCGTGGCGGATTCGCCTGCTGGGCAACCAGATTCTCGTCGTCGGTGTGCAAGGCGCGGGCAAGGGCTCGGTGCTCTGGTCGGCTGTCTGGGCTTTGGCGCCGCTGATCAAGTCAGGCACAGTGCGGCTGTACGGGATCGATCCCAAGGGCGGGATGGAACTCGGGCAGTGCCCGGAGATCTTCCACCAGGTCGTGTTCGACAACGGCCCGGACGCGGTGGAACTGCTTGAGGAGCTGGCGGCTGAGGTCCGTGAGCGGGCCGGGCAGTACCGAGGTATCCGGCGGTGGTGGTCGCGGGAGTCAGGGCAGCCGTTCACGCTGCTGATCGTCGACGAGCTGGCGGACGTGATCGCCTACCAGACGGACAAGAAACTCAAGGAGCGTGCACAAGCGGCTATCCAGACCATCACGTCCCAAGGCCGTGCGCCTGGGTTCGGGGTCCTGGCCCTCGTGCAGGATCCGCGCAAGGAGATCGTGCCGTTCCGGAACCTGTTCACGACCCGGATCGCGATGCGGCTGGATGAGGCGACCCAGGTGGACATGGTCCTGGGTGACGGTGTGCGGGAGCGTGGAGCTGAGGCTCACGAGATCTCGGAGCTGACTCCGGGCGTGGCCTGGGCCAAAGAGGACGGTAAGCGGGAACCGGTGCGCGCCAGAGCTTTCTACGCCTCGGATAGCGACCTGGCGGAGCTGAGAGGCTTCGTAGCCGGCTTCACGGCTGAGGTGGTGCCCTTCCCGGGACCGACCGGCGGTGCGGGAGGTGCGGCAGCATGACGAACATCGAACTTCTCGCCGTGATCCTGGAACATCTGACCACGTTCGACCTGCCGGAGCCGTGGAGCGTGAAGGTCAGCGCCTACGCGGGCGAGCGGGACCGCATTCTGGTTCAGCTGCGAGGCAGTGCCTTGCCTCATGCGGCCTCAACCCTGCTGGCGTGGTCCGACACCTTGACCGATGTCAGCACTGAGGTGTGGCGGGTTCCTGGCGGTTACTCGGTGCACCTGTCCGTTGAGGGGCGGATGGCGGATGGCACGACCGTGGCCGTGTTCGACGGCGTGGAGCCGCACACACGGTTTGGTCTGGAGCCGGATGAGCGGCGGCCGGTGTCGCTGGCGTGCCTGCGTGAGTGGTCCACGTTGAATGAGGGGGTGGCGGCGTGAGCGAGACTCGGGCAGAGCGTATGCGGGTTCCGCTCGCGGCTGATGTGGTGAAGGCTGCGGCCGAGCAGCACGGGGTGTGTGTTCGGCCGTTCACGATGGAGGTAGGCGACCCGGACACCGGCGAACTGAAGTACATCGCGGTGCCATGCGGGTCCACTGTGGAATCGGTGTGTGGGCCGTGTGCCAAGAAAGCTCGCGCGCTGCGGATCACTCAGTGCCGGGAGGGCTGGCACCTCGATGAGGAACCGGACTTCACGCCGGACAAGCCGACTGAGGATCACGCCGCACTGCTGACGCTGCGGGCTGACCTGTTCACGGCTTACCAGCGGGCCGTCGAAGAGGGCGAGTTGGGTGAGGCGGAGGAGCTGCGGGAGGAGATCACTCGGACCGACGAAGATCTTCGGCAACTCGGCATGCGCGGCCGGCTGCCCTCGCCAGATGCCCCGGCCAAACAGGCGGTCAAGCGGTCCACGAAGCGGCGGCAGGATGCTCCGGACTTGCCTCGTAAGCGGGTCGCGAAGACCACGGTCGGGCGAGAGTACGCGGGGAAGTACCGGCCATCCATGTTCGTGACACTCACGCTCGACACCTACGGGCGGGTGCACGAGGACGGCACGCCGGTACATCCGCACAGTTATGACTATCGGCGGGCGGCGCGGGATGCGGTGCATTTCTCGGCGCTGGTGGATCGGTGGTGGCAGAACCTTCGCCGGGTCGTGGGCTGGGATGTGCAGTACTTCGCGACCGTTGAGCCACAGAAGCGGGCGGCTCCGCACCTGCATGCGGCAGTCCGCGGCTCGATCCCGCATGAGCTGCTGAAACTCGTCACGGCGGCGACCTACCATCAAGTGTGGTGGCCCTCGCATGACGAACGGGTCTACCTCGACGGTGAACCGCTGCCGATCTGGGACAGCCGCGTCAAGGTCTTCGTCGACCCGGGTACACAGCTGCCGCTGACGGACTGGGATGAGGCCGTGCGCCAGGTCGACGAACCGGCCCACGTCGCTCGGTTCGGGGCTCAGGTGCACTCGAAGGGCATCCTCGGCGGCACGGAGGAGGCCGGGCGGCATATCGGCTACTTGACCAAGTACCTCACGAAGTCCACCGGTGAGGTCGTGGAAGCGACCACTGTGCGGCAGGCGGCGCACCATGACCGGCTGCACGCTGAGCTTCAGGTGACGCCTTGCTCGCCGACGTGTGCGGTGTGGCTGCTGTACGGGATCAATCCCAAGGGTGCCAACGGAAAGACCGTTCCCGGTCATTGCAAGGGCAAGGCTCATCGGCGGACCACGCTCGGACTGCCCGGACGGCGGGTGCTGGTGTCGCGGAAGTGGTCGGGCAAGACGCTGGTTGACCACAAGGCTGATCGGCGGGCGTTCGTCACCGACATGTTGGCGGCGGTGGGGATCGTCAAGCCGGTCACCGACACGTCTCGGCTGATCTGGCGCAAGGTCGACCCATCCGACCAGAACGCCCCACCGAGGGCACACCTGCTCATGCACGCGATCGCCGAACGCATCCGATGGCGGGCTGAGTACGACTCCGCGCTGCTGGCGGCTGCGGGGCCTCCAGAACTTTCGGCAACTCAGTCAGCGGCTTAGACAGAGGGGGAGAGATGGGCGCAGCGAAGAGTGATCGTGGGCTGGAGATGGCTCAGTTGCTCACTGTCGTGGAGATGTTGGAGATCTTGGACGTTTCGCGGGACACGTTCTACAAGTGGCGGCAGACGGGCAAGGGACCTCGGTGCTTCACCCTGCCCAACGGGGAACTACGGTGCATGGCCGCTGACTTCGCCGAGTGGCTCACGAAGCTCGGTGGTGCGGCGTGAACACCACCTACGAGGTTCGGTTCTGGGAGATCCGAGTCCTGAAGTCCGGCAAGCGGAGGTATGGCGTCCGGTGGGTCACCGGCACCGAGCGGCATTCGAAGTACTTCGAGAACAAGGCCCATGCCAAGAGTCGGCTTTCGGAGCTGATGCAGGCTGCGCGGAGCGGGGAAGCATTCGACATCGAGTCCGGGCTTCCGATCTCGGAGTTGAAGCAACGCGACTCGGTGAGTCTGGTGACGTTTGCTCAGTCCTATATGGACATGAAGTGGCCCAACTCTGCGGCGAAAACTAGGGCGAGCACTGTTGACGGTCTGGCCACGGTGGCGGCCGTATTCGTGAAGGATGCGGCGGGACGGCCGGAACTCAGAGATATGAGAAGGGCCTTGACCGGTGTTCTGATTCCGCCTGTCACGCGAGGCAACGAGGTCAGCGCCGAACAGCGGTCGGTGATCGACTGGATTCTTCGGCAATCTCGGCCAGTGCACGATTTCACCGATCCGAAGTTGGTTCGGAGCGTGCTCGACGCGTTGGCGGTGAGGCTTGATGGTGGGGTCTCGGCCGCGACGGTTTATCAGCGCAAGCGAGCAGTGCTGTTCAATCTGTTGTCGTATGCGGTCGAAGAGGAGATCTTGCCCGACAACCCGCTGACCCGAATCAAGCGGAAGGCGGACAAAGTTGTTGGAGAGGTTGACCCTCGAGTAGTCGCCAACCCTGATCAAGTTTCACGACTTCTCATAGCGGCGACATACGTGGGCGCTCGCGTCCGGGAACGCGGTGAACACCTCCGGTCGTTCTACGCGACTCTCTACTACGCGGCGGCTCGCCCGGCCGAAGCATTGGCTCTGCGGGAGACGGATTGCACTCTGCCCGAGACGGGTTGGGGACAGTTGGCGCTCGGTGAATCTCGTCCAGCGGCCGGGAAGAGGTGGACGGATTCGGGAGAAGTACACGACCGGCGAGGCTTGAAACATCGCGGTACGAAAGAGGTTCGGTTCGTGCCTATTCCGCCGATGCTCGTGGCGATCCTGCGTGAGCATTTGGACAGGTTTGGTACCGCTCCGGACGGCAGACTGTTCCGGGCGCCCAATGGTGGAATGGTGTCCTCGTCGTCCTACCGCAATACCTGGGCGAGGGCGAGGACTTACGCGTTCACGCCTGCTCAGGTGGCGTCACCGCTCGCGCGGCGGCCGTACGACCTGCGGCATGCGGCGGTGTCCTTGTGGCTCAACGGTGGCGTGCCGCCAACCGAAGTGGCCGAGCGTGCGGGGCAGTCGGTGGACGTCCTGCTGAGGGTGTACGCCAAGTGCGTTGACGGTCAGCGAGAAGCCATCAACCAGACCATCGAAGGGCTGTACTGAAGATCCACATTTCATGCCGCAGCTGTGCCGCGAACGGCGGCAGACACCTCATGATCACGGCTGCGAGTGGCAGACAAGAGGATCGTCCAAGAAGGACACGAGGTGAAAATTTTGCTTCAGTGGCAACGGGTTTCGCAGGTCGAGCCACAGTGGATAGTTGGTGGCCACGAATGGTCCAGCCTGCTTTAGGAAACCGATGCTCTATCCCCTGAGCTACGAGGGCTGGTCGTGCTGTCCAGAATCTGAACCGCGGGACCGATCATACGGGGCGGGTGGTGGGGGTTCGCCACCCAGTTGCCGGGGGTGTGCCGTCGGCCCCGCGCCGGGCCGACGGCACACCCTGGTCTCAGTGGGCGTAGATCTCGAACTCGTACAGGGAGAAGCCGTAGTTCGTGCCCCTCGCTGTGCCGGTCAGGCGGACATAACGGCCGGTCGTGGGGGTGAAGGTGACGGTGTCGGTGTTTCCGTCGGCGGTTGTGGTGGTGTAGGCCTGCTGCCAGTTGATGCCGTCCTGGGACACCTCGATGCGGTAGCCCTTGGCGTAGGCCGCCTCCCACCGCAGTACGGCCCGGGACACCTGCTGGCTCGCGCCGAGGTCCACCGTGAGCGACTGGTTGTCCGACCAGTCGCTCGCCCACCGGGTTGATGGGTTGCCGTCGATGGCGTTCGCCGCGACGAGGTTGCCCTCGGTCGAGGATGCCGTGGCGGTGCGGCCGGGTGACAGGTTCGCGATGTTGTCACCGCGGTGCGCTGGGTACTCGACCACCTGCTGGAACGTGGGGCGATTCTGCCAGGTGATCTTGTCGTGCGTGATGCCGCCGAGCGGGGTCTGGATGATGGTGTCGGCACACCACTGGTCGCCCGCGCTGCAGTTGGCGTCACCCGGGTAGATCTGGTTGATCGGGGCCGCCGCGGCCTGGCCGAGGGTGGTCAGCAGGACCTGCCGGCAGCCGGACACGGTCCCGCCGCCGCAGAACTTCTGGCCGAGCGGACCGGCCACCGGGTCGCCCAGCACCGACTTGATGTCCTTGCGCACGTAGCCCCACCAGCCGTACTGGAACGAGGAACCCTTGTGCGGCTGGCCGACGTGGAAGTCCGGCGTGCCGTTCTGGTACCCGGACGGCGACTCGTTGATCTCCAACGTGTCCACCAGGGCGTTGTAGACCGTCGAGCCCAGGCCCGGCTGGAACTCCGCTTTCACCAGCAGCGGCCACCACGCGTCGAGCACCTTGATCGCGTCGGCGTCCGCGTACTTGTGGCTGCTCTGCGCGGTCTCCTTGCGCAGACCGCCGTGCGACAGCCAGGTCTTCAACGAGGCCACCGCGTTCTTCTGCGCGGGGTCGGTCACCGGCTGGCTCTCGATGACCCGCAGCAGCTCCGGAAGCACGCGCTCAGCCCGCAGGTCGGCCAGTGCGGCGTCCGCCATCGCCTGGGTCAGGTTCGCCCTGGTCACCTTGGTACCACTGGTGATCAGCCTCTTCACGCGGGCGTCGAGCAGGTCGCCGCGGTGCACGGCGCTCTTGTCGTAGCCCGCGTTCGCGTAGTCCTTGGCCTGCGCGTTGTTCCAGCTGACGAAGTAGTCCTGGTTGATCGCCTGGGGGTGCTGGGCGAACGGGGTGTACTGGGCGTTGTTGGTTGCCGGGTCCCAGCCGTTCCACTCGTAGGCCGGGTCCGCCTTGATCGGCATGTTCGGGTCGACGTTCGCCTTGCGTGACGGGTTGCCGCCCGAGTTGAAGTACGCGATGTCGCGGGAGTCCGCGTAGAACCAGTTGAACGTGTAGTTCACGTCCATGGCCGCACGCTGGAAGTCGGCCGCCGACTTGACGAAGTCGGGGTCGTTGAACTCCTGGAAGCCGATGATCGAGTCGATCTCGTGCTTGTAGCTCGACCGCAGGCTCGTGTACGCGACCGGCTTGCCGTTCACGGTGGCGCGGGCGGTGATCGGCCCGTACGCCGTCTTGAAACTCACCAGCCGGTACGAACCCTCAGCGGTGCCGTCGGCGACCGTCGGCTTCCACGCGTTCTTGCGCTCCAGCGTCTCGATCGGCACGCACTGCCCACGCAGCATGTAGTAGGCCGAGTCCTTGGTCACCGGCTTGCCGGTCGGGTCGCACAGGTCCACCGCGAACGTGTCGATGATGTCCTGCGCCGAGGTGGTCGCGCTCCACGAGTAGTCCTGGCCGCGGCCGAGCAGCACGTAGAAGCTGATCCCGGCGAACGAGGCGCCGCGGGCGCTGATGCCCGGGCCCTGCAGCTCCTGCAGCACCAGCAGTTGCGGCGCGAAGTACCCGGTCTGCGGGCCGAACACGGCCACCGGGTGCCCGCTGGCGGTGTACTGGCCGGACACGACCAGGGCGTTGGACATGCCGTGCTTCTCGCTCAGCAGGTTGCCGGGCAGCACGCCGTCGTTGAACATGCCCTGCGCCGGCCTCTGCTCCGCCGGGGCGGAGACCTCGACCGTCGCCGGAGTAGCGGTCCCGGCCGAGCCGGTCTGGTCGAACACGAGCTGCTGCGGCGTCACCGAACCCTTGTCCGGCATGGCCACACCCTGCGGGTTCGCCGGGGCCTGGGCGTACGGGAAGCTCTGTCCGTTGTGGAGGGTGGTGATGGCCTCCGGGTCGTTCTGCGCCCGGAACGCCTGCCACTGGCGCTCGCCCTCGGTCACGCCGTACTTCTCCTGGAACGCCAGGCGCGCGATGGCCGACTGGACCTCACCGCCCCCGCCGCCACCGAACTGGGCGCCCACCACGGAGGCGAGCACGACCAGGTCGGGCAGGGTGAACGGCTCGATCTTGCCCGCGTTGGTGATCGCGTCGATGTGTCCGGTCAACACGTACTCACCGGGGAAGTTGCGGGCGTTGTAGGACTGCGTGACGTAGGCGTTCACGCCGTCCAGGTACGACCTCGCGTCGGCCAGCGCCTGGGCGCCGCGCGGGGAGGAGGCTGCCGCGCGGTCGATCTGGGCCTGCAGCTCCTGCTCGTCGTACGGGGCGGCCTTGAAGAAATCCTGCTCCAGCTGGCGGTTGGCCGGGGCGCCACCCGCGAACGGGGTCAGCTGGCCGCGGCCGACGCGGCGGAACAGGTCCATCAGCCACAGCCGGTCCTGCGCGGTGGCGTAGCCGGCGCCGAACGAGGTCCCCGACCGGGTGGTGCCGGTGATGTGCGGGATGCCGAGCTTGTCACGCACGATGGTCACGTCCGCGCGCGGCTTGCTGGTGCTCTCGACCTGGTCGGCGGGCACGCCCAGGGACGAGTTGTTGAAGAACTGGCTGATCTTGTCGACCGTCAGCCCGCCGTAGCCGGAGGCGAGCGAGTCGTACTTGGCCAGCTGGTCCGACGCGTGCGCGGGCCGGGTGCCGAACACCTTGTGCGCCAGGATGTCGGCCAGCGTGGCGTTGCCGTTCTGGCCGGGCGGCAGGATGTCGCCACACTGCCCCATGCAGTAGTCGACCGGGGTCGCGGCATCGGCATCGGGCGCCGCGACGACGCTTGGAACGGCCGCTACCAGGCCATATGTGGCGGCGGCTAAGGCGGTGAAGGCGGCGAGTAAACGTCCGCGCATTGCCGTGCTCCTCTCGGGGACGTGACGAAGAGCACGTTACCGGGGAGTAAAGCTATCGCGAAAGACCCTCATGTTTAACCGTATGCAATCAGTTACGATCGCTGGGTAGACGATTGTGACCCGTTAGAGGTTGACCTTCAGCCCATTGGGTGAGAAAAAGGGCCATTGGACTCCGTCCGGCCGCCGGAACCGGTGGGACGGAACCCGAACGGGGAGGCGCCAAAGGTGATCAAGGTGATGCTCGCGGACGACGAGGACCTCGTTCGTTCGGGACTTCGGACGATCCTGACCAGCGCGGGGGACATCGAGGTGGTCGCCGAGTGCGACGACGGCCTGCACGTGGCCGACCTCGCCCGCCAGCACCGGCCGCACGTCGTGATGCTCGACATCAGGATGCGCTCCGCGGACGGCCTGTTCGCGCTGCGCAGGCTGCGCGCCCTGCCGGAGCCCCCGGCGGTCGCCATGCTGACCACGTTCGACGTGGACGAGTACGTCACGGAGGCGCTGCGGATCGGCGCCAGCGGGTTCCTGCTCAAGGACACGGAGCCGGCTGTGCTGGTGCGCGCCGTCCGGGATCTGGCGGCCGGCGGCGCGGTACTCGACCCGGGCGTAGCGGCCCGGGTGCTGTCCACGGTCGCCGACGGTGAACGAGCCGCCGAACCCGCGCGCCGCCTGCTGGCGTCACTGTCCGAACGGGAGCGTGAGGTCGTCGGCCTGATCGGCCAGGGCCTGTCCAACGCCGAGATCGGCAGCGCACTGCACCTGTCCGAGGCGACCGTCAAGGGCTACGTCTCCGCCGTGCTCGGCAAGATCGGCGCGGTCAACCGGGTGCAGGCGGCGCTGGTGGCCTACCGCGGCGGGCTCATCGCCTGATCGAGATCGGGTCGCTCGACCCGGTTACGGCCGTTTCGTTTGGCCAGGTAGAGAGCTGTGTCGGCGGCCGCGAACAGGTGCTCGAGGCTGCCGCTTCCGCTCGCCACCCCGATGCTCACCGTCGGGCGCCGTGCCGCGCCCAGCCGGGACCGCCAGTCATGCCGGTTCACTGCCGCGCGGACGCGTTCGGCCACCGCGAGCCCCAGGTCGTTCTCGCCGACCAGCAGGATGATGAACTCGTCGCCGGCCCATCGGGCGGCGAGGTCGACCGGGCGGCACTCGTTGCGCAGCAGCTCGGCGATCTCGCGCAGCGCACTGTCGCCCGCGGCATGCCCGGCGTCGTCGTTGATCTCCTTGAACCAGTCGATGTCGATCAGCACCAGCCAGGCGGTGCATCCCCTCGCCGCCGCGTCCGCGAGAACCTCGGGCGCCGCGTGCTCGAGACCCAGTCGATTGGTCAGACCAGTGAGCGGGTCGCGGACCGCGGCCTCCTGCGCGGCGGTGGCGAGCCGTTGTGCCTGGATGGCGAGCCGTCGCTGTTCGAGCGCCTGGCCCAGACCTTCTTGCATGGTCGCCATCGCCGCCTGGCGGGCGGCCACGTTGCGGCGCAACGCCGTCGCCTCGCCCGCGAAGTCGGTGAGCTCGGCGCAGATCTCCGCGAGGTCGGCCGAGAACCGGGTCAGCAGCGATACGTCGTTGATCAGCTCGGCATCGCGGACCGCGTTGCTGGCGAAAGTCCTTGCCTCGACCAGGGATCCCTGCTGGCGCCGGATGCTGGACAACACCCAGTGCCCCACGGCCGTGCTCCACCGGTCGCCCGAGGACAACCCGGCCTCCAGGGTCTCCTTGGCCGCCTTCTCGCCCGCTTCGAGGTCACCACAGCCGACCAGAGACGCGGCATACGCGCCCAGCAGCCCGCGCCGGGTCTGTTCCTGGCTGTTGAGCGTGAGGCCCTCGGCGAGCAGCTCCCGTGACTCGGCGAACATCGGTCCCGCCTCGCCGGCCGGGCCGTCGAGCGCCTCGAAGTTGATCGTGCCGGCCAGCCGCTGCAGCGCGATCGCCAGCTCGGCCTCGTCCCCGGCGTCGCGCGCGGCATGCACGGCCAGCCGCATCATCGTCATGGCGGCGCGGCGATGCCCGATCCCGGTCAGCAGGTAACCGAGCAGCCCCATCGCGAGCGCTGCCCGGGAACCGGACGGGTGCTCGGCATCGATGTCCGTCCAGCCCTCCGCGGCCAGCTCCAGGGCCAGCGGGATCCGGCGCAGGCGCCACGCGGTGACCGCCCGGCCCATCAGGACGGCGGCCCGCGACCAGCGGTCGATGTCGGCGGGCATGGCCGCGAGCGACGCGTCGAACCGGGCGCCGGCCTCCGTGGCCTGGTCAGTATTCAGCAGCAGGCGGATCTCCCGGTCCTCCCGGATGACCGCACCCGCACTGTCCCACTGCTCGTCATGGTCCAACCCGGCCTCAGCAACCTGTAGCCCCGCACGCACCCCGACCGCAGATTACCCGCGGAGCGCCCGTGCCCGGCCGCCCCGCAGACCAATGCGCCGATCTATAACTCTTTCGGACTAATAGTGTGACGTGGTGTATCGGGACTCCACTGTGGACTTTTCAGCGGTCCTCGCGAAAGTCCACGTGCCGCCCGGCGACCGGGTCGAACTTGCGCAGCACCAGCCGGTCCGGGTCGTTGCGCCGGTTCTTGCGGGTCACGTAGGTGAAACCGGTGCCAGCGGTGGACCTCAGCTTGATCACGGGCCGCATCTCGTTGCGTGCCATGACAATCGCTCCCCTCGTTTGGCGTAGGTATACCAATCCAACGTAGTGGAAATGAATTTCATTCCCGAGAAGTGTACCTCAGGCCTGGGCCGTGCCGTCCGGCGACGGCCGCCACTGCGCGAACGGACGGTCCAGCGTCCACACCGAACCGGAGTAGGTCAGCGTCCGCGTCTCGCACTGGCCCGGATTGGACAGTGACTCGAACAGGTCGACGCTCCAGGAGAAGATGCGCCGGCACAGCAAACGCATGGTCAGGCCGTGCGTGACCAGCAGGACGGTGTCCGGATGCGACGGTTCCTCGGTGATCCGCAGCTTGAGCTCGGCCAGGAACGCGGCCACCCGGTCGTCCACGTCCGCACCGGACTCGCCGTGCGCGAGCCGGTAGAAGAAGTGCCCGAACTCGTGCCGCTTGAGCTTCTGGATCTCCTGCTCGACCGGGTCCTGCAGGTTGCCCCAGTCCTGTTCGCGCAGCCGGGGCTCGGCGACCTTGCGGGCCACCAGGTCGCCGAGCTCCAGCAGTTCCAGCGTTCGCTGCGTGCGGACGTACGGGCTGACGTACACCGCGACAGGGCCTTCACCGAGCAGTTCGCGCACGCGTGGTCCAGCGGCGCGCGCCTGCTCCTCGCCGCGCGCGGTCAGCGGCAGGGCGTGGTCGGGAATCCGGCAGTAGGCCAGCTCATCGACGTTGCCCAGGCTTTCCGCGTGCCGTAACAGGATGATCCGCACCTGTTCATGGTGCCGTCACCCGTGGTAGCCCGCCTTGGTGAGGCGGGTCACGGTGGCTGCGTCACCCACCACGCGCGGGTCTACCGACCTGGGCACCGCTCGTTTGCCGGCACCGATCTTGGCGCCCAGGACCGTGCTGATCTGGTTCGCCATACCGACCATCCCGGACTTGAACGGGTGGTACGCCACGGCCGCGAACAGGTTCGTGTCCTTGCCCTGGATCCACGCGTTGCGCCCGGCACAGGCGTCATGGCCCAGCGACGCCGGGTACATGTCGACGAACGTCGTGTTCCCGTCGGCTGCTGCGGCACCCTGCAGGGCGGCGTTGAGCGCCTGCTCGACCTCGTCCAGCCACGGCAGATCGCCGTCCGCGAACGGCAGTACGTTCGGGCAGGTGCCGGACGGCGGCGCGATCCGCGGGTAACCGACGAGCACGACCTTCGCCTGCGGGGACCGTTGGTGGACACCGGCCAGCACCTCGCGGACCCGGCCGCCGGTCATGGCGACCTTCTCCTTCATGGTGTCCACACCGTTCACCACGAACTGGTTCTTGCACGGCGACCCGGTCGGGTCGGACGAGCGCAGCCCGGGGCAGGTGCCGGTGAGCTGGCCGAACACGCCGAAGTCGTTGCCGCCGATGCCGATCGTGACCAGGTCGGTGTCCGCGCGCAGGAAACTGAACTGCGGCGGGTGCTGGCCGATCGGGATCGGCGGGGTCTGCGGCTGGGTCATGTTCGTGGTGTCCGCGCCGCCGCAGCTGCCGTCCGTGTAGGAGGGCAGGCCCAGGTTGTCGGCGAGCAGGGCGGGGTAGTTGTTCGTGGAGGTGTAGCAGGTCAGCCGGTCCAGCCGGGGCCAGGGGATCCCGGGACCGGAGGTGTAGGAGTCGCCGAGCGCGACGTATCTCTCGTACTGCGGGGCCGCTGTCGCGACCGCGGTTCCGGACAGGAACAGAACAGCGGTGGCCATGATCACGCGCAGTGTGCTCACCGTCACACTGCACACCGCTGTTCGGCGTTTGTCCAGGTCAGTCGCCCGATCAGCGGGCATTCTGCTGTTTTGTCGCACAATCGGGTCAACTTCCGGTATCGCCGTGTCACCACTGTGGACGGCCGGGCGACGGACAATCCGAGCCCATGTTGGTAGTGCTGGATCTGGTGGGCATTGCCGTGTTCGCGGCCTCCGGGGCGTTGGCCGCGGTCCGGGCCAGGTTGGACACGTTCGGTGTCGCCGTGCTGGGGATGACCACGGCGCTCGGCGGCGGCATCATGCGAGATGTTCTGCTGGGCGTGCATCCGCCGACCACGCTGCGGGACTGGCGGTACCTGCTGGTCCCGGTGGTGACCTCCCTGATCGTGTTCTGGTTTCACCCACAAGTCGCCCGGTTGCGGCGGGCGGTGCTGCTGGCTGACGCGATCGGGCTCGGACTGTTCACCACATCGGGTACGGCGACCGCGTTGGCGTGGGGCGCTCCCGCCTACACGGCCTGCCTGATCGGGATGACGGCCGGCATCGGCGGTGGTGCGCTGCGGGACGTGCTGATCCGGGAGATCCCGATGGTGCTGCGCAAGGAGATCTACGCGCTGGCGGCGCTGGCCGGTGCGGCCGTGGTGGTGGCCGGGGACTGGCTGGACTGGCCGAGCGGGCCGGTCACCATCGTCGGCGCCGCGATCACCGTGCTGATCCGGCTGCTGGCGCTGTGGCGGCACTGGAACGCGCCGGTCGCGCGGGGTCTTGGCAGCTGATTGGGCGTTTCTCAGGCATATCTCAGACCGAAGAGGAACACTGCTCTTATGCGCATTCTGGTAGTGGACGACGACAGGGCCGTTCGCGAGTCCCTCCGGCGGTCGCTGCAGTTCAACGGTTACCAGGTGGAAGTGGCCGGTGACGGTCAGCAGGCGCTCGACACCATCGCGGGCAGCCGGCCGGACGCCATGGTCCTCGACGTGATGATGCCCCGGCTGGACGGCCTGCAGGTGTGCCGCCAGCTCCGCAGCAGCGGCGACGACCTGCCCATCCTCGTGCTGACCGCGCGGGACCTGGTGTCCGACCGGGTGGCCGGCCTGGACGCGGGTGCCGACGACTACCTGCCCAAGCCCTTCGCCCTGGAGGAACTGCTCGCGCGGCTGCGGGCCCTGCTGCGTCGCACCGCCGCCGACACGGCCGCCGCCGAGAAGGCCGAGCCGTCATTGCAGTTCGCCGACCTCGTGCTGGACCCGGGCACCAGGGAGGTCAAGCGCGGCAACCGCTCGATGAGCCTGACCCGGACCGAGTTCTCCCTGCTGGAGCTGCTGATGACGCACCCCAAGCAGGTGCTCACCCGCAGCCGCATCCTGGAGGAGGTCTGGGGGTACGACTTCCCGACCTCGGGCAACGCCCTCGAGGTGTACGTCGGCTACCTGCGCCGCAAGACCGAGGCGGCCGGCGAGCCGAGGCTGATCCACACTGTCCGCGGGGTCGGTTATGTCCTCCGGGAGACCCCACCGTGATCTTCGCGCCGCACCACCAGGCTGGGCGCCGTCAACGCATCTCGCTTCGAACCCGTGTGACTCTGCTGGCCGCCATGTGCGTGGCCGGCACGGTCGCGCTCGTGTCGCTGGGCGCGTACCTGACCGTGTCGAACAACCTCTACCAGCAGGTCGACCAGAACCTGTCGGACCGCGCGAAGGCCGCGCTGCGCGCCCCGGCGTTCGGCTCGGACACCGGTAACGGCACCACCCTGCCCTCGCTGGTCGCCGCGCTCAACGACGTCAAGTTCGCGCTGATCGACGCGAACGGCCGCAACCTCAAGGACTTCGGCCAGGTCCGGCCGCCGATCTCCGCTGTCGAGCGCGCGGTCGCCGCGGGCACCAAGCCGGACGACATCCGGACCGACTCGCACGGCGACCGCGTCTACTCGATCAGCGTCCAGTTCAGCGACAGCTCCGGGACCAGGTCGGGTGCGCTGGTGGTGTCGCAACCGTTGGGGCCCACCAAGAGCCTGCTCGCCGACCTCGCGCTGGTGCTGATCCTGATCAGTGGTGCGGGCGTGGTGGTGGCCGCGCTGGCGGGTACCGCGGTGGCCAGAACCGGTCTGCGGCCGGTGGAACGGCTCACCCGGGCGACCGAACGTGTTGCCAGGACCGGGGATCTGCGGCCGATCCAGGTGACCGGCGACGACGAGCTGGCCCGGTTGTCCACCAGCTTCAACACGATGCTCGGCGCGGTGGCGGTGGCCCGGGACCGGCAGCGGAACCTGGTCGCGGACGCCGGGCACGAGCTGCGCACGCCGCTGACCTCGTTGCGCACCAACCTGGAACTGCTGATGGCCTCCGAGGCGCCCGGCGCGCCGACGTTGTCCGCGCAGGACAAGGAAGAGATCCAGGACGACCTGCGGGGCCAGTTGGACGAGCTGACCCAGCTGATCGGCGACCTGGTCGAACTGGCCAGAGAGGATGCCGCCCAGGCAGTGTGGGAACCGGTGGAGCTCACCGAGGTCGTCGAGCAGGCGCTGGACCGGGCCCGCAGGCGCGCCGGGGACATCCAGTTCGACGTGATCCTCTCGCCATGGCGGTTGATCGGCGATGGCCCCGCGCTGGAACGTGCCGTGCTGAACCTGCTGGACAACGCGGTGAAGTTCTCCCCGGCGGGCAGCACTGTGCACGTCCGGCTGGGATCCGCGGGCGACGGGTTCGCGGTGCTGGAGGTCGCCGACGAGGGACCGGGCATCGCCGACGAGGACCTGCCGCGCGTGTTCGACCGGTTCTACCGCTCGCAGGAGGCGCGGACTTTACCGGGATCCGGGCTGGGGCTGGCGATCGTGCAGCAGGCCGCGTTGCGGCACGGCGGCGAGGTGCTGGCCGGGCGGTCGGTCCAGGGCGGCGCCTTGTTCAGCATGCGGCTGCCGGGGATGCCGGGGTAGGTAGGCTTCGCCGCCATGGCGGACAACGCGATCCTCGACGAGATCGGCAAGTGGGCGGAACAGAAGGGACGCACCGTCGTCCTGAACGATGTCCGGACGGTGCTCGAGCTGTCGCGCGACGAGCTGGACCGCGCCGAGCCCGGCGACCTCGAACCGGGCGACATGGCGACTCTGCTGGACGTCATGTGGGACCAGTTGCAACTGGACACGGTCGAAGACGCCACCAGCATGGTGCAGGCCGCCGGTGACCTGCTCGCGTTCCTCGGGGACACCGAGCGGATACCCGCCGACCGGGCGCTCGCGCTGGCCGATGAGCTCGCCGAGGGCGAGGACGAGTTCATCGAGGACGTGCTGGACATGGGCGAGGACGGCGAGCCCGGGCTGTTCCAGCAGATGCTCGCGGCGCTCGGCCTGCCGGTCGACGTGTTGCCGCCGATCCGGCTGCCCGAACTGGCCGAGCTTGCCGAGCAGGCGCGTCGGAGTCCGGTCCTCGCACAGGCGTGGCAGTCGTACCAGGACGGCGACGAGAGTCATCTGGTCGCACAGCTGGAGTTCGACGACGAGCAGCGGGTGTGGCCGGCCGAGGACGATGAGATCGCTTACGACCTCTGGGCCCGCGCGACCGGTGTGCTGGTGCTCGGCTCGCCGGAGGATGAGTCCGACGAGCTGCTGACCTCGCGGCTGGCCGTGTATCTGTCGGCCTACCTCGCGCGCGGCGCCGGTGCGCCGCTGGGCAGCCTGCTCGACGGGGCCACAGCGGACGGGATGCGGCCCTGGCTGGACCGGTTGGTGGAGCACGGCGCGCTGCGGATCGACGATGACCGGTTGATCATGACACCGCTCGGCCTGTCGGCGACCCGTGACGAGCTGCTGGCCGACGGGGTCGAGGTGGATCTCATCCCCGGCACGGACGAGCTCACGCCCGCATACCTGGCCATGCTCGCGTTCGGTGTGCCGGAGACGGAGTACCGGCAGGAGCTGGCCGCCTGGCTGGCCTTGCGTGAACCCGTAGGCGCGGCAATGGAATTGCTCGCGCTGGCGGCCGAAGGCGATGCGGTGGAACGAGTCTGGGCCACCTCGGTAGCGGCGGACCTGGATGCCGAGGCGGTGTGGCAGGAGTTGCTGGAGCACGAGGTGTTGCGCCCGTACGCGAGGATGGCGCTCGGCGAGCCGCTGGACACCGCTGACCAGGCTTGGTACGCCGTGGACACGGTCGCCGCGGGAGTGTCCGTCGGTGACCCGGAACGCGCGGCGGCGAGCGTCGAGGCCAGCGACGAGTCGCTGTTCGACGCCATGTGGCGGGTCCGGCATCCCGACGCCGAGGCGGTGCTGAGCTACATCGGGCACGTCCACCCCGACAAGCGGATCGCGAAGCTGGCCCGCCGGGCCGCGGACAAGGCGGTCAGCGCGCAAAAGCCGATGCCGTAGCGGCGGTCGCCGACTAGGGTCGCGAAACCGGCAAACCGAGTGAAACGGAAATTGTCGGTGGGTGGGTGCAGTATGTCCTCACCACGACGAAGCCCCTGGGGAGCGACATGGCGGACGCGATCTTCGCGGAAGGACTGGTCAAGCGATATGGCCAGGTCACGGCCCTTGATGGACTGGATTTGACGGTGCCGGAAGGCACGGTGATGGCGCTGCTCGGACCCAACGGGGCCGGGAAGACGACCTCGGTGCGCGTCTTCACGACCCTGCTGCAGCCGGACAGCGGCCGCGCCACTGTGGCCGGTCTGGATGTGGTCGCCGACGCGACCGAGCTGCGCTCGCAGATCGGCGTGTCCGGGCAGTACGCGGCCGTGGACGAGCACCTGACCGGGTTCGAGAACCTGGACATGGTCGGCAGGCTCTACCACCTCGGCGCCAAACGCAGCCGGGCGAGAGCCCGGGAGCTGCTGGAGCAGTTCGACCTGGTCGAAGCGGGCGACCGGCCGGTCAAGGGCTACTCCGGCGGCATGCGCAGGCGGCTTGACCTGGCCGGTGCGCTGGTCGGCAGCGCCAAGGTGCTGTTCCTGGACGAGCCGACCACGGGGCTGGACCCGCGGGCCAGGTTCGGCCTCTGGGACGTCGTCGAAGGGCTGGTGGCCAGCGGCACGACGCTGCTGCTGACGACGCAGTACATGGAGGAGGCGGAGCGGCTCGCCGACCGGATCGCGGTGATCGACCACGGCAAGGTCATCGCGCTGGGCACCTCCGACGAGCTGAAGGACCAGGTCGGCGGGGAGCGGCTGGAGCTGGTGCTCAGCGACGCCGCGGACCTGGAGACGGCGCGATCGGTGCTGACGGCGGTCTCGGTGGGCGAGATCCAGATCGACGGCGGGTCCAAACGGGTCACCGTGCCGGTCAGCGGCGGGTCGACGGTGCTGGTGGAGGCGCTGGCGCTGCTCAACGAGCAGTCGGTGAAGGTGCTGGACGTCGGCCTGCGGCGGCCGACGCTGGACGACGTGTTCCTCGCGCTCACCGGGCACGAGGCGGTCGAGGACGAGGGGGAGAAGTGACGAGCGTGGCCATGGCGTTCGGCGACGGGATGACCGTCGCCCGGCGCAACCTGATCAAGATCAAGCGGGTGCCGGACCTGCTGGTGTTCACGACGTTGTCGCCGATCATGTTCGTGCTGCTGTTCGCGTACGTGTTCGGCAGCTCGATCTCCATCCCGGGGGTGCCCTACCGGGAGTTCCTGATCGCCGGGATCTTCGTGCAGACGGCGGTCTTCGGCGCCACCTGGACCGGGCTCGGCCTGGCCGAGGACATGCAGAAGGGCATCATCGACCGGTTCCGCTCGCTGCCGATGGCCCGGTCCGCGGTGCTGGTCGGCCGGACCACGAGCGACGTCGTCATCAACATCATCAGCCTGGTGGTCATGTCCGTCACCGGCGTGATCGTGGGCTGGCGGGTGCACTCGTCGATCCTGGAGGCGTTGGCGGGCTTCGCCTTGCTGCTGCTGTTCGCCTATGCGCTGTCGTGGATGATGGCCGTGGTGGGGTTGTGGATCCGCAGCCCCGAGGTGTTCAACAACGCCAGCTTCATGGTGATCTTCCCGTTGACGTTCGTGGCGAACACCTTCGTGCCGTCGCAGAACCTGCCCTCGGTGCTCAAGGTGATCGCGGAGTGGAACCCGGTCTCCGCGGTCACCCAGGCCTCCAGGGAACTGTTCGGCAACACGCATCCGGCGTTAGGCGTGCCGGAGGCGTGGCCGCTGCGGCACTCGGTGCTGGCATCGCTGATCTGGACGGCGATCATCCTGGCGATCTTCGTGCCGCTGGCCATCCTCCGGTACCGCAAGGCGGTCAGCCGCTGAGCGCCGCCGAGATGTAGCCCAGGCTGATCGGGTCGTAGGCCAGTCCGATGTGGCCGATGACCGCGCCCGGGTGCTCGTCCTGGATGACGATGTTGCGCACGTTGGGTCCGTTGAGGAAGGAGGTGGCGATCGGGGTCACCAGGAAGTCGGTGGTGCTCACGATCACCGTGTAGCGCACGCCCGGCTGGGTTTCGCCGCCGGCGTTGAGGTCGCGCACGAAGTCGGCGCCGTCGACGAGCTGCAGGCAGGCCCGGCACAGGCCGCCGACCAGGATCTGGCTGGCGCCGGGGAAGAGCTTGGCCAGCTCGGCGATGCCGCTCATGGTGGTGCCGTGGTTCGGCGGGGCGAGTGCGACGAAGTGGTGCACCTTGGCGGCGCCGCCGAGGTACTTCAGGTAGAACCTCGGCATGATGCCGCCCTCGGAGTGACCCACGACGTCCACTGTGGACGCTTTGGTGGCGGCCAGCACCTTGTCGATGTACTGGCCGAACTCCTTGGCGGAGTTCTGCACGTAGTCGGTGCCGCCGACGCCGGGCAGGACGGACTGGCCGTAGGTGGGGGTGAAGACGCAGTAGCCCTGGCCGGCGAGCATCGGTGCCACGGCGAGGAAGTTGCCGGGGCCGTTGCCGAACAGGCCGTGCGCGGTCACCACCGGACGGGGGTGTTCGGCCGAAGGTCGGCAGGACCAGTCGTTGATGCCTCCGCTCGCGGCGTTCGCCGGTGCGGCGGCGAGCCCGAACGCGGTCAGGGCGGCGGTGGACAGGGCGACAAACCGCCGGAGCACCCGATTCATCTGCACTCCTCACTGAGCGTGGGAATCCGGTTACGCGGCGGACGCTACCCCAAATCTGGAAGACCTTCCAAGAATTACATCCAAGAAATTTGTTCGGTACCGTTCCAGCATGGCCCGACGCTCCCAGAGACGAGACGCCCTGTTAGCCGCCGCCGTGGAGGTGGTGGGCGAACGCGGGGTCGCCGGCACCACGCACCGGGCGGTGACCGAACGCGCCGAAGTCCCGCTGGCCACGGCCAGCTACTACTTCTCGTCGATCGACGAGCTGATCGCCGAGGCGCTGACCGCGTTCGTCCGGCAGCGCGCCGAGGAGATGGCGCTGCCCGGGGACCGGGTCGACGAGGCGCCGCCGGCCGAGGTCGCCGAGTGGTACGCGAACCAGGTCATGGGCCTGGAGAAGGGAAAACGCCTGGCTTTCTACGAGGTTCTGCTCAACGCGGCCCGCACCCCCGAACTGCAGGACGCCGCGCGTAACGCCCTGCGCTCCTATCAGGACTGGGCCGTCGCGGGCCTGAACGCGGCCGGGGCTCCCCGCGGCACCTCGGGTGCGCGCGCCTTCGTCGCCCTCGGACTGGGCTTCGGCCTGCTGCACCTGGTGGAGGAACGGGACTCCGACACCGACGAGCTGTTCGCCGCCCTCCGCGACCTCTTCATCGGCAGCATCCTCGACCCCGACGAACACACAGCCTGGACCCAACGCCTCGCCACACACCCATCCGCCTCGGACCAAGACTGACGGCCCGACACACCGACCGGCAGGCAGGAGTTGGACGCAGAACGCGCGAAGTGATGGCTGAGTGGGGATCGCGTGCGCCACAGAGCCGGAAGCGCGGTGTGGTCTGGCGGAGTTGGGCGTGCAGCGCGTGAACTGATGGATAGACGGGGATCGTGTGCGCCTCCGGAGCTGAGTCGAGCACGGTGTGGCCCGACGGAATCGGGTGTGCGGCACATGAACCGATGGGCCGGGTGGCGGTGTGCCATCTGGTGCCCTGGGTGGCAGCGCCTGCACTCACTGGGCTGGATGGCCGTGCACCAACTGACGGGTTGATCGGGCTGTGCTCACGCTCAGGGGCTGGGTGGGGATGCGGTAACCGATTGGTTGGTGGGCATTGTGTGCACTGGCAGGGCTGGGTGGGGGTGCATGCGCCAGTTGATGGTTGGGATGGGCAGCGCCCTAGCCGACCGGGTTGGCGGTCGGCGCCTGAACTGACTGGCTGGGTGGGGCCTGAATTGACTGGCTGGGAGGGTAGCGGGCTGGGTGGGCAGCCAGCGCATTGACTGAGGCCGGGTACCCACGGCCGCACGGGCGTGCAGCAGCGCACTGGCCGACCTGGTGGCAGCCAGCGAACTGACAGGTTGCTCTCACCGCATTCCCAGGGACCGTTCCTAGCGTGGAAGTGTGTCCGGGTTCGGTCGAAAAGCACTGGTCAGCGGCCTTGTGTTGGCCGCGGTCGTGTTGGTGGCGCCGACCCTCGCGGAGCCGGTAACCCCGGCAGGCTCCGCGGTCGAGGTGTTGGCGCCACCGCCGATCCCGGTCACACCAACCCCGGCACCGGCGTACGCGCAGGACATGATCGCGGCAGGCCTGAACGCGGCCGCGAAGAACCTCACGGTGGGCGCAGCGGTGCTGGACATGACCACCGGCGACCTCCAAGTCGGTGGCAGCACAGAGTTCTACTCGGCTTCGTTGTCCAAACTGATGTTGGTTGTGGACATGCTCGACCGCGACGACGATCTGTCCACTTCGGACGAACAGTGGATCTCACGGGCGCTGAGCCTCAGCGACGACAACGCCATGAACGCGTTGTGGAGCAAGTTCGACGGTCCGGACGCGATGACCAGAGTGGCCGCCAGCCTTGGAATGACCGGCACGGAGACACCGGACCACCCCAGCCAGTGGGGTGAAACCGTGGTGTCGCCAGCCGGATTCGCGAGGCTGTACCAACACATACTGTCCGAAATGGACGAAAGCGACCGGGATCAGATCGTCGAGGACCTCAGCGCCGCCCAGCCCGCCGCCGCCGACGGCTACCACCAGTTCTTCGGCCTGCTCGGCCAGCCCGCCCAGGTCTACGCCAAACAAGGCTGGATGTACTACGGCGACAAGCTTTACCTGCACAGCGCCGGTGTCGTGCACGACGACTCCGGCGACTACGTCGTGGTCCTGATGACCGTCCAACCCGTTACCGCCACCACCACCGCGCAGGCCGCCGTCAACAACGTGGCCTCAGCGATGCTCAAAGTCCTCGCCACCACCTCGTGAACAGGAAGGGTGTGGCTCGTGCACACCCCCAAGGCGCACGAGCCACACGTCCATCACACGTGAGCTTCGGAAGGAATGGGAATGCCGACAGCGGACAGGAACTCGCGGACGTAGTCGATCGCGTCCGGATCACCGAGCCCGGCCGCGTGCCGCCACCACCGGGCCGCCTCGTCCGGCCGGCCCAGCAGCCCGTACAGCTCGGCCAGCCGCACCGCGCAGTCCGGGTCGCCGTTCTCCGCGCGTTCCCGGTGGTACCGCAGCTCTTCGGCCGGGTCGGTGAACCCGGCCCGGCCGGAGAACGGTGGCGGCGTGCCGGCCGCCTGGATGGCGGCCAGCAGCACCGTCGTGTCGATCGCTGCCACTTCCCTGGTCAGGGCTTCGGCGTGCTGGCGCAGCCGCCGTTCAACGCTCACCTCGCCCCTCCTCGGTAGGCAGGGGCCCGGTCAGCTGTGCTCTGATCCGTTTGAGCCCCAGGGAGTGATACCTATGGCAGTCCTTGGCCGAGATGCCCAGCCGTTCGGCGGCCATCGCCGGTTTGAGGTCCTCGCCATAGATCAGGTAAATGACATCGCGCTGCCGTGCGGGCAGCACCGATATCACCTTGCCGAGCTCGTCATCGAGCAGCGGTTCCGGCTGGCTGCAGGACTCCGCGTCGGTCTCCACCGGTTCGCGCGCCACCCGCGGGCGGCGGTTGCTGGACCGGTAGAAGTCCTTGATGACGTTGGACAGCACCGTGGCGACGAAGGCCCGTTCGTTGCGCACGGTCTCGGCCCGGCTGGGCCAGACCTGAACGAGCCGGACGAACACCTCCTGGACCAGGTCCTCGGCGTCCTGCCGGTTGTTCGTCGACCACCATGCCTTGTGCAACAGGTGCTGATGGTGGTCCACGAACAACCGGCGGAGCTCATGGTCACGGATGATCGCCGTCATCGAGCCCCCAGCGGAGGCGTGGTGCTGGCGTGCTGAGCCTGTCCGGCCAGAACAGCGGCCGCGGGGCGGGCGCTTCGGAGTGGGCTCTGTCTCGTGGTCGGACCGGTGTCAGGCGGCGCGAGCAGCCTCATCGACCCGGCTCCTTCGGGTAGTTCCGCCGCCCATGCGTGTGGGGCGGGAGGAGGCGGGAGCTCCTCACCTACCTAGACGTCCGGGCGCGCCGAAATCTCCTACGAGGGGATGAAATGGCGTGGGATTGGCTCCGAAAGGAGGCGGTGGGTGGTCTCCATGCCCCAGTCGTCGAGCTGGTCGAGGCCGTCGGAACTGCCGCGCAGGCCACCGAACCGGGACACATGTGCGGCCCATTCCTCCCGGCGTTCGATGCCGGGACGGGCCACGATGCAGTCGGGGTCGTTGACCCAGAACCGGCCGTGCTGGAACGCCCGGGACACGCCGTTCAGCGCCGCGCCCCACTGGCCGGGCATGGAGATGTCGCCGTCCGGCGGCAGGTAGGTCGGGGCGATGTCCGGGCTGACCCGCATGGCGTCGACGAGACCGATCGAAGGCAGTTGCGGCGCACCGCAGCCCAGCAGGTACGCGTCGGCGCCGATGGCGTCCCTGATCAGGCGCAACGCGTCGCGGTACGCCGCGATCGGGTCGATGTCCGCGTACCGCTTGCCGAACAGGGCACCCGCGTAGATGAAGTCGATCTTGTGGAAGTCGATGCCCCAGCCGCGGAACGTCCGGTACACCGTGGACAGGTACTCCGCGGCGCCCGGGTGCGTGCTGTCGAGCGCGTAGAGGTCCTGGTTCCAGTTGTGCCCGGCACTCACCGGGGAGCCGTCGTAGTTGCGCACCAGCCAGTCGGGGTGCTCGGCGGCGACCACGGACTTCGCGCCGACCAGGAACGGCGCGGTCCAGATGCCCGCGCGCCTGCCGGAGTCCAGGATCCGCGCGAACAGCGCGGGCACATCGGTGAAGTCCGGCGACGGGATCAGCCAGTCGCCGATCTCGGCCTGGTAGCCGTCGTCGACCTGCACCACATCGATCGGCAGCGACCCCATCAGCGCCAGGTTGGAGTCCACATTGGACTCGGTGACCTTGGTGAAGTACTGGTACCAGGAACACCAGATGGTCGGCGCGGGCCGGGGAGCGGGCAGGCCGAGCGACGCGGCCACGTCATCGGCCCACCGGGCCAGCGCGCCCTGGATGCCGTCCGGCCCGGAGTCCTTCCGGATCACGACATCGCCGCCCGCGGAGACCACGGCCGTCGAGCCGGCGATGGACACGTCGATGGCGGGCACCGAGTTCACCGGGTCCGCCGAGGCGATCACGTGCACCGGGCCGCCGTCGCCCGGGTCGATCGCGATCAGCCCCTCGCCGCGGTACACCTCCGGCGCGGGCAGGGACTCCGCCCGCCACGCCCCGATCCGCCGGACGTCGGTGGCCGGGCGGTGGGGTGGGCTGCCGGGGGAGTACCCGGTGGACGGCGACCAGGACTGCCAGCCCTGCTCGTGGATGACGGCGCGTTCGGGGTCGATGGGCAGTTCGGTGACCGGCCGCACGGGAATCAGCCTTTCGTCGATCCTAGGGTCAGGCCGCCGACGAACTGCCGTTGCAGCGCGAAGAACACCACAAGGCAGGGGATGGCGACCAACAGGGAACCGGCGGCGAGGAGGTTGTAGTCGGTGAAGAACTGGCCTCTCAGGTTCGACAGCGCCGATGTGATCGGCATCTTGTCCCCGGTCTGGATCAGCACGATCGCCCAGAAGAAGTCGTTGTAGATCCAGGTGAACTCGAGTGTGGCCAGCGCGCCCAGGGCCGGGCGGCACAGCGGCAGGATGACCTGCCAGTACTGCCGGAACACCCCGGCCCCGTCCACCCGCGCGGCCTCGGTCAGCTCCTGCGGGATCGTGCGCATGTAGTTGGACAGCACGAAGGTGCAGAACCCGGTCTGGAACGCGATGTGGATCAGGACGAGGCCCAGCTGGGTGTCCAGCAGGGTTTCCTTGTAGTTCAGCCATTCCGGCACGGGGATGAGCCGGTACAGCCGGTACAGCGGGGTGATGATGACCTGCTGCGGCAACAGGTTGCCCGCGGTGAAGACCATCAGCAGCACCAGGTTGAACCTGAAGCTGAACCGCGTCACGCCGAACGCCACCAGCGAGCTGAACAGCAGCGTGATGATCAGCGCGGGGATGGTGATCGCGAGTGTGTTGAGGAAGTAGTTCGGCAGGTCCGCGGTCGACCAGGCCTTGCCGAAGTTGCTGAGGGTCAGCTCCTTCGGGAACGAGAAGTATCCGTTGGCCGACGTGTCCTCGTAGGTCCGCAGCGAGGCGAACACCGTCCACAGCAGCGGCGCCAGCCAGATCAGGCAGACCAGGATCAGGAACGTGTGCAGCGCGACCCGCGACGCGCGCAGCCGCGCGTTCTTCTTGCCCCGCTCGCTCGCCCCGGTCTCCCGCAGGAACGGCCGGTCCAAGGTCGTACTCGTCACGTCCGATCCTCCCGACGGAACACCTGGACCAGGTAGGTGATGATGAAGCCGAGCGAGATCACCAGCAGGATCACCGCGAGCGCGGAGCCCCAGCCGATCCGGCTCGACTCGCCGATGATGTTGTCGGTGATCAGCACCGAGACCAGTTCCAGCCCGTTGCGGCCGCGGTTGATCGCGTACACGATGTCGAACGCGCGCAGCCCCTCGATCACGGTGATCACCAGCACGATCACGTTGATCGGCTTGAGCACCGGGAAGGTGACCTTCCAGAACGTCTGCCAGCCGTTGGCGCCGTCGAGCGCGGCGGCCTCCTTCAGCGACGGGTCGAAGGACTTCAGGCCCGCCAGGTACAGCAGCATCACGTAACCGGTGTGCTTCCAGCCCGCGGCCACCAGCACGGCGTAGATGTTGATGTCCGAGTCGCCCAGCCAGTCGACCGGGCTGGACTGCGCGATCCCCAGAACGTTGTTGACCAGCCCCAGGTTCGGCTCGTACATCAGCTGCCAGATGAAGCCGACCATGGCCAGCGCGAGCACCACCGGCAGGTACAGGATCGACTGGTAGATCCGGGTGCCCTTGAGCTGCCGGTCCAGCAGCACCGCCAGCAGCAGGCCGAAGCTGGTCGGCAGGACCAGCAGGAACGCCAGCCAAATGAGGTTGTGCTGCACCGCGGGCCAGAACCGCGGGTAGGCGGTGAAGATGTCGATGTAGTTCTGCACGCCGACGAACTTGATCGTGCTCAGGTCGCCGATGCCGTCCCATGAGCTGAACGACAGCACGATCGAGGACAGCGTCGGCACCCACACCAGGGCCAGGTGCAGCACGGTCGGGATGCCGACCATGAGCATCAGCACGATCCGGTCGGTGCCGGACAGCGCCGTGGCCCGGCGCCGCCCCCTGCGGGGGGCGGGCGTCGGGTCCGTGCGTGGGACGTTTTGGAGAACAGTCATTACTTCTGGAAGTACTGCTTGGCCTGGCTGGCGATCTTCTTGACCAGGCCGTCGATGTCGTTGGGGTTCTTGATGAAGTCGTTGACGCTGTTGATCGCGACCTCCTGGGCGAAGCCAGGGTCGGTGTCCCGGTCGAGGAACTGGGTGATGTGCTTGGCGTCGTTGACGAACTTCACGCACTTCTGCTGAAGCTTGTTGTACGAGGCCGCATCCGCCTTGTTGCTCGCCGCGATGCTGGTCGGGTCCGACTTCAGGTAGGTCTGCTGGGCCTGCGCGCCGGAGATGTAGGTCAGCAGCTTCTTGGCGTTGTCGGCGCTGCGCGGCTTCTGCGCCATGCAGAACCCGTCGATCGGCGCCTCGATGGTGTCCTGCCCGTACTGCGAGTTGATCTCCGGGAAGGCGAAGAAGTCGAGGTCGTCGAGCTTGCCGCCGGCGCTGAACTGCTGGCCGATCTGCTGCGAGCCGATCACCATCATGCCCGCCTCGCCCTTGAGCACCGACTGGGCGGCCTCCTGCCAGTCCCGGCCGAGCGAGTTGGGCTGGTAGAACTCCAGCAGCCGCTTCCAGTTGTCGAAGGTGGCCTTGACCTTGTCGCCCGCCCAGTCCTCCTTGCCCGCCATCAGGCTGACGTGGAAGTCGTAGCCGTTGGTGCGGAAGTTGATCTGGTCGAACGTGCCCAGCTGCGGCCAGCCGTTCTTCTGGCCGGCGGCCAGCGGGACGATGTTGTCCGCCTTCATCTTGGTGGACAGCGCGATGAACTCGTCGAACGTCTTCGGGACCGTGTAGCCCTTCTGCTGGAAGATGCTCGGCCGGTAGAACACGGCCCACGGGTAGGAGTAGAACGGCACGAAGTACTGCTTGCCGTCGTCGCCGGTGGAGGCTTCCTTCTGGGCAGCGGTGTAGTTCGAGCCGATGGTGTTCCACAGGTCGGAGATGTCGCCGACCAGGTTCTTGGAGGCGAAGAAGCGCAGCCGGAAGCCGGCGAACCAGGACCAGACGTCGTCCGCGCCGCTCTGCAGGTAGCTGGTGATCTGCTGCTGGAACGCCTCGTGGTCCTTGGTGTTGATGTTGACCTGGAGCTTCTCGGTGTCGGTGAACGTCTTCATCACGTCCGCGAGCGCCCCCTTGGGCACCGCGTCGGAGTAGTTCGAGCCGAGACTGACCGCGGTCGAGGTGCCGCTGCCGCCGGACCCGCCGGAGTCGCCGCACGCGGCTAGGCCGGGGACCGCGGCGAGGCCCACAGTGGCGAACAGGCCCTTGAGGGCGGCCCGGCGCCCGATCATCGACTCGAACGGAGGAGTCAAGCGGTTCATATGTCGCTCCAAACCCACGGACTCAAACAAGAGTGCTCACAATCTGGTAGCGGTGGCACGTTCTGTCAAGCCCCGTTACGGACCTGTTAACCCAGCCGGGTGAAGCTCCACAGCAGCCGGTGGGGCGAAACATTCCCAGTTGGAGGGCGCATAATGGGTGGTGGCGGTCGGGGCCCGCGGTGTCTCGGCCAGAGGCACACCGAAACATTCTCGATCGAACAAGATGTTTGAGTATGTTGTGTTGGCGCCCTATGCTCCCCGCAGGGCTGGGCATGGGCTGGAAGGGGTGTGCGGTGCTCGCGCGGCAGCGGCAGGCGATGATCCTGGACGAGGTCAAGAAGACCGGCGCGGTCCGGGTCAGCGACCTGGTGGACCGGCTCGGCGTGTCGGACATGACCGTCCGCCGGGACCTGGAGGTGCTCGCGCGCCGCGGACTGGTGGAGAAGGTCTACGGCGGCGCCACGGCGGTCGTCGGGCGCAGCACGGACGAGCCCGGGTTCGAGGCCAAGTCCGTGCAGCAGCTGCCGCAGAAGGAGGCCATCTCCGCGCTCGCGGCCGGGCTGGTCAAGCCGGGCACGGCGATCGGCCTGTCGGCGGGCACCACGACCTGGACGCTGGCCCGCTACCTCGACGACGTGGCCGACCTGACCATCGTCACCAACTCGATCAGGGTCGCCGACGTCTTACAACGAACCGGCCGGTCCGACCGGACGGTCGTGCTGACCGGCGGGGTGCGCACGCCGTCGGACGCGCTGGTCGGCCCGGTGGCCGTGCACACGCTGCGGTCGCTGCACCTGGACATGGTGTTCCTCGGCGTGCACGGCATGGCGTCCGGGCCCGGGTTCACCACGCCCAACCTCAACGAGAGCGAGACCAACCGCGCGCTGGTGGAGGCCGGCGGACGGCTGGTCGTGCTGGCCGACCACACCAAGTGGGGCACGGTCGGCATCTCCACCATCGCCGACCTGGAGGACGCCGACGTGCTGGTCACGGACGACGGCCTGAGCCAGGAAGGCCGTGACTTCCTCGCCGAGCGGGTCGGCGAGCTGACCATCGCCGACGTCGGCGAGGACGCGATGCCCGACACCGGAGGGGAAACCGCGTGAGGCGAACCACTGCCCGGCTGGCCGACGGCCGGGAGATCGTCTACTTCGACGACACGCCGGACGCGCCGGTGCGCACCGTCGCCGACAGCCGGGACCTGCCGCCGTTCCAGCCCGGTTCGGAGATGCGGCGCGACCCGCTGACCGGCGAGTGGGTGGCCATGGCCGCGCACCGGCAGACCCGGACGTACAAGCCGCCGGCGAACATGTGCCCGCTGTGCCCGTCCGAACCGGGCAAGCTGACCGAGATCCCCGAGCACAGCTACGACGTGGTGGTGTTCGAGAACCGGTTCCCTTCGTTCTCGCACCCGGTGCACGGCTTCCACGGCGATGGTATGACCACTGTGGACGGTCGTGAGCTGGTGCAGCGGGCGCCCGGCGAGGGCCGCTGCGAGGTCGTCTGCTTCACCTCCGACCACAACAGCTCGTTCGGTGAGCTGACCGTGCCGCGCATCCGCACGGTGGTGGACGTCTGGGCGGACCGGACCGAGGCCATGTCGAAGCTGCCCTACGTCGCCCAGGTGTTCCCGTTCGAGAACCGGGGCGAGGAGATCGGCGTGACGCTGAGCCACCCGCACGGCCAGATCTACGGGTATCCGTTCATCACCCCGCGCACCGCGCGGATGCTGGACGTCGCGTCGTCCTATATGGACAAGAACGGCCGTCCGGTGATGGGTGACGTGCTCGACGCCGAACGCAAGGAGGGCACGCGGGTCATCGAGTCGTCCGAACACTGGACGGCGTTCGTTCCCGTGGCCGCCCGCTGGCCGGTGGAGGTGCACGTGGTGCCGCACCGCCAGGTCCCGGACCTGCCCGCGCTGACCGACGACGAACGCGACGACTTCGCGAGCCTCTACTCGCGTGTCCTGCGGCACCTCGATTCCCTGTACGACCGGCCGTTGCCGTACATCGCCGCCTGGCACCAGGCGCCGGTGCGCGAGTGCCGCGACCTGGCCTGGCTGCACCTCGAGGTGTTCTCCATCCTGCGCACCAAGGACAAGCTGAAGTACCTCGCCGGGTCGGAGTCGGGCATGGCGGTGTGGATCAACGACGTCACCCCCGAGGCCGTCGCCGAGCGCCTGCGCAACGCCGGCTGAAGTTCTCACAGAACTCCCCAGGTTCATCTCAGGCGGTTCTCAGACACAGGCGGCAAGCTTTGTGCCATGACCGAGAACAGCCCCGGCCCGCAGCAGCCTGACAGCAGCGGGCAGGCGCACGAGCCGGCTCCGGCGCAGCCCACGGCGTCGCTGCCGGAGCCGGGCCAGGCGCCCGAGACCGGCTCGCAGCCCGCGGCCGGTGCGGCCCCCGCGGCCGATGCTCCGCGCGAGACCGGCTCTTCGTACGACGCTGCCTCTCCTTATGGCACAGCCTCTCCTCGTGACACAGCCTCGTTGCACGACACGGGCGAGCCGACGCCGCCGAGCCCCTGGGCCGCGCAGGCGCAGCACGCCCCGGCGCACGAGCAGCCGCAGGTGCTGTACGGCTCGGCCGTGCACGGTCAGCCAGGGCCGTACATGCCCCCGCCGAACGTTCCCACGTACTCGGTCACGCCCCCGCCTCCGCCGCGCCGGTCCAACGGGCTCGTGATCGGGGTCGCCGTGCTCGCGTTGCTCGTCGGGGGCGGCGCGGGTGCCGTGGGCGGGTTCATCACCGCGGACAACAAGATCGCGAGCGCGCCGTCCGCCCTGGACGCGCCGCCGCCGGCCAAGCAGGCTTCGTCCGCGGCGCCCGGCTCGGTCGAGTCGGTGGCCGACAAGCTGCTGCCCAGCGTCGTCCAGCTGCAGACCCGCAGCGGCGAGGGCTCCGGCTTCGTGATCCGCCAGGACGGCCTGATCATCACGAACAACCACGTCATCGCCGAGGCCGCGCAGGGCAGCCCGCTCAAGGTCGTCTTCCAGGACGGGCAGACCGCGGACGCCACCGTGCTCGGCCGCGACCCGACATCTGACGTCGCGGTCGTGCAGGCGAAGGGCGTGTCCGGCAAGACCCCCGTCACGCTCGGCCGGTCCGACGACCTGAAAACCGGCCAGGCCGTGGTCGCGATCGGATCGCCGTTCGACCTGTCCGGCACGGTCACCTCCGGCATCGTCAGCTCGCTGCACCGGCCGACCCGCGCCGGCGGCGACCAGGGCACGCAGGAGTCGGTGATGGACGCGATCCAGACCGACGCGGCGATCAACCCGGGCAACTCCGGCGGCCCGCTGGTGAACATGGCCGGCCAGGTCGTCGGGATCAACTCGGCGATCTACAGCCCGAACAGCACCGGCGGCACCCGCGGCCAGCAGGGCGGTTCGGTCGGCATCGGCTTCGCCATCCCGATCGACCAGGCCCGGCGCACCGCCGACGAGATCGTCAAGACCGGCAAGGCCACCCAGACCGTGCTCGGCGTGAAGGTGCAGACCCCGCAGGACGGCACCACCAACGGCGCGCAGGTCACCGAGGTGACCCCGAACAGCGCGGCCCAGGCGGCCGGGCTCGCCGTCGGAGACCTCGTGACCAAGATGGACGACCGCCGGATCGACACCTCCGACGCGCTCGTCGCGGCGGTCCGCTCCAAGGCGCCCGGCGACAAGGTGACGCTGACCATCGGCAACGGCACCAAGACCGTCCAGGTCACCCTCGGCGGGCAGCCCGTCCCGTTGAACTGAGTTTTCGAAAGAACGAGACGCTCGGCCGTTGCAGGGCGGCCGAGACCAAGCTCCGGTCCTGTCGGGGAGGGCCGGGGGTGGTGAGAGGAGCCTCGTGGGGTTGTTCCGCCCGGGAGCCGGAACAACCCCACGAGGTGGACGCACAACAACACAGGTTTCCGGTTCTCGTCGGGTGAGCCGGAACACGCCGATCCTCTGCTCCGCGGAGGTCGGCCGCCGGCCCACTGCCCCGGGGCCGGTCAAAACTGAGCCGCACGGGATGGATCACCCCTCGTCCATCTCTGTGCGGCTCGGTTTCATTTCGCGGCAGCCGCTCTGCGCTTCTTGATCACATTGCGCACCAGGAAGAAGACCAGCACGAACACCCACACCACCCCCAGACTGATCCCGAGGCGCGCCCAGTAGTTCGCGTCGTGCAGACCGGGGTTCGCAGGAACGCCGTCCTGCCACAGCAACGGAACGGAAATCAACACCAGGACCCCGGACACCACCGCCCCCACCTTCACGGGTCCTCTGACCACAAACCCCAAGGCCGCCACAACGGGCGCGAGCAGAGCGTCATGGATGACCGGCCCTGCGACGAACCAGGCCCCCAGCTCGAAAAGCTGCGGAACGTCCAACGCCAGCCAGGCACCCCAAGCCGCCATCCCGATCCCGGCGAGGCCGAGCGCAAGTCGTGTCTTCACAACACCTCCAACCGGTTGACCCACTTGGTCTGCAGGACTCCGGGACGGCTGGGGGCGATGATCCGCGCCGGGTAGCCGTGGTCCAGGTCGAGCACTTCGCCGTTGAGCTTCAACGCCAGCAGCGTGAGCGGGTCGCTGGTGTGTTCCCCAGGGAGAACCGTCGATCGGTAGAGGCCGTTGCGTTCCATCGACTGCACGCGGATCTCCGCTCCTGGCTGAACCCCTGCTGCTGTCAACAGATCCTTGACGGGCACGCCGGTCCAGGTCGCGTTCTGGCTCCAGCCCTCGACGCAGGCGATCGGGAGGTCCGCTGTGGTCTGGGGCATGGCGTTGAGCTGGTCGAGGGTGAACGTCTTGGCTGCCACCTGAAGGGTCCAGTCCGGGTCTCTGGTGATACCCGCGGCCGCGGCGGTTCTGTTGACGGGCAGGCCTTGGCGGCCGTTCGTGGTCCGCCAGGCCAGGGTCGAGACGCCGCGGAGGAGGGGGAGCGTGGTGCCTGCGGTGGCGAGGACCGCTACTCCCGTGGCGATCCAGGTTGTCCGCAGAAACGCCCGCCTGGAGGGGATTTCGGGTTCGGGGTCTCTGGTGAGGGCGCGTCGGATGGTCGGCAGTTTGACGGCGATGTGCAGGATGATCGAGCCGACGGCGATCCAGGCCACCGCGTAGTGCGTGTCAGGGAAGAAGAACGTGAACTTGTAGTTCTGGGCGACGTTGAGAATGCCCGTCGTCAGCTCGAAGAAGGCCGCGCCGGACAGCACCAGGATCGAGCCGCGTTCGAGGGCGTGCGGCAGGTTCCGGACCAGCGGGCGTTCGAACAGCTTGGGGTAGACGCTCCAGAGTTTGGCCAGCAGCAACGGGATCGCGGCGATGCCGGAGACCACGTGGACGCCCTGGGTGATCCGGTAGAGGTTGACCGGGCGGGACGGCCAGAAGAACCAGCTGGGTGGGTGCTGCACGGCGTGGCTCAGCAGACCGGTGATGAAGCAGACGACGAACGCGATGCCGAGCCAGAGGCCGATCCGGGCGGTGGCGCGTTCGTGGTGGGCCGCGCTCTTGAACGTGGGGAGCTTCATGCCGGCACCAGTTCCGTGAACCAACGGTCCCCGCTCGATGCCGTCCATCGACGGTCGAGTCCGGCCGCGTTCGCTGTCTGCTCGACACCGTCCGCGCCGAGCCAAGCCCACGGGAACCAGGTCCCGGTGCCGTTCAGGCGCACTCGATGGTGGTGGACCGGCACACCGGGCGGATCGACCTCGACGATCGCCTTCCCCTGGGGTGAAAGCAGATCCCGGATCCGGCGCAGGAGGGTGACCGGGTCACCGCCGATGCCGATGTTCCCGTCGGCCAGCAGCGCGGTGTGCCAACGCCCTTCGCCAGGAAGGCAATCGAACACACTTCGCCGCAGGGCGACCGCGCCACGGGCCAGGGTCATCCTGATCGCGACCGGTGAGGTGTCCACGCCCAGCACTGGCACGCCCCGTTTGGACAGGGCGCTCGCGAGTCGCCCCGGGCCGCAACCGATGTCGAGAGTCGGGCCGGCACAGTGGGCGAGCATCATCTCGTCGCTCGGATCCGGGGTCGCCCGCCAGCGCTCCACCGGCAACGGGATCCGCGCCCCGTCGGACAGTTCCAGCCAGCAGGTCTCGCCCGCCAGCGCCATGTCGAACTCAGTCACGCCGTCGCCACCACCGTCTGTGCGAACCGGCCGTTCGGGACCTGCCGGGCCACCTGGCGGGCGTCCGCCATGGTGTCCACATCGGACAACACCGGCAGCTCGCCGATCCTCAGGTGAGCGAGAGCGGCGTGAGTCAGGTCGCCGGTGTCGGGCCGGGACATCCGGACAGTCCGCAGGGCATCGGCCTCCGCCGGGTTGTGCAGGCCAAGGGCCCACCAGCCGCCGTCCGCCGCCCGGCCGAGCACGCCGTCGAACTCCTTCAAGCGTTCCATCGCACCCGTCAGGATGGCGGGCGTGACCTGCGGGGTGTCCATGCCGATCTGTAGAACGGCCTGGCCGGGGCAGTGCCTGGCGACGTCCAGGTGTGCGTTGGCGAGGCGGTTGGCGAAGTCCTGGCCGCGCTGCCAGAACACAGCGGTCCGGTTCAGCGCCTTGACGAGGTCCTTCTGCCGCGCCGCACAGCCGATCTCGCCGGCGAACGAGACCACTGGTCGTGCGCCGGGAACCGAGCAGACAACGTCCAATGTGTCCAAAAGAGACGCAGCCGCGATGTCGGCCGCCTGCTCGGGCGTTGCCGGTGGGCACAGTCGCGTCTTCACCCGTCCGGGGACAGGGGCCTTGGCCAGCACCAAGATGATCATCGCAGCACCCCGGCCATGTCGTGGACCGCGCGCAGCGTCCCCCTGACCGAACCGGAGACCTTCGACTTCGTGCCCGCGGCTCGCGCCCGGTAGGTAACGGAGGTCTCCACGACCCGCCACCTGCTCTCGGCGGCTCTGAGCAGGAGTTCCAGCGGATAACCGAACGCGCGGTCCTTGATGCCCAGATCGAGCAGCTGTTGACGGCGAGCCACCCGCATCGGCGCGATGTCGGTGACCGGCAGGCCTTTCCGGCGCAACAGCGTTGCCAACAGGGCGTTTCCTGCACGCGCGTGCCATGGCCAGACTCCTCGCTGCGCTGGAACGCGTTTGCCCACAGCGAGATCGGCGTGGTCGAGCATCCGGGTGAGCTTGGGCAGCTCAGCGGGGTCGAGCGAGGCATCCGCGTCCATGAACGCGACCAGCTCGGACGTGGCGTGCTCCAGTCCTGTGTGGACGGCAGCGCCGTAGCCCTTGCGTGGCTCGTGGATCACTTTCGCGCCCAGCCGGCCGGCGATCTCGGGTGACCCGTCGGTGGACCCGTTGTCCACGACGATCGCCCGGTAACCCGGTGGCAGCGCCGTCAGCACCAAGGGGAGTGCCGCCGCCTCGTCGAGGCACGGCAGCACCACATCGATCTCGTCCATGGCGCCGAGTGAAGTCTCTTCCGGACGAGGGCAGAACCCTTGCGGCGCTTACCAAACTGTGACGGCGGCGAACTTCTTACGGACTTCTGACGGATCGCGGTGCCAGTCGGCGGACCGGCCCGAGGAGGGCTACCTTCCCCAGGTGTCCCTGGTCTTGACCCGTCCGCGGCGGATCCGTGGTGACCTGGTCGCGCTGGCTCTGTTGCTGGCCGCGATCGGGGTCGGTTTCGGCTTCGGTATCCGGCTGTCCGGCAGCGCTCACTTCCCGGGCGCGCCGTCGACGTTCGGCGAGTGGCCGGTGCTCGCGCAGTGGCTGCCGCATGTTGGCCCCGGCACGCCGTTCGCCGTCATGCTGGCTGTCGCTGCCGTTGCCTGGGGGCAGGAGCTTGCACAACGGCTGTCATGGCGGCGTGCGTTGCTGCTGGGGTACGCGACGAGTGTGCTGTGGATTTTCTCGCTGGCGATGGTGGACGGCTGGCAGCGCGGGGTCGCCGGGCAGCTCACCAGCCAGGACGAGTACCTCAGCGCGGTGCCCGGGATCACCGACATCGGTGTGATGCTGCGGACGTTCACCTCGCGGATCCTCGACTTCCAGCCGGATTCCTGGACGACGCACGTCTCCGGGCATCCGCCGGGCGCGACCCTGGTGTTCGTCTGGCTGGACCGGCTCGGGCTGTCCGGCGGCGGCTGGGCCGGGATCGTCTGCATTCTCGTCGGCGGGCTGACCGCAGTGGCCGTTCCCGCGACGGTTTCGTTGCTGGGCAAGGAGTCCCTGGCCCGGTCGACGCTGCCGTTCATCGCCCTGTTCCCGGGCGCGGTGTGGATCGGGGTGTCTGCGGACGGGCTTTTCGCCGGTGTGACGGCGTCCGGCATCGCTTTGCTGGCGTTGCGGACCCGGCTGGCGGCGCTGGCCGGTGGGCTGCTGCTCGGCTTCGGCGCGTTTTTGTCGTACGGGCTTGCTTTACTAGGCGTGGTCGCACTGACCGTGTGTGCGGTGACCCGGAGCTGGCGGACTCTGGGGCTCGCCGTGCTCGCGGCGGTGGCCGTGGCTGGCGTGTTCGCGTGGGCGGGGTTCTGGTGGTTCGACGGCTACCACTTGGTCGTCGAGCGCTACTACCAGGGCATCGCGAACGACCGACCGTACTGGTATTGGGTGTGGGCGAACCTGGCGTGCCTGGCGCTGGCCGTCGGGCCTGCGGTGGCTGCCGGGCTGCCGCGCGCCTGGCGTGTACCACTGGTGGCTGCCGCAGCCGTGGTCGTCCTCCTGGCAGACGTGTCGGGGCTGTCCAAGTCCGAGGTGGAACGGATCTGGCTGCCGTTCGCGGTCTGGCTGGTGCCCGCGGCGGGCATGCTGCCCCGGGCACGGTGGTGGCTGGCCGGTCAGGCGGTCACCGCGCTTATGGTGAACCACTTGCTGCTGACGAACTGGTGAGGCGATGAGCGAACACGGACGAGTGCTGGTGGTGGACGACGACGAGACGGTCCGCGACGTTGTGCGCCGCTACCTGGAGCTGGCCGGGCACGAGGTGACCGTGGCCGGGGACGGCGAGCTCGCCCTGTCGCTGGTCGCCCGCGCGGAGCCGGACCTGATCGTGCTGGACCTGATGCTGCCCGGGATCGACGGCCTCGAGGTGTGCCGGCGGATCCGGCAGTACAGCACCGTCCCGGTGGTCATGTTGACCGCATTGGGTGAGGAGGAGAACCGGATCGCGGGCCTGCAGCTCGGCGCGGACGACTACGTCACCAAGCCGTTCAGCCCTCGTGAGCTGGCCCTTCGGGTGTCGTCAGTGCTGCGCCGGGCCCGTGCGGTGCCTGCCGCGGCCCCCGCGCGGTTGGTGGAGGACGGCGACCTGTCGGTCGACCCCAGCGCGCGCAAGGCCACCCTGGGGGGCGAGGACCTGTCGCTGACCACGCGCGAGTTCGACCTGCTGTTGTTCCTGATGACCAACGCGGGCACCGCCTTCTCCCGGACCGACCTGCTCGAGAAGGTGTGGGGCTGGGACTTCGGCGACCAGTCCACTGTGACCGTCCACGTGCGACGGTTGCGCGAGAAGATCGAGGCGGTACCGGCCAAACCGGCCCGGATCGCCACCGTGTGGGGTGTGGGGTACCGCTATGACCGCACCTGACGTCATCTCACCGGCTGAGCCGATGAGCACGATGCTGCAGCACCTGCTGCACATCCTGCCGGTCGCGTTCGCCCTGACGGTGCCGGTGACGGCGCTCGGCGTGCTGCTGCTGTACCTGCTGCGCAACCGCCGTCTGGTGACCAACCTGACCGTGCTCGTGCTGACGCCCATCGCGGCGGTCATGGCCGGGGTGCTGGGCGTCAGCGGGTTCATGTTCAACGCCACGCTGACCACGATGCTGCTGGTCTGCCTGATGGTCATGCTCGTCACCGTGCCGACGGCGGTGGTGCTCGGCCGCATGATCGCCCGGCGCAGCGTGTGGGAGCGCGAGGCCCGCGACCGCGAACGCGCCGCCGAGGCATCACGGCGGGAGCTGGTCGCGTGGATCAGCCACGACCTGCGGACACCGTTGGCGGGCATCCGGGCGATGGCCGAGGCACTGGCTGACGGCGTGGTGTCCGAGCCCCGTGAGGTCGCCGGGTACGCCAACCGGATCGGCGGCGAGACCCGCCGGCTGTCCGGGATGGTCGACGACCTGTTCGAGCTGTCCCGGATCACCGCGGGCGCGCTGGAGCTGACGCTGTCCGCGGTGCCGCTGCAGGACGTGGTCAGTGACGCTCTCGCCGGTCAGTCGCCGGTCGCCGAGCGCAAGAAGGTGCGGCTGGTAGCCACCGCCGAGGCGTGGCCGATCGTGCTGGGCAGCGACCCGGAACTGGCAAGGGTCGTGCGCAACCTCGTGTCCAACGCGATCCGGCACACACCCCCGGACGGCACCGTGGCCGTGCAGCTGGGGGTGGACGGCGGGAACGCGGTGCTGGCCGTCGACGACGGCTGCGGTGGCATCCCCGAGCAGGAACTTTCCCGGGTCTTCGAGGTGGCTTTCCGGGGCACCGCCGCCCGGACACCGGCACCGCGCGGGGACGAGCCCGTCGGCGCGGGCCTGGGCCTCGCCATCGCGAAAGGCCTGGTCGAGGCGCACCGAGGCCGGATCACCGCGCACAACCACGGCCCCGGATGCCGCTTCGAGGTCCGCCTCCCCCTAGCCGTCTAGCTGTGAACCAAGGAGTGGGCAGCCTGGTGATGGGTGGCTGGCTTCGTCGCGGCGCCCGTTCCGCACGCCGTCTCAGGCCGGAGACGGGGCGGACTCCCCTCGTCGTCTGACCGGCAGTCCTGTGACGCTGGCAGGACACCGGCTCCTTTCGGCGACCCGGCTTCCCACCGGCCGCATGCCGCCCGGGGCCGCCAGCAGAGGTTGCCCTCGCCGTCTGACCGGCCGTCCCGCGCCGCTGGCCGGAGACCGGTTCCTTCCGACGACCTGGCTTCCCTCCGGACCGCCAGCAGGCCGGTTCCTTTTTCGGCGACCTGGCCGCCCACCGGGCCGCTAGCGCTGGCCGTGGTGGGGCGGCTTGTTCCGTTCGTACCAGTCCTCGGGCTCGGGGTCTGGCTCGCGTTCGTCCTTGGTCGTCTCGGGCAGTACGTCGCCGAAGACCTCGTCCAGGCGGCGGCGCTGCTCGTCGCTCAGTTCCCGTCCCATCCGGACAGCTCCCCGATCACATACGGGACCAGTGAGGACAAGGTGGCCATGCCGTCGCGCACCGCGGCCCGCGAACCGGCGAGGTTGACCACGAGGGTGCTGCCCGACACGCCGACCAGCCCGCGGGAGATGCCCGCGTCCACGGCACCGGCGGCCAGACCGGAGGAGCGCAGCGCTTCGGCGATGCCCGGGATCGGGCGGTCGAGCACACCCTGAGTGGCGTCCGGCGTCACGTCGCGCGGCAGCACCCCGGTGCCGCCGACGGTGACCACCAGGTCCACGCCACCGATCACAGCGGTGTTCAGCGCGTTGCGGATGTCGACCACCTCACCGGCCACCGCGACCGTGCCGTCGACGATGAAACCGGCCTCTTCCAACAGTTCCGTCACCAGCGGTCCCGGCGAGTCCTCGTTCTCACCGTGCGCGATCCGGTCGTCCACGACGACGATGAGAGCCCTGCCAAGACGCTGCGCACTGCGTTCCATGGGCCTAAAGATATCCGTATCGAGATCTGACCGTTCCATGACGTCTCTCCCGCGGGGAGTGTGCCGAGGTGGTAGCGGTCATAGCTTGGGCGCATGCGCGTTCTCCTGACCGGGGCGGCCGGGTTCATCGGCTCGCACATCGCCGACCTTCTCACCGAGCGAGGGCACGAGGTGGTGCCGCTGGACAACCTCCTGCCGCAGGCACACGACGGCATTCCCGAGTGGACTTCAGGTCTTGTACGGGGCGACGTACAGGATTCCGCTCTGCTTCACCGGTTACTGCCTGGAGTCGACGCGGTGTGCCACCAGGCAGCTGTCGTGGGACACGGGTTGGACCCGTCGGACGCGCCGCTATACGTGCTCAACAACGACCATGGCACTGCTGTGCTGCTCGCCGCAATGCACGCGACTGGGGTCAAGCGTCTGGTGCTGGCGTCCTCGATGGTGGTCTACGGCGAGGGCCGTTATGTCTGTGCGTCACATGGGGTGGTCCGGCCTGGTCCGCGTGATGTCGTCCGCCTGGCCGCGGGGCAGTATGAGCCGCCTTGTCCGGTGTGCGGGGCCGCTTTGACGTGGGATCTGGTGCCGGAGGACGCGCCGCTGGACCCGCGGAGCACGTACGCGGCGACCAAGCTGGCGCAGGAGAACCTGGCTTCGGCATGGGCACGTCAGGCCGGTGGTGACGTGTGGGCGTTGCGGTACCACAACGTGTACGGGCCTCGGATGCCTCGCGACACGCCTTACGCCGGGGTCGCTTCGCTGTTCAGGTCGGCTCTTGAGCACGGCGAGGCACCGACGGTGCTCGAGGATGGCTTGCAGTGCCGGGACTTCGTCCACGTCCGTGACGTGGCCATGGCCAATGTCCTGGCGCTGGAGACCCCATCGGGTGGTTTCTCCGCGATCAACGTCTGTTCCGGGGAACCGCACACCGTCGGGGATCTGGCGTCGGCTCTGGCCGTTGCTTGTGGTGGTCCGGCGCCTCGGGTCGTGGGCGGTGCGCGGGCCGGGGATGTGCGGCACGTGGTCGCTTCGCCTCGCCGGGCCGCGGATCTGCTCGGGTTCCGGGCCGGGGTGTCTTTTGCCGACGGGATCAAGGCGTTCGCCTCGGATCCGCTGCGAGCTGCGGCAGCGCGGTAGAACCTTCCACTCGTACCGGTGAGTTGTCCACAGGCGTTGCGATCGGCTTTCCGGACTGCTTGCGGCTGAATAGCGTCGAAGACATGGCAACAAGTCGTCTGCTCCGATCGCTCCGGACCAAGGGCTGGACGAGGGTGTTCGCGCTGCGCCGGATCCTCGCCGCCGGGCTGGTGCTGTTCGCGGCCGTGCTCGCGTTCCGGCCGGTGCGGGTGGCGGAGGTGCCCGTGCTCGTGGCCGCGCGGGACCTGGCCCCGGGCACGCCCCTGTCCACATCGGACATAAAGCTGCTGCGCGCGCCGCCTTCGCTGGTGCCGTCGGGAGCTTTGTCCGATCCCGCCTCGGTCGGCGGTCAGGTTCTCGCGGGCGCGGCGGCCGCCGGGGAGCCGATCACCTCCGTGCGGCTGCTCGGTCCGTCGAACATACGTCTGACCACTGGCCTGCCCGACGCGGCCGCTGTTGCCGTGCGGCTCGTCGACGACAGCATCGCCGACCTGCTGGTGCCGGGGTCCCATGTGGACATCGTGGGTCCTGACCAGGAGGTGCTCGCTTCCGACGCGGTCGTGGTGACCATTCGCTCGGGTGAGCCGAGACGGCTGCTCGTCGTGGGCTTACCCAGGGCGGTCGCGATCAGGGTGGCGGCAGCGTCGCTCTCGCGGGAGGTGACGGTTACCCTCCGGTGAAATTCGTCTCCGCCTAGTGAGGAGTAGCGCTGTGCTGAAGGGTTTCAAGGACTTCATCATGCGCGGGAACGTGCTCGATCTGGCCGTCGCGGTCGTGATGGGCACTGCGTTCACCGCCGTGGTCACGGCCGTGGTCACCAATCTGATCAACCCGTTGATCGCGTCTGTGGGCGGTTCGAACGTCTCCGGTCTGGCCTGGCAGATCGTGGGAGGCAACGAGAAGTCCGTGATGGACATCGGCGCGGTGCTCACCGCGATCATCAACTTCGTCATCATCGCGGCCGTCGTGTACTTCGCGCTCGTGCTGCCGGTGAAGAAGATCCAGGAGCGCCGCAAGCGGGGCGAGGAGCCCGGTCCCGCCGAGCCCACCCAGGTCGAGCTGCTGGCCGAGATCCGCGACCTGCTCCGCGACCAGCAGCAGCGCTCATCCCGATGAGCGATGAGGCCGTGTGCCGAGGTGCTCGCCCGCGATAGCCGGGCGCTGCGCCGAGCAGGTTCACCTTGATCGAGAACTTCGATGCACGACTCGGGAAAGCGGTGGCGACCGGTGGCGGAATCACAGCCTGAAAAACAGGACAAGACCATGCATGCACGGCCGCACGAGGAGACCGCGGCCGGTCGCTACAGTGAGGAGGTGGCCTCCATGGAGGGGTTGGAAGCGCGTGTCGCAGCCCTCGAAGGCCAGATGGCAAGCCGTGTCGGTGCCCTTGAGGAACGGGTGGGCTTGATCAGCAAGGACGCCGCGGCCGCCCGCGTCCTGGCAGGCGGTGCCGACCGCGATGTCGCGGACATCAGCACAAAACTCGACGTCCACAAATCCCTGATCCAAGCCCTGCGCACCACCCAGATCGACCAAGGCAAAACCCTGCAAACCCTGCACCGCACCCAAACCGATCACGGCACCAGGCTGGACGCTATGCAAGAGACGCTGGACGGCATGCAAGGAACATTGACCGAGCACGGCCAACGGCTGACCCGGCTCGAATCCGAGATGAAGGCCGGGTTCGCCAAGGTCGACAGCAGTATGCAGGCCACCTACGCCAAGCTGGCCGCCGGCCAGGCCGTGATCACCGACCTGCTCACCAGGCACCTCGACGACGGTTCCACGAACTGACCTCGTGGGACTGGTGCGAAGTCACAGCTGGCGGTGATCGATGACTGAAGAGGTCTCCGGTATCTGGTTCTGTGCCAAAGCAGGAACTTCATACCGGAGACCTCGCCACTCACCAGGGATCCCCGCGCTCGGTGTCCACGCCAGAGTTCGCCGCCACCTTCCCGGTGAGGATGCGGCATGACCTGACCCACGCGCAGTCGGCTGAGCTGGCCCGTCGCTGCACCGGCGGTCCGCCGAAGTGGGAGAAACCGCAGCTCATCAGCGGGACCCGTTGACGCATCCGAAGGGGGACGCCCGTGGCGTGACATCTCAGCGGGGTATGCGCCGTGGCCGACGGTCCGCGGTTTGTTCCGCCGCTCGCAGCGCGACGGGACATGGGAGCGGTCCTGCCCGCCTTTCAGACCGCCGGTGATGCGCAGGACCGGTCCGGGTTGGCGAGCGTGGACTCGATGACAAACCGAGCCCGCCAGGACGCCGCCGGCGCCGCAAACACCGGGGCATCGGGTCGGCCGTCGCGAGGTGGCCAGCCGAGGCCCGGCCGGTGCTCGCGCTGACCGACAACGCTTACCCAGCCGAACCAACTGAAGATCTGCGCTCTCAGAACGGCGGCTGGCCCGTCGGTCCGGGCTGCTGAGCCGATTGCATCGAGAAGGCTGGGATGCGGGTTGCTGAGCTTTGGCGGCCTGGTGATCCCGACATCCTGATCGTGACCGACGTCGGCTACGACGGACCATGGCTGGCCTTCCAACTGGCCCGACCTGGCGTTCGCGGTGCTGGTCCGGATGCGTTCAGACAGGGTCCTGCGCCGCTCAACTCCCACGCGTGAACCGACATCATGGGTCGGTCACGGCGCCACGGCAGCGAGTTCGCCTTCGGCGACCCGGCCACCTGGGCCCACCCGACAGCACCATCGATACCGACACCCCCCTTTATGGTCCTGCCGCCATCGGGGCCTGGAACCGGCTGCATCCGCGGTTGACCCACCGCACCGCCCGGACCACCCACACCGAGCACCTGCCGATCCAGAGCGGCACGGTGATTCGCTTACAGATCAACCGTTGCCGTCCGGACCATCCCGAACCAGTGTGGCTCTGGCACACCCACATCGATCTGGACACCAGGATGATCGACCTGAAGTTCGGCCCGCAGCCCTACCAGCCGCGCCACGCCGTCGGAGCGGTATCAACTGCCTCAAACTCCACCGTGCAGTCGCCACCCGCTGCGAGAAACCAGAGATCCGATTCGAGGAGATCCTGACCGGCGAACCATCCCCTTAGACACTTCGGTCAACGTGAGGCATGCCACGCCAGCGGCCGGAAGCGCCGAGGCAGCTGCCGGAGTCCAGGAGCGCATCCCATGGCGTCCAGATTCTCGAGCAAAGTGGTGCATCGAGCCGAGTGTCTTGGGATAACCCTGGTGCAGGCCGCGCGATGGCGAAGTCCTTGTCCACCTACACGCACGGGGAGAACAGCCTTCCCCGGTAGCGGCTGCGAACGACGACGAAGCACTCCTTGTACTGCGTCCAGACCGGATCGCGGAGCTCCTCGCGTGAGGATCCGCAGGACTGCCAGTCGGCCCAGATCAACGCGACCGGCCGGGGTCGTCCTCGACGAGTGGCGATTCAGGCTCGACACGATGGGTGATCAGGAAAAGCGAAGACCCGGTGCTGGCACCGGGTCTTGAAGAAACGGGGTGTGGGTCAGGAGGCCTTGGCGGCGGGGGTGCTGCTCGACGAGGTGCTCGTGGTCGAGGTGGAGGACTCCGACTTGGTGCTGGTGGAGGTCTTCTCGCTGGACTTCGACGCGCCTGCGGAGACCGGCGAGGTCTCGGAGCTGCTCGACGAGGAGCGGCTGTCGGTGCGGTAGAAGCCGCTGCCCTTGAAGACCACGCCCACGGATCCGTACAGCTTGCGGAGCTTGCCGGAGCACTCGGGGCAGACCGTCAGCGACGGGTCGGTGAAGGACTGCACCTGCTCGAAGCGGTGGTCGCACACCGTACATGCGTACTGATAGGTCGGCACGGCGTTCTCTCCTTTTGAGACCTCTCCCAAGTAGCTGGCAGTCTAGCACGCAGAGTGCTAAGGGCTGGAGACGTCGATCTTGCCCCGGCCGGGAGTCAGGACCGCGGTCATCCTGATGTCGTGGGCTTCGAACGGCAAGTGCGGCAGGAACTCCTGGTCGCGGACCACCCCGGCGACGACCGCGTCTGGGGCGGCGTGCACCAGTGAACGGTCATAGTGACCAGCGCCACGTCCGAGCCGGATTCCGGTCGAGTCGACGGCCAGCGCGGGCACCAGGACCACCGCCGCCGTGCCGATGACCTGCGGCCCGAGGCGGGGGCCGGTGGGTTCGAGCAACCGATGCGGCCCCGGTCGCAGTGAACCTTCGTAGACCGCCCAGTCCAACGGGGCATATCCGACCACGACCGGAAGGAGCACTTGGACGCCCGCGTCCCGCAGCGAGTCCAGCATCTGTACAGACCCGGGCTCGGTACCGACCGGGACATAACCGCATACCGTCTGACCAGCGTCGACCAGCTCACGGGCGAACCCGGCGAGCGCGGCGGCCTCGGTGGCGCGGACCTCGGGCGGCACGGCCCGGCGGTCGGCGAGCAAACGTGAACGCCATTCGTCCTTGGTGGCGGGAAGCACGGTCACGCCTTGAGGTTAGGCTCACATTCCATGAGCCCGTCGCTCGCATTCAAGACAGCAATCGTGCCCGCCGCTGGCCTGGGCACTCGTTTCCTGCCCACCACCAAGGCGGTGCCCAAGGAACTCCTGCCGGTGGTCGACACACCGGGCATCGAGCTCGTCGCCGCGGAGGCGGCCGACGCGGGCGCGTCCCGGCTGGTGATCGTCACCTCCCCGGGCAAGGACGCCGTGGTCCAGTACTTCCAGCCGCAACCCGAGCTGGAGGAGACCCTGCGCGCCCGCGGCAAGACCGCGCTGCTCGACAAGGTCCGCCGGGCGCCCGCGCTGCTGGCGGTGGAGACCGCCATCCAGGAGCAGGCCCTGGGGCTGGGGCACGCGGTGGCGTGCGCGGAACCCAACCTCGACGGCGGCGACGACGCGGTCGCGGTGCTGCTGCCCGACGACCTCGTGCTGCCGACCGGTGTGCTCAAGAAGATGGCCGACGTGCGCGCCGAGCGCGGCGGCAGCGTGCTGTGCGCGTTCGACATCCCGAAGGACCAGATCTCCGCCTATGGCGTGTTCGACGTCGAGGACACGGCCGACGAGGACGTCAAGGTCGTGCGGGGCATGGTCGAGAAGCCGGCGGCCGAGGACGCGCCGTCGACCTTCGCCGCGGCCGGCCGTTACCTGCTTGACCGGGCGATCTTCGACGCTCTCAAGCGGATCACCCCGGGGGCAGGCGGTGAGCTGCAGCTGACCGACGCGATCGCCCTGCTGATCTCCGAGGGACACCCCGTCCACGTGGTCGTGCACCGGGGCGGACGTCACGACCTGGGCAATCCTGGTGGTTTCCTGCGTGCCGCCGTGGACTTCGCCCTCGATGACCCCGAGTATGGGCCCGGCCTGCGCGCGTGGCTGCGCGCCCGGGTTTCCGACTAGCACGAGGTCAGGTGAATGAGGTCCGTCGACGAACAGCTCGCCAGGGCGCTGGCGGCCGCGGTGCGGCCGGCGCCCGTGCGTGTGGCGATCTCCGAGGCACAGGGTCTGCTCTGCGCCGAGGAGGTCGTGGCCGAACACGCCCTGCCCGGGTTCGATCAGGCGGCGGTGGACGGCTACGCGGTGCGCAGCGTCGACGTGCAGTCGGCCGGCCGAGAGCCGGTGGTGCTCCCGGTGGTCGGCGAGATCCAGGCCGGGTCCCGCCAGCCGCGCCGGCTGCAGCCTGGACAGGCCGTCCGGGTGGACACCGGCGCGCCGCTGCCGACCCTGGCCGACGCGGTCGTCCCGCTCGGGTACACCGACGAGCACCCGGCCCGGGTCACGATCAACCAGCCGGTCCCGTCGGCCGCCTACGTCCGGCGGACCGGCGAGGACGTGCAGACCGGTGACGTCGCGGTCCGGCGCGGCGCCACGATCGGCTCGGCGCAGGTCGGCCTGCTGGCCGCGGTGGGCCGCGCCAAGGTCCTGGTCTACCCGCGTCCCCGCGTGTCGATCATCTCCATCGGCGACGAGCTGGTGGACATCGACCGCGCGCCCAGCCAGGGCCAGGTGTACGACGTGAACTCGTACGCGCTGGCGGCCGCGGCGCGGGACGCGGGCGCGGAGGTCACCAGGGTCGGCATCGTCAGCCCGGACCACCGCAAGGTCCGCGAGGTCGTGGAGAGCAGGCTGCTGCTGTCCGAGATCGTCGTGCTGGCCGGCGGGGTCGGCGGCACGACCGGCGACGAGGTCCGCGCCGCGCTGTCCGAGCTCGGCGAGATCGACATGACCCGCGTGGCCATGCACCCCGGCTCTGTGCAGGGCTTCGGCCGGCTCGGCCCGGACGCGGTGCCCACGTTCGTGCTGCCCGCCAACCCGATGAGCGCGCTGGTCGTGTTCGAGGTCTTCGTGCGCCCGCTGATCCGGGCCGCGCAGGGCAAGCGCAACCCGCGCCGCCGCCTGGTCAGCGCCCACCTGCTCTCGCCGATCACGTCCACCAAGGGCCGCCGCGGCTTCCTGCGCGGGCAGCTGCTGCGCGACGAGAGCAACGGCCAGTACCTGGTCCAGCCCCTCGGCCTGTCCGGCGCGCACCTGCTGGCCGCGCTCGCCGAGGCGAACTGCCTGGTGCTCGTGGACGAGGAGACGACGGACGTCGCGGTCGGCGAAGAGGTCCAGGTCAGCTTCCTCGCCCAGCGGGGGTGAGCGGCGTGATGGATCCGCCGCGCCCCCAGGGCCGGCACCCCGGCTGGCCCGCCACTCTCGGGCCGCTCCAGGTGCCCGCGGGGCTGGTCGCGGTCCGTGGCCCACGCTTGTTCGACGGTGGTGCCTGGAGCCGGATCCGGCTGCGTGACCGGGAGCACCTGGAGCGCTGGGAGCCCACCGCTCCCGGCACATGGGAGGACCGCAACGCCATGCTGGCGTGGCCGGGGCAGTGGTCCTCGCTGCGGGCGCTGGCCCGGCGCGGCATGACCCTGCCGTTCGTGATCACAGTGGACGGTCAGCTGGCCGGGCAGGTCACCGTGGGCAACATCATCCGGGGCTCGCTGTGCTCCGCCTGGGTGGGCTACTGGGTCGCCTCGCACGTGATCGGCGGCGGCGTCGCACCCGCGGCGGTCGCGCAGGTCGTCGACCACTGCTTCATGATGGCCGGCCTGCACCGGATCGAGGCCACCGTCCGCCCGGAGAACAAGGCCAGCCTGCGGGTGCTGGAGAAGCTCGGGTTCCGCGAGGAGGGCCTGTTCCGCCGCTACCTGGACGTCGCCGGGGGCTGGCGTGACCATCTGTGCCTGGCGGTGACGACCGAGGACGTACCAGATGGACTGGTCGGCCGGCTGCTCGCGGACGGGCGCGCCACCATCCCCCGGTAGGGGGAACTTCCTTTCCCTCGTTGGCTCTTTTGCCGCAGCACTACGCCTGAAAGGCCCTTGCGCCGCAAGATCGCTACCGGCGCGCCTCCGACACTGCTGTGACTGTTGTGACTACCGTGACTAATTGCAACGGATCGGGGGAGGTGACGAGGCATGCCGAGCTCACTCATCGTGGTGGCGCTCGTCGTGGCGTGGCTGGTCGTCCTCGTCCCGATGATCGTGCGCAAGCGCCAGGAGATCGCCAGGACCGCGGACTCCGCACTGGCCGCCCGGGTCGTGCGGAAGGGCGCGGCCGAGGAGGCCGACATGCGCGAGACGGACGTCGCCGACCCTACGGAAGAAGCCGGACCGGCGCCCGACGGTATTGATTCGACTACGGAACAGCACGACCCCCTCGACATCGACGCCGAAGCGGACGATCGTGACCCCGTGGACACGGACACCGTCTCCGCCGCCACCCATAACCCTGCGCCCCAGCAGCAGCACCGGCGCTACCGCCCAGGACGCGGCGGCTTCGACCCCGAAGCCGCGGCGCTGACGGCGCGCGCCCGCTACGCCGCCCGCCAGCGGGTGGTCGTGGTCCTGCTGCTGCTCGCGGTCGGCAGCGCGGTCGCGGCAGGCGTCCTCTACCCCATGGCCTGGATCGGCCACGGGGTGATCGACCTCGGCCTGGTGAGCTACCTCGCCTACCTGCGCCGCCAGGTCCGCATCGAAGAGGAGATCCGCCAGCGCCGGCTCGCCCGGATGGCACAGACCCGCCGCGCCATCCGCCCCAGCGACCAGGAACTCGAATACCGCGAACGCGAGCGTGAACGAGCCCGCCTCGACCACGACCGCGACTACGACGGTGACTACGACCACCACGACGAGCGCCACCACCCCGACGCCCCCATCGGCCACACCCCGCCCCGGGTCACCCACCCCCACGCGGTCGTGGTCGACATCGACGACGAGGACCCGGCGTTCGACGAGCTCGACGACCCCCACAGCCTGCGATATCGCCGAGCGGTAGGGGAGTGAAAACCGCCTGGAAGGCCACTGCTATGCTTTCCAGGCACCAAGGGGCTGTAGCGCAGTTGGTAGCGCGTCTCGTTCGCATCGAGAAGGTCAGGGGTTCGATTCCCCTCAGCTCCACACCTGGTCAGGGCCGTCCAAAGAGGAATGGACGGCCCTGATCCATGTTGTACAGCAGCGAGGTACAGCAGTAGCTGCCGCTCTCGTCCAGGCTTCCCATGCCGTTTCAGTGCGTCCCTGGTCTTCTTTGGAAGAGGCTCGGGCGGAGATCTCCCGTAGTGGTGAGGACTGTGCGGGAACGACGTGGGAGGACAGTGTCCTACGGTCAGGTCACTGCGCGAGTCCGTACCGGGCCGGAACCGGTGTCCGGGCCTGGACGTTGCACCAAGCATGGTGATGTTCTGGGTATGTTCTCTTCCCGCTATCGCCTTGGGGATCAGTTTCTTGGCGCTCTGTGAACGAGCGTGGCGGCGGGCGCGGCGCGTGCGGGACACTGGAACTGGAACGTCGCTGTCGGCAGCCTCTTTCGACGAGTTCATCGCTTTCTTCTATGGAGCCAAACGGGTCGAGTTGGACCAGCGTGCCACGCAGTCGCTTCTGCGCGACGAGGAAACCAACGGTGCGCCACCCAACGGCGTCGACCTGGACGCAGGGGTGGTGGTGCTTGGGTCCGACAGCATCAAGATGGTGCCGCAGTGTGACCGCTGATGGCGGTAGCTAGCTCGAGACTGTTCCTCATCGCGATGCTGTTGATGTGACGTGCTGCGCAGGACGAAGGTCGGGAGACGGCTGTGGTCGTCCTGCATCCTGGACCGACTGGCGGAAACGAGTTCCGTGTCGTGATCGAACAGCTCGGACACGAGCCGTTCTCACGACGGGATCGGCTGTCGTTGCTTCACAACTTCCGCCGGGCCGGCCGTCTGGGGGTCGGGCCCCCAGACCTCCACGCGCGGCTGCGCCGCCTCACCCCCGTTGGGTGTGGTGTCAGGGGGGTGGCGGGGTGGTGTCAGGGGGTGGGGTCAGGGTTGCGGCATGAGTGAATCTGGGATTGAGGTTTTGGGGCTCTGTAAGGGGTTTGGGGACCGGGTTGTGCTTGATGGCATTGACTTCTCGGTTCCGGCGGGGAGTGTTTTCTCGCTGTTGGGGCCCAATGGGGCTGGGAAGACGACGACGGTGAACGTCCTGACCACGTTGATGAAGCCCGATGCCGGCGTGGTGCGGGTGGCTGGGTACGACGTCGGTACGCAGACGAAGGCTGTGCGGGGGGCTATTGGGGTTACTGGGCAGTTCGCGTCGGTTGATGACCTGCTCACCGGGGCCGAGAACCTTCGGTTGATGGCCGATCTGTTGCACCTTGGCGGGCGGGAGGGGCAGCGGGTCATCGAGGGGTTGTTGGCGCGGTTTGATCTTGGGGAGGCGGCTGGGAAGATGGCCGCCACCTACTCCGGGGGCATGCGGCGCAAGCTTGATCTGGCCATGACGCTGGTGGGGCGGCCGCGGATCATCTTCCTGGACGAGCCCACTACTGGGTTGGATCCGCGGAGCCGGCGGACCATGTGGACGATCGTCCGGGAGCTTGTCGCCGAGGGGATGACCATCTTCCTCACCACGCAGTACCTGGAGGAGGCCGATCAGCTCGCCGACCGGATCGCCGTGCTGGATCAGGGCAAGCTCGTTGCTCAGGGCACCCCGGATGAGCTCAAGCGGCAGATTCCCGGCAGTCACGTCCGGCTCCGGTTCGCCGATGCCGCGCGGCTGGACTCCGCGGCGCGGGTGTTGACCGGGTCCACAGCGGACCCTGAGGGGCTTGTGTTGCGGGTGCCCAGTGATGGCGGCGTCAAGTCGGTTCGGTTCGTGCTGGACCGGCTCGATGAGTACGCCATCGAGGTCGAGGAGTTCTCCGTGCACACGCCGGACCTCGACGACGTTTTCCTTGCCCTTACCGGACACTCGAGCACGGAGGCCGTGGCCCGATGAGCACTCTCACCGCACCCCTGACCGACGCCGCGATCATGTTGCGCCGCAACGTCAAACACACCATGCGCAACCCGGTCATCTGGTTCAACGCGATCCTGATGCCGATCGTGATGATGTTCATGTTCGTCTATGTGCTCGGCGACGGGTTCAGCGTCGGTGGCGGCGCCTACGTCGACTATGCCACGCCGGGCATGGTCATGCTGGCGATCTGCTACGGGATGGGCGCCACCGCTACGGCCGTCAACTCCGACATGACCAAGGGCATCATCAACCGGTTCCGCGTCATGGACGTCTCGCGCGGGGCCGTGCTGACCGGACATGTTGTGTCCACTTTGGTCCGTACCGTGGTCAGCATGGTGGCTATCGTGGGTGTTGCGTTCCTGATGGGGTTCAGTCCGGCCGCGACCTTCCCCCAATGGCTTGCTGTGGCTGGGATCCTGGTGCTGGCGGTGTTCGCGGTCACCTGGCTGACCATCGCGTTCGGCCTGGCCGCCAAGACGCCGGAGTCGGCGGGGTTCGCCGCCGTGCCGCTGATCATGCTGCCGTTCTTCTCCAGCGCGATCGTGCCCGCGGACAAGATGGGCCCTGGTATCCGGCAGTTCGCCGAGTACCAGCCGTTCACGCCGATCATCGAGAGCGTGCGGGGCCTGTTCACCGGTATACCCTCGACCGGCCACATCATCGCCGCACTCGCTTGGAGCGTGGGGATCGCGGTCGTCGGCTATGTGTGGGCCCGGGCCAAGTTCACCAAGCGAGTGTGACCGCGGCCAGCTCGTTCCAGTCCGCCCGCAACCCCTCCTGGGTCGCCTCGGCGAACCTCGTGTCGCCGAGGCGGCTCCGCGCGGCCTGCTCGATCCGGTCCACATCCGGCTGGGACCGATCCCGCAGGCCGCGCACGCTTTCGGCGGCCGCCAGCAGCCGCGCCGCCTGCTCGAACTCCTCCTGGCGCAACGCCAGATCCGCCACCCCGACGAGGATTCGCGCGATCTGCGGTGCGTTGCCCGCCTCGGTCGCCGCCTTGACCGCCGCGGCACGGTGTTCGCGGGCCGTGCCCAGATCTTCGGCGAGATAGCCGAGCAGGTCCTGGGTTGTCGCACGCGGGTTCGGCCGCTCGGCCGCCTTGCCCAGCATCGCTGTCGCGTCACGGAGATGACGGCGAGCCTGCTCGGCGTCACCGCTCCGGCGCGCGAGTTCGGCCTTCGACAAAGCCAGCTCGGCCAACGCGTCCGGCCACGCGACCTGTTCCGCGTACCGCTGTGCCTCCGCCATCGCCGTGGCGCTTGCCTCCGCATCGCCCGCCAGGCAGTACAACTGGGCCTGCAGCGACCGCATCGTCACGATGTCCTCGGCCGCGCCGACCTCGGTGACGATCGCGATCGCGTCCTCGTAGTGCCGGGCCGCGGCGGTGAACTCGCCACGCACGGCGATCCGGTCCGCCAGCTCGGTCAGGGCGAACGAGACGCCCCAGCGTTCACCGCTCGCCCGGAACTCGGTGAGCGCCGCCTCGAGATGCGCGTCCGCGTCCAGCCCGCCGTCGCCGAGCATGATCCGCGTCTTGCCGTGTTGCAGCCGGCTCAGGGCCCGTAGCCACGGGTTCTCGTCGGTGAACAACGGTTCCCACGCGGTCAGGGCGGCGTCCGGCGACTGCAGCATCCGTTCCAGCGGGGCGATGGCCTTCGGTGCAGGGTGGCTGGTTCTGGCCCGCTCGTCGATCTCGTACGCCCGGTGGATCCACTCCGCCGCCTCGAACTGGTCGCTGCGCCCGGAGACCATGAGCATCACGACATACGCGTACACCACGACCCGGATCTCGTCGGGCACCTCACCGGGCACGGCGGTGGCCGCCATGATCAGCTCGTGGCCCTCGGCCTTGTGCCCGCCCAGCCACCAGTACCAGCCGGCGGCCGCGGCGAGCCGCATCGCGCCTTCCGCCTCGCCCGCCGCGAGCGCGCCACGCATCGCCGCGCTGATGTTGTCGTGCTCGGCCGTGAGCACCGCAAGCCATTCCAGCTGCTCGCGACCGCGCAGATACGGGTCCGCGATCTCAGCGAACTCGGTGAAGTAGGCCAGATGCGCGCGGCGCGCCAGTTCGGCTTCGCCGGCCTCGGCGAGCCGTTCGGTGGCGTACTCCTTGATGGTGCCGAGCAACCGGTAGCGCGGCGCCTCGCCGCTCCCGGCGACCACCAGCGACTTCTCGACCAGCGCGGTCAACAGTTCCAGCACATCGTCCGGATCGTCCGCACAGACCCGCTCGGCCGCTTCCAGGCTGGCCCCACCGGAGAACACCGAAAGCCTGCGCAACACCATCCGCTCGGCGTCGCTGAGCAACTCCCAGCTCCAATCGACCACCGCGCGCAGCGTCCGGTGCCGCGGCAGCGCGGTCCGGCTGCCGCCGGTCAGCAGGCGCAGCAGGTGGTCGAGCCGGTTGGCGAGCTGATCGAGGGTCATCGTTCGCAACCTGGCCGCCGCGAGTTCGATCGCCAACGGCATCCCGTCCAGCGCCCGGCAGATCCGGGCCATTGTGGACAGTGTCGAAGCATCGGCCGCGAGGTCTGTACGCACCGCGCCAGCACGGTCCCGCAGCAACCGGACGGCTGGAGCGGACTCGATCTCACCAGGGTCGGCGTCCTCCGCAGGCAGGACCAGCGGCGCGACCGGCCACAGTGCTTCCCCAGTGATACCAAGGGGTTCACGGCTCGTCGTGAGGATCCGCAGCCGGCGGCACTCGCCGAGCACACGGTGGGCGAACGCCGCCGCCGACTCGATCACGTGCTCGCAGTTGTCCAGGACCAGCACCATCTCGCGGTCGCGGATGGCGGCGATGACCCGGTCGGTCGGTTCGGTGTCCTGGGCCTCGCCGAGCAGCGAGTCCCGGTGACCAAGGGCAGCGAGGGTCGCTTGCGCGATGTTTTTCCCGTCCCCCTGCCCTGCAGGCCCACCCACCGTGCTTTCCGGACCGATGGGCGCCAGTTCCACCAGCCAGGCCCCGTCCGGCAGGCCGCCGAGCAGCGTGCGCACGGTTTCCTTGGCCAGCCTGGTCTTTCCCGAACCGCCCGGCCCGATCAGCGTGGTCAGCCGGTGTTCGGCGATCAGGCCACGGACCGCGGCGAGGTCCTCGTCCTTGCCGACGTAACTGGTCAGCTCGGCCTGCAGGTTGGTCTTGCGGGTCTCCTCCCGCCGCCCCAGTTCGCCACGCAGCAGAGCCACGTGCAGTTCGGACAGCTCCGGCGAGGGATCCACACCCAACGTGTCGGCCAACGTCTCCCGCGTGCGCTGGTACACAAGCAGCGCATCGGTGTCGCGGCCGGTCGCGACGAGGGCCCGCATCAACGCGGCGACAAGCCGTTCCCGCACCGGATGCGCGGCCACCACGTCGGTCAGCTCGGTGACCAGCCCCGCGCCGCGGCCGAGGTCGATCTCCGCGTCGAACCGGTCCTCCATGGCCGTCAGCCGCAGCCCTTCGAGCCGGGTGACCGCCGCGTCGAACGCCTCGCTGTCCTGCAGCCCGACGTCCTGCATGGCCGCACCGCGCCACAACGCCAGCGCCTCACGCAGCCGCCGCGGGTCGTTCTCGTCACGGGCCTGGCCGACGAGGCGTTCGAACCGGACCGCGTCGACGGCATCGGGGTCCACCTTCAGCCGGTAGCCGTTGGCGGTCCCCTCGATGGACCCGTCCGGCAGCACCTTCCGCAGCCGGGAGACCAAGCGCTGCAACGCGTTCGACGCGTCGGCCGGTGGCCGCTCACCCCAGATCCAGTCGACCAGCGTCGCCTTCGGCACCACCCGGCCCGGGTCGAGCGCGAGGGCGATCAGCAGGCCGCGCAGCCGGGCGCCCGGCACGTCGGTCAGGACGCCGTCATCCGCGCGAACCTCGAATGACCCAAGCATCCCCACCTGCACCCGGCCGATTTTGCCACGAACGGGCGAACGGCCATGTCTCGCCCGTGTCAGGGGCATGTCAGCGACTGTCGTGATCGTGGGCGCAACACACCACCACGAGAGGCGATCCGATGAGCCAGAAGGTCGGCATCCCGCACGGTCTGCCCATGGAGCGCGATGCGAACCCGTTCGACCCGCCCCGGCAGATCACCCGGCTGCGCAGCGCGCGGCCGGTCAGTCCGATGATCTTCCCCGACGGTCACGAGGGCTGGCTGGTAACCGGCTACGAGGCGGTCCGCCAGGTGATGGCCGACACCCGGTTCAGCTCCCGGCTCGACCTCGGTGTCATCCACGTGCCGTTCGAGACGCCTGGCATGCCCGTGGCCACCGAACCGTCCCCGCAGATGCCGGGCGTGTTCATCTCGATGGACCCACCGGACCACGGCCGGCTGCGCAAGCGCCTGACCGGCGCGTTCACCGTCAAGCGGATGAAACTGCTCGAGGAGCACATCAACGACATCGTCGAGCGTCAGCTGGACCACCTGGCCCGGCTGGCCCCGCCGGTCGACCTGGTCAGGGAGTTCGCGCTGCCGGTGCCGTCGCTGGTGATCTGCGAGCTGCTCGGGGTCCCCTACGAGGACCGGGAGACCTTCCAGGCCAACTCCGCCCAGTTCCTGGTCCGGGACCAGTCGCTGGAGGACAAGATGGCCGCGGTGGGCGCGCTGACCGGGTACCTCGCCCAGCTGGTCGTCGGCAAGCGCGCCGAGCCGGGTGAGGACCTGCTGTCCGACCTGGCCCGGCAGGACGACCTGAGCATCGAGGAGCTGGTCGGGGTCGCCTTCCTGCTGCTGCTCGCCGGGCACGAGACCACCGCCAACATGCTCGCGCTGGGTACGTTCGCGCTGGTGGAGCACCCCGAGCAGATGGCCGAACTGCGCGCCACCCCGGAGCTGATCCCGGACGCGGTCGAGGAGCTGCTGCGCTACCTGTCCATCGGCGACATCTTCTACCGCTACGCCACCGAGGACCTGGAGCTCGGCGGCGAGACGATCGCCAAGGGGTCGACCGTCGTCGTGTCGATGCTGGCCGCCAACCACGACCCGCAGCGCTTCGACAACCCGGACACTTTGGACATTCACCGGCAAGCCCGCGGTCACCTCGCCTTCGGACACGGCGTTCACCAGTGCCTCGGCCAGCAACTGGCCCGCATCGAGATGCGCGCCGGGTTCGAGGGGCTGCTGCGCCGGTTCCCGGCCCTCCAGCTCGCCGTTCCGGCCCGTGAGGTGAAGCTCCGCACCGACATGAACATCTACGGCGTCCACGCACTGCCGGTCACCTGGGCGTAAGCGCTGATCCGGGCCACGTTCGCCCCGGGCACTACACCGAGAACACCGCTCCAGACGTCGACACATCACGCGAGACCGCACCCGAACGCTGAACGGTTTCCGGCCCTCATGGCAAAGGCGGGGTGTAAGGGCACAGCGAGACGAGGAGCGTGATGACCTCAGACGCGGAACTGATCGGCAAATCGCTGGACGGTGACGGAGAGGCCTTTGTGGAGCTGATCTGCCGTCACGAGCGGGCGATCGGCGCCTACCTCACCCGGCGGGTGGGACGCGAGGCGGCCGAGGACCTGCTCGGGGAGGTGTGGGTCGCGGCCTTCGAGTCCCGGAGCACCTACGACCGGGCCTACCCCGAGGCGCGGCCGTGGCTGTACGGGGTGGCGCTGAACAAGATGCGCCGCCACTGGCGGTCCCGGCCGGCCGAGGACCCGGTACCGGACGCGACGAGCCTGGCGAACGGGTGGGACCCCTGGTCGGCGGTGGACGCCCGGGTGGACACCCAGTCGGTGCTCCGGAGCGTGCTGGCGAGGCTGCAGCCGGAGGAGCGCGAGGTCCTGACCCTCGTCGCCTGGGAGGACCTGACGGTCGCCGACGCCGCGCGGGCGCTCGGCATGCCGGCCGGGACCGCCCGCCGCCTGCTGCACCAGGCCCGCACGGCTTTGCGGACCGCGCCCGAAGTAGCGGCCCTGTTGACCAACGCGAACGTGTGAAGGAGAGCTCGTGATCATGGATGAGATGGACCTGGTCGGCCAGCTGAAAGAGGTCCCGCCGCTGCGTCCGGAGGCCTACGAGCGGGCGCGGACGATGCTCGGGACGGCGATGGCACAGACCGGGACCATGCGGGTGGCGGCGCCGGCGCGCAAGGAGAAGCCCGGCTGGGTCCGCAACTTTCGGCTGGGCCTGATGGGCAAGGTCGGTATCGGCGCCGTTGGTGCGGCTGCCGTCGCGGCGGTCGTGGTGTCCGTCGGTACGTCGGGGGTGAGCCCCGCACCGTCGTCCGGGACGACGGCCGAGGCGCCTCCGGTCGGTTCGAAGCTGGTGTCGCTGGCCGCGGACGTCAAGGCGACCGACGGCACGCTTCCCGGGGACGCGTCGCTGGTCATCCGCAACCGCACCGCGCCGGACGGCAAGCCGTACATCACCTACAACCTGTACACCGACAAGGGCGCGGAGTACGTCTCCGAGACGAAGGCCGAGCTGTCCGCGGCGGTCGCCCACGACGACAACCTCGCCGACCCGGTGGACGCCAAGGAGATCGCCGCGGCGCGCGACGCGGCCAAGGGTGACCTCAACAAGGCACGGCAGGACATGGTCAACGCCGTCCCCAACGGGTGGGGCCTGGGCCTGGGCCCCGCCGAGGCGCAGGCGGCCTGGGACAAGTCCGAGGCCGAGCGGGTCCGGATCCTGAAGATGAAGGGGGTCGCCGACGCGCAGCCGCGGCCGCGGCCCACCGGCAAGGGCATGGACGGCTACATCAACAACAGCCTCTGGGTCAACAGCCTCAACGCGCTGACCAGGGGTGCGGCCAACGCCCAGGTCCGGGCGGGTGTGCTGCGGCTGATCTCGACCATCCCGGATGTCACCGTCGAGGAGACGACCAGCGACGGCCAGGCCGCGCTGGCTCTCACCGCGGGACCGGCGATCTTCGGCGGCACCGGCGGGCAGGTGCTGACGATCAACGCCAAGACCGGGTTGCCGATCAGCTCCGTCGCGAAGCCGGGCCCCGGCGAGAAGCCGATGCCGGCGGACACCTACAAGTCCGCCCGGGTGACCGTGGCCGACATCAAGGCGGGCAAGTTCTGACCCGGATAAGTCGAATAAAACCGGCCGCGTCGCCCACCTGGGGTGACGCGGCCGGTTCGCTTTTTCCGCAACTTGGTGATGAACATCGACACAGCGTTGAAGGAATGCATGTCCACATCAAACGCATCGAGTCCGACTTACAGGTCTGGGCGCCCGGCCGGGCGCTGTCAGGGCTGCCTGCTGTGGGCGGGTTCGGGGAGGTGGTGGTCGGCCCAGGCGGAGATCTGGTCGAGGACCGGCATCAGGGCCTCGCCGGCCGTGGTGAGCCGGTAGGTCACCGTGATCGGCGGGCCCTCCTGGACCGTTCTGGACACCAGACCGCTTTCGGTGAGGGTGGTCAGGCGTTCGGACAGGACCGAGTCGCTGACCTTGCCGAGGGCTCGCGACAGCTCGCGGTAGCCGGCCGGGCCGCGGCCGAGGACGCCCAGCAGCATCGCCGTCCAGCGGGTGCCCAGGATGGTGAATGCCCGGGTCAGTGCCGCGTCGGCGCTCGCGCAGTCGTCGTGAGCCACGGGTCAATGGTAGCCAGCGATGGCACTTCGTTTTTCGATGTGACTACTATTTGAACTAGTCACATCTCGTCAAAGGAGTGTCATGAAGATCGGATTCACGTTGCCGCAGACCGGCGCCGTGGCGTGGCAGGCGGCGGAGGCCGGTAGGTATGCCCGTGAGGCCGAGAACCTCGGTGCGGACAGCCTGTGGGTGATCGACCGGCTGCTGGCGCCGGTCGATCCGAAGGTCGGGTACAACGGCGCGGACGACTTCCCCGAGGAGTTCCGGGCCCTGCTGGACCCGTTCGCGCTGATGGCCGTGGCCGCGAGCGCCACCGAGCGGGTGCTGGTCGGCAGCAACATCATCAACGCCCCCTACTACTCGCCCGCGGTGCTGGCCCGGATGTTCACCACCCTGGACGTGCTCAGCGGCGGCCGGTTCGTGCCCGGTCTGGGCGCGGGCTGGTCGCCGGAGGAGTTCGAGGCGGTGGGCGTGCCGATCAGCGAACGCGGTGAGCGCCTCGACGAGGCCTTGGACGTGTTCGAGCACCTGTGGACCGCGAACCCGGCTGAGCACAACGGAAAGCACTGGACGATCGCGGCCACCCGCAGCGAGCTCAAGCCGGTCCGCAAGCCGCCGATCTACCTCGCCGGCTTCGCGCCGGCCGCCATGAAGCGGGTCGCCCGCCGCGCCGACGGCTGGCTGCCCGCGCTGGTTCTGCCGCAGGCCACCGACGTCGACCTGATGATCAACCGGCCGCTGGAGCAGATCCACGGCCTGATGGCGGAGATCGGCCGCGATCCCAAGTCCCTCGACATGATCCTGCGCATCTACCCGACGATCCGCACAGACACGGTGGTCCAGGACGTGGCGGCCGTGATCAAGCGCGTTGGCGAGCAGACCGAGGTCCGGCACGTCCTGGTCGACCTGATGTACCAGGCCGACGACATCGACACCATGCTCAAGCTGGTCGGCGGGATCCTCGCCGCGGCCCGCTGACCGGTCACGCGGGTGGGGCGAGGCGGTTGATGAGGTCGCGGATGTGGTGGGTGTAGCGGGTTTCGAACTCCGGGTCGGACGGGTCGACCCCGAAGAGTTTCCGCACCAGGTCGGGCACGACCACCGGGATGCTGGTGATGCCGATCAGGGACAGCAGCAGGCAGGCCGGGTCGATCGACGGGTCGATCTCGCCTGCCTGCTGGCGGTTGGTGAGGCCGGACAGGTCCTGGACCGGCTCCTCGTCGGGGACCGGGTCGCCGCCACAGCCCGCCGCGAGCCCGCGCCACATCATCAGGCGGGTGCCGCGTGGGTCTGCGAGGCTCGCATGGAGGTACTTCGCGGCCACGTCCGCGGCTGACTGGGTGGGGTCGTCGAAGGTGGCCTCGACTTCCAGCCACTGCCGCTGCAGCGCCCGGTACAGGCCTTCCTTGCCGCCGAAGTAGTAGTTGATCAGCTGCTTGTTCACGCCCGCGCGCTCGGCGATCTCCTGCACCCGCGCGCCCGCGTACCCCTTGGAGGCGAACACGTCGTACGCGGCCGCCAGCAGTTGGCGCCGGGACCGCTCGGCATCCGCCTGACGCTCCTCCGGCGCTGGTGACCGACGTGGACTGCCCGGTTCGCGCACCGGTGAAGGCTATCATTCAGCTATTTGGTTGACGAGATTTAACAACCGGTTGATACTCGTCGTATGACCATTCTGGTAACTGGGGCGACCGGCGCTGTCGGTCGCGGTGTGGTTGATCTCCTGCGCCAAGCCGGGGTTCCCGTCCGGCCCGCCTCGCGCAACCCGGCGGGCGACACTCACAAGCTCGACCTGACCGACCCGGGCACGTTCGCGGACGCCCTTGCCGGCGTTGACAAGGTCTTCCTGTACGCCGAGCCGTCCACTGTGGACGAGTTCGTCGCCGCCGCCGAGCAGGCGGGAGTGCGGCACGTCGTGGTGCTCTCCTCGATCTCGGTGGGGTATCCGGGGGCGGACAGGAACCCGATCGCCCTGCGGCACAGCCTGGTCGAGGACGCCGTGCAGCGGTCCGGCCTGGGGTGGACGTTCCTGCGCGGTGGTTTCTTCGCCACGAACATCCGCCAGTGGGCGCAGCCGATCCGCGAGACCGGCGTGGCCCGCATCGCTTACCCGGAGCAGCAGGTGGCGCCGGTCCACGAGAAGGACCTGGCCGCCGTGGCCGTCGCGAGCCTGCTGGAAGACCGGCACAACAAGGAGATCTACACCCTGACCGGCCCGGAGTCGCTGACCGTGCGCGAGATCATCGCGCAGATCTCGGCGGACACCGGCAAGCCCGTCGAGGTCCACCAGCTCAGCAAGGAAGAAGCCCTGCAGGACATGACCGACCGGTTGCGCAGCAAGGAAGCCGCTGAGGCGATGCTGCGCTACATGGAACGCACCGTCGGCGTCGCAGCCGATGTCACCGACGACGTCGAGCGCGCGACCGGTACACCCGCCCGTAGCTTCCAGGAATGGGTGCGGGACCACCGGAAGGAGTTCGTGGCATGACCATCCTGGTGACGGGCGCGACCGGGAACGTCGGCCGCGCGGTGGTGGATCTCCTGCTGCAGCAAGGCGTTGAGGTCCGCGCGACCTCGCGCAACCCGGACACCCTGCCCGACGGCGTCGACAAGCGGAAGGCCGACCTCGCCGAACCGGAGACCTTCGCCGACGCGCTGAAAGGCGTGGACAAGGTCTACCTGTACACCCAACCGTCCGGTGTGGACGGTTTCGTGGCACAGGCGAAGGCCGCCGGGGTCAAGCACATCGTGCTCCTGTCGGCGCAGGCCGCGCAGGATCCGGATCCGCGCAACGGCATCGCCCGGATCCACCGGATCGTCGAGGCCGCCCTGCGGGACTCCGGCCTGGCGTGGACGTTCGTCCGCCCGGGCCCGTTCGCGACGAACTCCTTGCAGTGGGCCAGATCCATCCGCAACGGCGAGACGCTCAGGCTCCCGTACGCCCAGTCGAACCTGGCGTCCATCCACGAACGGGACATCGCCGAGGTGTCCGCCCGTGCCCTCACCGAGGACGGCCACGAAGGCCAGATCTACATGCTCACCGGCCCGGAGTCGATCACGCAGGCCCGCCAGGCCGACCTGATCGGCCAGGCGATCGGGCGGCCGGTCGCCTACGAGGACCTGATCGGCGACGAGGCCCGCGAGGAGCTGACGAAACGGTTCGGCGCGCACGGCAGCGCGGCGATCGTCGACACCAGGATCCGGATCTACGAGGAGTTCCTGGGCAAGCCCGACCTGGTCACCGACACCGTCGAACGGATCACCGGCCGCCCCGCGCTGACCTACGCCCAGTGGACGCTGGACCACAAGGCGGACTTCACGGGGTAGGGATCCGAAGCGACGCCACGGTCGGCCCGCCGCGCGGGCTGTCCAGCGTCAACGTCCCGTCGAACGCGGCCAGCCGGCGGCGCAACCCGGCCAGTCCGCTGCCGCGGTCGGGGTTCGCGCCGCCCTGGCCATCGTCGGTGACCGAGATCGTCAAAATGCCATCCGAATGTCCTAATTGGATGTCAACGTGGTCGGCCCTGGCGTGTTTGGCCGCGTTGACCAGGAGTTCGTTCACGGCGAAGTACGCGGCCGACTCGATGGGGGCGTCCAGTCGATCAGACAGGGACCCGGATACGGTCACGTTCAACGGGCTGTCCAAGGCCTGCGCGCGGATCGCGTCCCCGAGCCCGCGCTCGGCCAGCACCGGCGGGTGGATCCCGCGGACGAGATCCCGCAGTTCCACCAAGGCATCCGCGGATGCCTCCCGGGACTTGGCGACCAGGTTCTTCGCCAGCTCGGGGTCCTGGTCGATCAGCCGTTCCACGGCCCCCAGCGTCATGCCCAGGGCCACCAGCCGGGCCTGGGCGCCGTCGTGCAGGTCGCGTTCGATCCGCCGCAGCTCGGCCGCCTGAGCGTCGTTGGCCTCGGCGCGGGACACGGTCAGGTGCTGAACCCGTTGCGCCAGCTGGGCAGCGGCGGTGGGAGCGAGCAGGAACCGGGACACCCGGCCCTGCAGCCGGAGCACCCAGGGTGCCGCGAAGATCGAAGCGGGCACGGCGAACAGGCCCACCGAGGTGTCCAGAAAACCCGACGCCAGGTCGCGCCAGGTCGCCGGATCGGTCATCACCCAGCGGTACATGGCCAGCCGCATCGGGATGTTGGGGGTCTTGTAGAGCTGACGGCCACGGCGGTACATGCCGTCCGCACGCCGTTGCGGCGGCGGGGGATGCGGCAGGTACGGCCGGGGGATCGGCACGTCTGTCCACTTTGTCACGAGCGAACGGCGCAGGTTGGTCAACGCCCGCCCGGACTCGATCACCGGCCGCCAGCCGAACATCCACAGGCCGAACCAGTGCATCGGGATCGCCAGCACCGCGGTCACCAGGGTCACCAGCACGCTCGCCACGGCCAGCAGGAACAGCACGAGGGCGTGCCAGATCTGCTTGACCCGCAGCTCGACGGCCTGCTCCAGCCGGGCCATCCGCCCCTCGGGACGGCCTCGCAACATCGCCGACGTCCACCGCGCGTGCAACCGGACCAGATACGGCGTCGCCAGCACACCCGCGATACCCAGCGGGACCGCCAGCGGCCACCACGAGGTCGTCGTCAGCCACACGCCGAACGCCAGCGCTCCCGGCCCGAGCCCGGCCAGCGGACCGCCGACCAGGGGCTCGCAGAACAGCCAGGCCAGGTCGCGGCGGGCGCCCGGGTCGTCGGTCACCCAGTCCAGCCGCCGGGAGAACTCGTGCCACCACGGGTTGCGCACCAGCCGGTTGTTGACCTGGTAGTAGCCCTCCTCGTCGGGCTCCATCGGCGCGGGCGGGTCCCAGTAGATCCCCACGTTGGACACCCCGGCCAGCGTGCGGGCCATCGACGAGAACCGGCGGACCCGCAGCATCGCCCACGGCGCCGGGAACACGAAGCAGAACGCGACGATGACCAGGACCAGGACCGGCAGGCAGGCGAGCGCGACCGCGAACAGCAGCGCGCTGCGGGGGAGCGCTCGGATCGTGCGCATCGGACCTCCTTCCGGCCGGGGTCCATCCTCCCCGACCGGAAGATCGCCGCGCACTGCCCGCAGCCGTAGAACCGGGGTGGGGCTAGACCCCCTTCACCCGCTTCCACGATCCCGGCAGCTGCCGTTCCACCTGGGCGGCCTCGGCCTGCGCCCGGCCGTGCAGCAGGCCGAAGGTGAACGCGTTCTCGTTGGCCGCGTGCGACTGCATGGCCAGCTCACGCAGGGTGGGCAGGCTGACGACGTGGTCCTGGTACTCGCCGCCGAGCTTGGTGAACTCCTTCGCCCGCTTGCGTGCCTTGTCCGCGCGCTTGCCCAGCACCGGGACGGCCGCCTCCAGCGCGTACCGCAAGCGCTTGCCTGCCTTGCGCGCCGGGTGGATCTCTCCGGCGGCGACCCGCCGGGCGGTCTTGCGGTGGGCGCGGGCGAGGTGCACGGGCAGTTCCTTGCGTGCCTTGCGGCCGGCCTTCTTGGTCAGTGGCGGCTCGGCCACCAGCGCGTCGAGCCGGTCGAGCAGTTTCATGTACCGCTTGCTGCGCAACGTCTGCAGGACGTGTTCGCCGGCCTCCTGCTGCAGCGGTCCGAAGTGCCGGGTCAGGCGCGCCTGCACCGGGCCGGGCACCAGTTCGACCGGCAGTGACGAGACCGCCTGCTGGATCCGGTCGTACTGCACTTCGAGGTCCCGGGCCGGGCTGAGCCGTTGCCCGAGCCAGCGCAGCTCGGCGGCCAGGTCGCCGGTATCGAGCAGGCGCCGGTAGACCCGCAACGCGCTGCGCAACCGGCGGGTGGCCACGCGCATCTGGTGCACGGCGTCGTCCGTGTCCTGCCGTACCAGGATGTCGTAGTGCTTGAGGGTGTCGACCTGTCCGGCGATGTACGCGATCACCGCGGTCCCGGCCTTGGCCTTGCGGTGCACGGGTTCGCGTTTCTCGATCGGCCGGTTGAGGGCGCGGCTGAGCTTCGACGGCACCTTCGAGCGCCGGAACCCGGCCCGCCGCAGGTTCTCCTCGGCGGCGTCGAGCAGGTCCCGCGGCCCTTCGCCGAGCTCCACCTCTAACTCGCGCCAGGACTTGTCGTCCGTGGTGACCCGGTCGTCGGTCACCTCGGCGAGCAGCTTTCCCTTGCGGCCCAGCAGTTCCCAGCGGGTGCGGTTGGTCCGGATGTGGGCGACCGGCTCGAGCGGCTCGCCCCGGGTGATGCCCTGCACCAGCGTCGCCAGGTCGCCAAGGCTGCCGTCCAGCGGCAGCCGGATCTCCTCCCGCTGGTCGGGGCCGGCTGGGACCTTCAGGTGCCAGCCCTCGTCGGCGCCGCCCTCCCGGCGGCGCAGCGTCATCCCCGAGCGGACCAGGCGGAGGTCCGGGGTGTCGTAGTAGATCGCTTCGAGCGTCTCGTGCTTCGGCCCCGACGTCGTGGTCACGCCCGGGATCGTGTCCAAGGCGGGCACGCTGGTGTCGGACTCGGCCTCGTACTTGCGTTCGATCTCGGCATGAGTTGTCACCGAAGTCGGCTACCCGGGCAGCGTTATCGTGAAACAGGCGCCGCCCTCGGGAGCGGGCCCGGCCCGCACCGAACCCCCCATACGGGTCACCAGGCCGTGCACGATCGCCAGCCCCAGACCGGTACCGACCGGCCGCACGCCCGCGTACCGCTTGTACAGCGCGCCCCGGTCGAACGCGACCCGATAGTCCTCTTCGGACAGTCCCGGACCGCCGTCGCGGACCTGGAAAGTGCGGCCCAGCAACGACAACACGATTGGCCGTCCGGACGGCGTCACCCGCAACGCGTTCTCCATCAGCCCGTCCAGCGCCTGCCTGAGCCGCCGGGGATCGGTGTGGGCCATGATCGGCTGGCCGGACGCCTCCAACCGGAAGGCGACGCCCTCGGCCGCGCACCTGGCCGACCACACGTCGGCCATTTCCCTTGCCACACCGGAAAGATCGACTGTCGTCAGGTCCAGCCGGAAGTCGTCGGCGGACAGCCTGGCCAGGTCCAGCAGGTCGCCGACCAGGCGTTCCAGCCGGTGCGACTCCTTCTCGATGGTCTTGCCGACGTCAGCCGCCTCCGGCCCGGTGACCACGCCGTCGGCCAGCGACTCGGCGAACCCGCGCACCGCGGTCAACGGCGTCCGCAGCTCGTGGGACACCGACAACAGGAAGTCGCGCTGCCGGGATTCGCTGCGCTGCAACGCATCCGCGAGCGCGTTCACCGAGACGGCGACGTCGGCCACCTCGGTCGGCCCCTCGACCGGAACCCGCAGATCCCGCCTGCCGCCCCGCATGGTGTGTGCGACCTGAGCGGTCCGCCGGAGCGGACGGGCCAGCAGGCGCCCCAGCAGGACCCCGGCGACCGCGGCGACCGCGAGCCCGATGCCCAGCGCCACCAGGATGTTCCCGAGCAGCTTCCGGGCCGTGGACCGGTCCCCGGCGGGCTGCTGCACCAGGACGAACCCGCCGCGCGGGGTCGCGCGTGCCTCGATCAGCCAGGTGTGACCGTTGTACTCGGTGACCTTGGAATGGTCACTGCCGTCCAGCACATCCGCCTGCCGGGCAATGGTCACCGCGGTGGTGTCGCCGGTCACGGCCCCTCGCGGGCCGATGTTCACCGCGAGAATGTTCTGCCCCTTCAGGATCTCCACGATCCGCGGCCGCAGCAGCAGCTGGCCGCCCTCGTCGAGCTGGGCGGCCACCACGGTCGCCTGGTCGGACAGCACGGACCTGCTGACGCTCTGGGCGGTGTTCACCACCAGGCGCCAGGACACCAGCCCGGCCACGATCGCCGCGATGCCCGCGACGAGCAGGCACAGTGACGTGATCCGGACCGCGAGCGTGGTCCGGCGGCGGTTCACTTGGCCTCCGCGGCGTAACCCACGCCCCGGACTGTCCTTATTGGACTGTCGTCGCCGAGTTTCGCGCGCAGCTGGGCGACATGCACGTCCACGGTCCGGGTCCCGGCGGCGGCCTCGTACCCCCAGACCGCGCTGAGCAGCTGTTCGCGCGCGTAGACCCGGCCGGGTGCGCGCATCAGGTGCTCGAGCAGGTCGAACTCGGTGGAGGTCAGGCTCACCTCGCGGTCCCCGGCCCAGGCGCGGCGCTGCTCGACGTTGAGCTTGGTCGTGCCGACCGCGAGCACCTCCCGCCCCGGCGGGCCGGCCGCGCGGCGCAACACGGTTCGCACGCGCGCGACCAGCTCCCGTGGGCTGAAGGGCTTGGTGACGTAGTCGTCGGCGCCCATCTCCAGGCCGAGCACCCGGTCCACCTCGTCGTCGCGGGCGGTGACGAACAGGATCGGCGTCCAGTCATCGGCCGCGCGCAGCTGGCGGCACACCTCGATGCCGTCCATCCCGGGCAGCCCGATGTCGAGCACGACCGCGACCGGCCGCAGCCGCTTCACCGCGGCCAGCGCGCCGGGGCCATCGGGTTCGAAGTGCACGCCGAACCCGTCGCGGCGCAGGTAGAGGCCGACGAGATCGGCGATCGACTGCTCGTCCTCGACGATGAGCACCAGGCCCTTATGGCTCATTCAACTCCGACTCGACACTGTTGAGTGTGGACTCGATGGAGTCTAGGTCCCCGGTCGGCGGCGGGCTGGTGGTCTCCTTCACGCACCCGCCCAGCAGCAGGGCGGCGACCGCGAAGGCCGCGGCTAGCCGCTTCACTTGCCGCAGTACTTCTGCTTGTAGGCGTTGATCTGGTCAATCGCCTTGCGGACCAGGGCGACGCGGTCGTCGCGGTGCTGGGCCTTGCCGTTGAGCCAGTCGGCCTGGGCGTCGTTGCCCGCGGTCTTGGCGCGTTCGGCCCGCGCCCGCAGGTTGGCCGAGGAGCCCTTGGTGCCGGCGTCGCCGGTGATCCGGGCGATCAGCTTGTTGGCCCTGTCCTCGATCTTGGGGATGCGGGTGTCGCAGACGCGTTTGACGTCGAACGTCGGCGGCGCGGCCGGCGGGGTGCTCGGGTCGGCGCTGGCGGCCGTGCCCATCAGGGTCAGGGTGATGACGGTGACGCCACTCGCCGCGGCGATGCGTTGTGTCCACTTGGTCATGGCAGTAACTCTGACGGCTCACCATGAGCGGAACGTCCGGCGAATGTTCGGGTTGTGTAAGCCCGCTACGCGTCGGCCACGGACCGCCGAAGCTCCGACTGCGCCCAGTCACGGCGGGTGTCGGCGACCGGCAGGCTGCGCAGCAACGCCTCCAGGACGGCCAGGTCCGGGGTGGTGCGCGCGAACACCCACAGCGTGTCCGAGTCGCCGCGTTCGATGACGAGGTTGCGCAGCTGGGCGTGCACCGCCTCGCGTTCCGCGCACACGCCCGGGGCCAGCGACCGCGGCAGCAGCGGCCCGCGCCAGAGCGCGACCGTGTGGCGGACCTTCCGTTCCCGCAACGGACCCCGCAGGTTGAGGAAGTCCGCGTCCACCTCGGCGGCCAGCCGGTAGGGCTTGGTGACGATGACGGATGTGCCCAGTTGCGTGCGCAGCCGGTGAATTTCCGCGCGCACGCTCACCGGGTTGCCGCATTCCCCGTACAGCTCCAGAGCCAGCTGCTCGGCGGTCATTCCCTTGGGGTGCAACGCGAGCAGCGCCAGGATCTCGGCGTGCCGCAGGGTCAGCGGGATCTCCCGGCCGTCCATCAGCGCCTTCGGCTCGTTGACGCCGAGGAACGGCAATGTCAGCAACGGCAACCGGTGCCCGGTGGCACCGGCCGGCATCACCCGCAGCAGGAACCCTTCGGACAACGGTTCCAGCAGCGCCTGGCGGCCGTCGGGCAGCCACAACGAGTCGCGTTCGACATCCACTTTGGACGGTAGTGGCCCGCAGGACTCGGCGGCGATGACGCGGCCGTTGCGGTTGAGCAGCGCGCCCGCGCGCAAACCCGTCAAATGCCGCATATTGCGCAGCCGCAGGCGTTCGTCGCGCAACGCCAGCGAAACCTTCAACTGGTTCTCGGCGAGCTGTGCCGCCGCGGACACCAGGGCGAGGGTCGAAGGGTGCATTGTGGACAGTGGGCCGGTGACATCGATGACACCGATGATCGTGCCGGTCTCCGGGTCGTGCACCGGTGCGGCCGCGCAGGTCCATGGATGGTACGTACGTACAAGGTGTTCGGTGGCGTGGATCATCACCGGCCCGTCGACCGCGAGCGCGGTGCCCATCGCGTTGGTGCCGATGGCGTCCTCGGTCCAGCGGGTGCCCTCGGTCAGCCCCACCCGGTCCGCGTTCACCCGCACCCGTGCGCTGCCCTCGCGCCACAACAGGTGCCCGGCCGCGTCGGTGATGATCATGACGTGCTCGGCCTCGTCGGCGATCGAGACCAGCATCGCGCGCAACGCGGGCATCACCGGCGCCAGCGGGTGGTCCGCGCGCAGCTCGGCGACCTCACCCTGGTCGTACACCATGGGTGGTACACCGTGGTCCGGATCCACCTTGGCCGCGAGAGATCGTTGCCACGAAGCGGTAACCAGCGGCCGCAGCGCGCCTTCCGGCGAGCCGGGCGAGTGGACCCCGTCCCGCAACCGGCTCACCAGGTGTGCATACCCGCGTTCGGTCATTTCCCCATGCCTCTGCAACGTGACTGCAACCCGGCCTCTTCTAGCGTCGGCCCGATGTACCCATGAAAGCATGCGGGGAGGCGTGAGGGCATGAGCAGGTACACCGCTCCTGGGGAGCCCGGGTGCGTCGTTCGGTTCGCGGGCCGCTACGACCATTTCATCGGCGGCGAGTACGTCTCGCCCGCGGAAGGACGGTATTTCGCCGACACCAGCCCGGTCACCGGCGAGGCGTTCGCCGAAGTCGCCGACGGCACGGTGGAGGACGTCTCACTGGCGTGGGAACAGGCGCACGGCGCCGCCGCACGCTGGTCGAAGACCGCGGTGGCCGAACGGGCGGTCATCCTGACCGAGATCGCCGACCGGATCGAGGACAACCTGGAGGCGCTGGCGGTCGCGGAGAGCTGGGAGACCGGAAAACCGGTTCGCGAAACGCTCGGTGCCGATCTTCCGTTGGCGGCGGATCATTTCCGTTATTTCGCGGGCGCGATCCGGGCCAAGGAATGCACTCGTTCGCTTGTCGACGGATCGGTCGTGGTCCATGGCGTGCGAAAGCCGCTGGGCGTGGTGTCGCGGTCGATCTCGTGGGACTTCCCGATGCTCAACGCGGCCTGGGTGCTCGCGCCCGCTCTCGCCACGGGTAACACGGTTGTGCTCAAGCCCGCGATGCAAACCCCGGTGTCACTGCACGTTCTGCTCGGGGTGATCGCGGATCTGGTGCCGCCCGGCGTGATCAACGTGGTCAACGGTTACGCCGGCGAGCCGCCGGGGGGCCGGGGACCAGCGGTGTTCTTCGGTGATGTGACCGGTCGCGGTGACGGGTTCGCAGGCCGTGCACTGGACGGTTTCGCCACGGGCACCTCGCTGGCCCTCGTGCAGCATGGCCGGTACGAGCAGTTCCTCGAGGCGGCGTTGGGGCGCGTCGAGGCTCTCGTACCCGGCCACCCCCTGGATCCGGCCACCACGGTGGGTGCGCTGGTGAGCGCGGACGAGCTGGGCAAAGTCTTGTGGTACATCGACAACGCCGTCTCGTCGGGCGCGGTCGTGCGGTGCGGCGGCGGCCGGCTGGACCTCGGCGGTCCCCTCACCGGGGGATATTTCGTGGCACCGACCATGATCGAGGGCGACAAGAACCGCGTTCCGCCCGGCTGGCCGGTGATCTCGGCCGGCCGGTTCAACGACTTCGACGACGCGGTGAAGCTGGTCAACGACCTGCCCGCGGGCAGCGGCGTGTCGGTCTGGTCACGTGACACGGGCGTGGGATTCCGTGCCGCGCAAGCGATCCACGCGGATCGGGTGTGGGTCAACAACGACCACACGTTCCCGGCTGAAGCGGTTTATGGCCACGAGGACCGGCACGGCCTGCTCCCGCAGTACTGGCGCGAACGCCGGCTCCTGGTCAACTACGGTCCTTAGTGGACTTGAGCGGCGGGGGCGCGGAGCCCCCGCCGCTCGCGTCCTACCAGGGAACCTTCGGGGACCGGTAGAAGTTGATCCCCTGCGGCACCCAGCGGGCGCCCTGGTGGGCCAGCCGGACCCGGAACGACGCCCAGTCGTGCGTGGACCACGGCGACCAGCCCAGCTCGGCGTAGGCGGGCAGCCGCGGGAACGCCATGAACTCGATGTCCGCGCTGTCGGTGATCGTCTCGGTCCACAGTGGCGCCTCGATGCCGAACACCGACGACTCGCCGACGTCCTTGAGGAACGCGCCCGGGTTCCAGCCGTACGCGTCGTCCACCTCGATCAGCGCGGCCCAGTCCTGGCCGAGCGGGGTGTTCTCGTCGTACTTCATGTCCAAATAGGACTTGTGCGCGGGCGACATCAGGATCTTGTTGCCCCGCGCGGCGGCCGCGGCCACGTCCGGGTCGACGTCGTCGGTTCCCCAGAACTGGGGCACCGCCGAGGTGCGCAGATCGGACTTGACGATCTCGTGCCAGCCGGTGACCTTCTTTCCGTACTTGGCCACGATCGGCAGCACCCGGTTCATGAACGTGGTGTAGTCCGCCGGCGGCGTGGAATGCGCCTCGTCGCCGCCGATGTGCAGGTACTCGCCCGGGGTGATCCTGGCGAGCTGGCGGACGACGTCGTCGACGAACTTGTAGGTGATCTCCTTGCCGACGCACAGCGAGCTGAAACCGACGTCGGTGCCGGTGTAGAGCGGCGGGGCCACGCCGTTGCAGTTCAGCTCGGCGTAGGAGGCCAGGGCCGCGTTCGTGTGCCCGGGCATGTCGATCTCGGGCACGATGGTGATGAACCTGCTCCGCGCGTACCGGACCAGCTCGGCGTAGTCGCGCTCGGTGTAGAAGCCGCCGGGCGTGCCGCCGACCTCGAGGCTGCCGCCGTAGCCGGTCAGCCGGGGCCAGCCGGGGATCTCGATCCGCCAGCCCTGGTCGTCGGCCAGGTGCAGGTGCAGGCGGTTGATCTTGTACTGGGCGATCTGGTCGATGTAGCGCTTGACCTCGGCCACGCTGAAGAAGTGCCGGGCCACGTCCAGCATCGTGCCGCGGTAGGCCATCCGCGGGTAGTCCACGATCCTGCCGCCGGGCACGACCCACGGGCCGGGCTGGCGGGTCCGGTTCTCCACCTTGGCGGGCAGCAGCTGGCGCAGCGTCTGCGTTCCCGCGAAGAGACCGGCGGGGGTGTTGGCCCGGATGACGATCTCCGAGCGCTTGACGGTCAGCTCGTAGCCTTCGGCGCCGACCTTGCGGTCGGCGCCGCCGAGCTTCAGGGATATTCCGTTGCCGTGGAACCACGAAGGCAGCACCGGGATCAGGTAGCCGGTGGAGGGCCGGAGGATCGAGGCCAGCTGGGTGCCGATGTCCCCGGCACCCCGGTCGGCCCAGATGACGGTCCCCCAGTTCAGCTGAAATGCCTGTCGTGCATCCGGCGTGACCGACACCGGGGCGGGTACGACGTCCGACAAGGACTTGCCGGCCGATAACGCCTCATCAGCACTCGCCGGGCTGCAAACACCGGTCGCGGCGACGGTCGACACCGTCACTGCCGCGAGTAGTCGACGTACGAGCACAGGTCCTCCCGCGTTCTTACTGGCGGCGACCACTTCAAGGTATAGACCAATCACTCCAGGTCACAACGGCCGATTGTCGCTACGGGGTTACGGATGACACCCTGTTGCCCGTGGTGCGCTCTCGTCTGCTCGTCGTCCTGACCGCCTTAGCGGCACTCGCCGCCTGTGGCAAACCCGTTGCCGGCCCGGCCACAACGGTCGACCTGTCCGTGAAACCGGCCGACTACGTCGACGTCTTCAGCTGGTCACAGGGCATCCCATCGGGTGCGCGCCCGATCCAGGGCGTGTTCAAGGGCCCGCACTTCGCCTACCAGTTCGGCGCGATGTCGGTCCGCCCGACGACCGACGAGACCAGCGGCAGCCTGGAGACCGGGCCCGCCAGCGCCGCGCCCGGCTACGAGTTCCTGGTGCTCTACCGGTTGCAGAGCGACGACTCGTACGCGCCACCGCCCGAGGGTGCGCCCTCGTTGCCGGTGGACGTCGTGGTCAAGGACGTGCGCAAGCGTTTGCCCCGGCCGATCACGCCCGGCAGTGGCGTCATCATCAGCGTGCCCACCGGTTCGGACGCCACCCTCGAGGTCACCGACGACAAGCCCTACTCGTACAGCGTCCGTGACGGCAGTGGCCCGGCCCCGTCCGTCGACGCGGCCCCACGTTCGGGATCGAGTTCGGGGTCGGCGGCGGGCAGGCAGGTCCGCTGGCAGAACGGCGACTATTCGGCCCAGGGCTCCTACCAGGGGCAACGCACCTCGGGCCCGCTCGCGGTGACGTTGACGCTCGGCGACGGCGCCGAGCTGAACGCGTCCATCGCGGGCGTGGCGAACCCGCCCGCCAAGCACGTCTGGCTGCACCTGAAGAACGCCAAGATCAGCACCGACGACAACCAGCTCAAGGTGGACATGAGCCGCAGCGTCGTGCTGACCCTCCCGGACGGCACCAAGGTCACGCCCAAGTCGGGCGTCACCGGCCTGCTGTTCCCCGTGCCGGACCCGTTCACCGCGGGCGTGCTCACCATCGCCCCGGAGTTCCCCTCGGGCAGCACGGCCAAGTGGAGCACCAAACCCGAACCCAAGGACATCCAGCTGACGGTGTCGTAGGTGTCTTAGGTGTCTTAGGGGCGTAGGACGGGCCTCAGCGCGTCCAGGACCGCCGGGTCCTCGATCGTCGACGGGACCGGCTCGTCGCGGCCGTCCGCGATGCCCCGCATGGTCTTGCGCAGGATCTTCCCGGAGCGGGTCTTCGGCAGGCCGTTGACCACGGAGATGTCCCTGAAGGCGGCGACCGGGCCGATGTCCCGGCGCACTGCGGCCACCAGTTCGTCGGCCAGGGTCTGCTCGTCGATCTCCACCCCGGCCTTGAGCACCACGAACCCTCGGGGGAGCTGGCCTTTCAGCTCGTCCCGGACCCCGATCACCGCGCATTCGGCGACGGCCGGGTGGGACGCGAGCACGGCCTCCATCGAACCTGTGGACAACCGGTGCCCGGCCACGTTGATGACGTCGTCGGTCCGGCCCATGACGTAGACGTAGCCGTCCTCGTCGATGTACCCGCCGTCGCCTGTCAAGTAGTAGCCGGGGAATGTGGACAGGTACGACTCCAGGTACCGCTTGTCGTCGTTCCACAAGGTCGGCAGCGTGCCCGGCGGCAACGGCAGCCGGATCGCGATCGCACCTTCTTGCCCTGGGGGCAACGCCGACCCGTCCGGGTGAAGAACCCGGACGTCGTAGCCGGGCACGGGCACGGTCGGCGAGCCGGGCTTGATCGGCATCGGCTCCAGGCCCCGCAGGTTCGCGCAGACCGGCCAGCCCGTCTCGGTCTGCCACCAGTGGTCGACCACCGGCACGCCGAGCTTGTCGGTCGCCCAGTGGTAGGTCTCCGGGTCGAGCCGTTCGCCGGCCAGGAACAGGGTCTTGAACCTCGACAGGTCGTATTTGGCCAGTTCCTTGGCCTCGGGGTCGACGCGTTTGATCGCGCGGAACGCCGTCGGCGCGGTGAACAGGGCTTTCACCCCGTGCTCGGCGATCACCCGCCAGAACGCGCCCGCGTCCGGAGTGCCGACCGGTTTTCCCTCGTAGAGCACGGTTGTGGCGCCGACGAGCAGGGGCGCGTAGACGATGTACGAGTGGCCGACGACCCAGCCGACGTCCGACGCCGTCCAGAACACGTCGCCGGGGTCGATGTCGTAGACGGCCTTCAGCGACCACGCGAGCGCCACCGCGTGCCCGCCGTTGTCCCGTACGACGCCTTTGGGACGACCGGTAGTACCCGAGGTGTACAGGATGTACAGCGGGTCTGTAGCGGCCACTGGGACGCAGTCGTGGGGTTGTGCGGTGGCGACCAGGGTGTCCCAGTCGATGTCCTTCGCGCCCATCTCGGCCGTCGCCTGCGGCCGTTGCGTGACGACGACGTGGTCTGGCTGGTGCTGGGTCCGGCTCAGCGCCTCGTCGATGATCGGCTTGTAGGCGACCACCCGGGTCGGCTCGATCCCGCACGACGCCGCCACGATGACCTTGGGCCGGGCGTCCTCGATGCGGCTGGCCAGCTCTTTCGGCGCGAACCCACCGAACACCACGGAGTGCACCGCGCCCAGCCGTGCGCACGCGAGCATCGCTACCACAGCGCGCGGGATCATGGGCATGTAAATGATCACGCGGTCACCTTTGGCGACCCCAAGACCCGCCAGGGCGCCCGCGAAGACCGCGACCTCGTCCCGAAGCTCACGATAGGTGAACGTTTGCTTGCTGCCGGTGACAGGCGAGTCGTAGATCAGCGCGGTCCGGCCGGAGTCCACGTGCCGGTCCAACGCGTTGAAGCAGGTGTTGAGCTCGCCGTCGGGGAACCACCGGTAGAACGGGGCATTGCTCTCGTCCAGCGCTGTGGTGGGCGGTTTCGTCCAGTCCAGCGCGGTCGAGGCCGGGAGCCAGAACCCGTCACGATCGGTCAGGCTGCGCCGATATGCGTCCCGGTAGTCACCCATGCCAGCACTCTGCCACCCATGCAACCTGGATGCCCATGGCACGTCCCGCTAACAGCGTCCACGGTTGCCTAACCTCGCCCACGCCGCTGGACATATGGTGGTCAGTGCTCACGTCGGGTGAGCGCCACAGAGGAGGGGATCGTGGACGGCCTGGTCGGAATGGCGGCGAGTCTGCTGTCGTTCGCCCACACCGTTTTCGGGCCGGGGATCTGGCCGGGGGAATGGATTTGGGCGACCATCGCCGCGGGTTTCTTCCTCGCGGTGTTCCCCATGCTCGCCTCGTTGCTGGTCGCGCTGATCCGCAAGGGCACCGGCAACGCCTACAACGCCACGACGGTCACCATCTTCGCGATCATCGGGCTGACGTTCGCGCTGATCATCCCGTGGGTGCTGACGATCGGGATGTCGCAGGTCTACTCGTCGGTGTTCGGCGGGGGTCCCTCGTTCGGGCTGTCCGGGGCCGAGGTCACCTCGCTGCAGAAGTCGGACAACCTGCTGATCGGCCCGCAGGTGGCGTTCCTCGGTGGCGGACCCACGGTCTACGACGTGCTCACCCGGCCCAGCGGCGGTCCGCTGTACGCGGTGGACATCGCACGGCTGGTCGCTCTGCCGGGTGCGGCGGCGTTGTTCGTGATCCTGCAGGCGCGCACCGCGATGCGGCGCGGGCCGAAGTGGCCGGGCCGGCTGATCTGGCTGCCGTTCGTGGCCTTCCTGCTGTTCAGCGTGGGCGTCGAGGCAAATACCGCGTTCCTCCTGTGGATCGGGCTGCTGCTGGGCAGTGTGCTGGCGATGATCCCGGTGCTGGTGATCGGGCCGCCGACGTGGACGGCCATCAACCGGTCGGTCCAGGAGGAGCAGCAGCCACCCCCTCCGCCGCAGCAACCACTGGCTCAGCACCAGCAGCAGCCTCCGCCGTCGAAACAGCAGATCCCGCCGTACCGGCCGGAACCGTCGCCGCCGCCGTTCCGGGGTGAGCCGCCTTTGTTGTCCGGTCAGCAGAACTCGGAGCTGCTGGCCGGCCGCCAGCGGCCCGCCAAGCTCGCGGACACCCCTGGGCCGCTGCCGTTCCCGCTGGCTGGGGGCGCGCCGCCGCCGGTCAAGCCGCCGATGACCCGCCAGGTAACCGGGAACAGCATGTGGACCCGGTCGGGTGGCCGGTTCCAGAAGATCAAGGCGTTGGGGCATGGCGGGTTCGGCACGGTGTGGCTGGCCATGGACACCCAGCTGGACCGGACCGTGGCCGTGAAGATGGCGCACGCCCCCGATGCCGAGACCGAGCAGCGGATGTTGCGTGAGGCGCGTGCCCTGGCGGCCGTGCGGCACCCGAACTGTGTGCGGGTCTACGACATCGTCGAGGACGAGGACGGCCTCGGCATTGTCATGGAGTACATCGAGGGCATGGCCCTGGCGGACGCCGTGCACGAGAACGGTCCGCTCGATGACATCGCCGCGGCCCGGCTGTGGGTCACGATGGCCGGTGCTTTGTCGGCGGCGCATGCGAAGGGCGTGCTGCACCGGGACATCAAGCCGTCGAACATCATGATCGACCCGTCCGGCATGCCGCACCTGATCGACTTCGGCATCGCGCGGGCGAAGGGCGACTCGACGCTGACCAAGACCGGGATGATGGTCGGGACGCCGGACTTCCTCGCGCCCGAGACCGCGGCGGGCGCCCCCGCGACCCCCGCTTCGGACGCCTGGCAGCTCGCCGCGACCGTGTCGTACGCCCTCACCGGCGAACCCCCGCGTGGTGTCCGCGAGAATCCGATGGCCGCTTTGATGGCCGCCGCCAAGGCGGAGCGGATCAGCCACCTCCCCACCAAGAGCGTGCACTACCGGCTGATCTCCGCGGCCCTCGGCGCCGACCTCGCCGGCAGGCCCACCCTCGACACCGTGATCCGGCAGACCGGCGGCTGGCTGAGCAAGGGCGGCCACCAGGAGGACGGCCCGATCACCAAAGTCGTCAAACGCGAGGACATCCAGGCGCTCGACCGGACGAAGGTGGTGAGCGACCCCGTCCGGATGAACAAACCGGTGCCCGACCCCAACCGGCCCCAAACAGGCCGCCCAGACCTGGACCGAACCCAGATATCCCACCAGGACCCGGAACGCACGCAGGTCGCGCGCCCCGACCAATCCCGCCAGGACCCGGAGCGCACCCAACTCAGCCGCCCCCCAGGCCAAGACCCTGAGCGCACCCAGCTCAGTCGCCCGGACCAGCTTCGTCAGGACTCGGGTCGTCCGGATCAGGTGCAGGCTGGCCGTCCCGGTCAGGATCCTGAGCGCACTCAGTTCAGCCGTCCGGACCAGCTTCGTCAGGACTCGGGTCGTCCGGATCAGGTGCAGGCTGGCCGTCCCGGTCAGGATCCTGAGCGCACTCAGTTCAGCCGTCCGGACG
>NZ_JBFAPA010000001.1:0-111358 GCF_040675465.1 Actinocrispum sp. NPDC049592 | reverse complement strand
GTCCGGACCAGGTCCGCCAAGATCCTGACCGGACCCAGGTGGGCGGCCGTCCCGACCAGGCCCGCCAGGACTCCGACCGCCGCTCGGACCAGGCGCAGGCCGGTCGCCCTGATCAGGTCCGGCTGGACTCTGGTCGCCCGGACCGTCCCGGTCAGGATCCTGACCGCACCCAGGTCGGACGTCCCGACCAGGTCCGTCAGGACTCCCAGGTCGGCGGCCGTCCGGATCCCGAGCGCACCCAGCTCAGCCGTCCGGAGCCGGACCGCACGCAGGCGGCGCGCCCCGACGCCGACCGCCCCCAGACGTTCCCCGCGGATGACCCAGACCGCACCCAGGTCGCCCGCCCGGACCAGCCACGCCAGGACCCGGAGCGCACCCAGGTCGCCCGCCCCCAGGACAACCCCAACGTCCAGCCGGTCCCCGACCCGGACCGCACCCGCCCCACCAAGAAGAACCCACCCACCCGCCGCTTCGACCTCTGAGCCGATCCCGGCGTTTGTGCAGGTCAGCGGCCTCGCGACGGGTTTTTGTCGGTGGTGGGCGATAGCTTGGCGACCATGACCCCCACTGGTGTGGCCGCCGATCTGTACCGGTACTTGCAGGAGGCCCGCGACAACCTGCTGAAGTCGCTCGACGGCCTGAGCGAGTACGACGTCCGCAGGCCGATGACGCCGTCCGGCACGAACCTGCTCGGCCTGGTCAAGCACGTCACCGGCGTCGAGTCGGGGTACTTATGCGAGTCGGTCGGCCGCCCGGCGCCCGTGCGGCTGCCGTGGATCGAGGACGACTCGGTGTGGGACAGCGCGGACATGTGGGCGACCGCCGACCAGAGCCGTGAGTACATCGTTGGCCTGTACAAGGAGGTCTGGCGGTACTCGGACCAGTCGATCGCCGAGGTGGCCCTCGACGCCCCGGCCGAGGTGCAGTGGTGGTCCCAGGAGAAGCGGCACACGACCTTCGGCTCGGTGCTGGTGCGAGTCGTCGCCGAGACCGCCCACCACGCCGGTCACGCCGACATCGTCCGCGAGATGATCGACGGCCGTGGCGGCAAGGACCACGACGACGCAGGCGACCAGGACTGGTGGAAGGCGTACCTCATCAAGATCCAGACAGCCGCGGACGCTCACCGCGCCGGATAACGGAGGTGGTGAGCGTCAGAACCCGACGACCGCATCCCTCCGTGGATCAGCGCCCAACCGGATGGCCGCCCAGGATCAGCGCCTGAACCGGACGACCGCGAGTTTCAGCGCCTGGACGGGATTGCCGCACAGGATCAGCCCGGGACCGCATCACCGCGTGGACCAGCGCCTGAACCGGATGGCAGCCCGGGATCAGCGCCGAGACCGACGATCCCATCCCTGTGGAGGTCAGTGCCTGGGCCGGACGACCGCGAGACTCGGCGCCTGGACCGGTTGGCCACCCAGGATCGGTGCTGGGTATCGGCCGCCGCATCCCGTGTACGGCACCGCCTGAACCGGATGGCTGCCGGGGCGCCGCCTGGGCTGGACGACCGCGAGACTCAGCGCCTGGACCGGATGACCGCCAAGGATCGGTGCCGGTATCGGACGACCGCATCGCCTGTGGGTCAGCGCTTGGACCGGATGACCGCGGGGATCAGCGCCGGGACCGCGTCCCGCGTGGGTCAGCGCCAGGAGGGGAGCCAGAGTTCGGCCTGCCAGCGGGCGTTGGTGATCGAGTCGCCGTTCAGCAGCGGCCAGAGCCAGATGAAGTTGGCCACGACCAGACCCACGTAGAGGGCGACGACCAGCAGGCCCGTTCCTCTTCGTTCGTACCCGTCCTTGGCTTTGCCGAGGATCTGACCCAGTGGGAGGACCAGTCCCAGGACCAGGAACGCCGAGACCGGCGTCATGTAGAAGAAGTACATCTGGCGGTCGAGGTTGAGGAACCACGGCAGCAGGCCGGCGAGGTAGGCGACCAGCACGGCGGCGTAGCGCCAGTCCTGACGGGCGATGACCCGCCAGAAGCCCCACGCGAGCATCGGCAGGGCCAGCCACCACATGGCGGGCGTGCCGATGAGCATCGTCGCGCTCACGCACTGCGCCTCGCCGCAGCCGGTGGTCGTGCTGTCCCAGTAGTAGAGCATCGGGCGCAGGCCCATGGGCCACGTCCAGGGCTTGGACTCCCAGGGGTGCTGCTCGCCGGGTTTGGTGACCAGGTGCTCGTGGAAGTTCAGCACGTTGCCGGAGTACGTCCACAGCGAGCGCAGCGCCGGGCCGAACGGGCCCCACCAGGTCGTGACCAGGTGCCGGTCGACGCCCGTCTCGCTGCCGAACCATGCCCACCACGTGCCCAGGTAGACCAGGATGGGAATGATCAGCAACGCCCACAACGCGGGCAGCAGGTCGCGCCACAGCATGCCCAGCCACGGGTGGCGGACACCGGCGGAGCGCCGGGCGGTGGCGTCCCAGATGACCGTGAGCAGCCCGAACCCGGCGATCCAGTACAGGCCGCCCCACTTCGAGGCGGTGGCCAGGCCGAGGCAGACCCCGCAGGCCAGCCGCCACCAGCGGAAGCCGAGGCGGGGCCCGTAGATCGAGTCGTTGACCCAGCCCTCGCGGACGGTGGTGGCCAGGCGTTGGCGCATCTGATCCCGGTCGAGCAGCATGCAGCCGAACGCCGCGAGCACGAAGAACGCGATGAAGATGTCGAGCATCCCGGTGCGGCTCATCAGGTGCAGCACACCGTCGCAGATCAGCAGGATGCCCGCGATCGCGCCGAGCAGGGTGGAACGGGTCAGCCGCCGCGCGATCCGCACGATCATCAGGATCATCAGCGTGCCGAGCACCGCCGAGGCGAACCGCCAGCCCCAGCCGTTGTAGCCGAACAGGTACTCGCCGAACGCGATGAGCTGCTTGCCCAGCGGTGGGTGCACGGTCAGCTCGTAGCCGGGGTTGTCCTCGTAGAACCCGTTGCGCAGCATCTGCCACGCCTGCGGGGTGTAGTGCTTCTCGTCGAACACCGGGGTGCCGTCGTGGGTGGGGAACCCGAGGTTCTGCAACCGGATGATCCCGCCGATCAGCGCGATCACCCCGGCGGTCACCCACCCGCGCAGCCGGTCGGCCGGCATCGGCCGGCCCAGCACGCTTTCCGCCGGGTCGGGACCCGGCGCGGACACCTGGGCGGCCTCCTCCACTTGGTCGTCCGCCTGGCGGGTCACGAGGGCTGTCACGCGCCCGATCGTAGGGTGAGCGATGTGAACCCCGTATCCGGTGCGGGTCGACTGGTCCTCGCCGCCACCCCGCTCGGCGATGCCCGGGACGCCTCGCCCCGCCTGATTGAGGCCCTGGCCAGCGCGGATGTCATCGCCGCGGAGGACACCCGGCGGATGCGCGCGCTGTCGGCCGCGCTCGGCGTGACGCCACATGGGCGTGTCGTGAGCTTCTACGACGCGGTGGAGAACAGCCGCATCCCCGCACTTGTGGCGTCGATAGCCGATGGCGACACCGTGCTCCTGGTCACCGACGCGGGGATGCCGAGCGTGTCGGACCCCGGGTACCGGATCGTGGCGGCGTGCATCGCGGAGGATTTGACCGTTACGTGCCTGCCTGGGCCTTCCGCGGTGACAACAGCCCTCGCGGTGTCCGGGCTGCCAAGCGACCGGTTCTGTTTCGAAGGCTTCGCGCCCCGGAAACCGGGCGAACGAAACCGCTGGCTCACAACGCTGGTGTCCGAACCGCGCACCGCCGTGTTCTTCGAATCCCCGCACCGCCTGGCGACAACGTTGGCAGACGCAGCAGAGGTCCTCGGCGATGACCGCCAAGCCGCGGTCTGCCGCGAACTGACCAAGACCTACGAGGAGGTGCGCCGCGGAACCCTGCGCGAACTCGCCGACTGGGCCGTCGACGGCGCGCGCGGCGAGATCACCGTCGTCCTAGCCCCCGCCCCACCCAAACAAGCCACAGAGACGGATATCCCAGCGCTGGTCGAACAAGTCCAAGCCCGCGTAGCGGCAGGCGAACGCATGAAGACCGTGGTCGCCGAACTGGCCGAAGCAGCAGGCATGAGCAAAAAAGACCTCTACAACGCCAGCATCACCCCCCACCCACCCACCTAACCCACCCCAAACCTCCACCAGAACTGCGCGCCACACCGCCGCGCCGACACCGACGAGACGCCGACACCGCCGCGCAGACGCCGACACTGCCGTGCCGACACCGATGCCGCTGCGCCGACGCGGCACCGACACTGCCGTGCCGACACCGATGCCGCTGCGCCGACGCGGCACCGACACTGCCGTGCCGACACCGATGCCGCTGTGCCGCCGCCGCTGTGCCGACGGTGCCCCGCTCCACCGCGCCGATGCGTCTACACCGCCGCATCGGCGGCGCGCGGCGCGCCTACTTCCGCGGCGCCTAGCTCGGTCGCACCCGCGTTGACCGACTTGGGCCAAACTGGAGGCCGACGCGGCTGTATGTGCGGCGCCCGAGGGGCTCACACCCGCGGCGCCCCACACAGTCAGATCCGTGCCGACGACTCGGTCACATCTCCAGCGCCCCGCGCGGTTCCACCGGCGGCGCCCGACTCGGTCGCATCCGTTGCGTCTGGTTCGGTCGCACTCGCGGTGCACCGCAAGGTCACACCTGTGCCGCTCATCTTGGTCGCACTCGTGCCGCCCGACTCGATCGCGCCCGTGGCGCCCGACTCACTCGACCGCGCCCGTGGCGACTGACTCGGTCATACCCGCGTGGCCGACAGCCGTCGGTGCCCCGAGCGTGCCTGCCCCGAGCGTTGCCCGACCCGAGCGTTGCCCGACCCGAGCGTGCCCGAACCGAGCGTGCCTGCTCGGACAGTGCGGGCTCGCTCGACCATCAGCCGCGCGACCGCGTCGGCGGCTCGATTCCACCGCCGGGACAGCGACCTCCACATTCAACCGCCGCGCATATCGCGTGCGTAGGCCGCACTGGCGCCGTTGACGAGTCGCGCGAGCGAGTCGCCGGACGCCGTTTGTCCCGCTGCTGATGGCCGAGGCGGTCATGTACTCCAGCACCCCGGGCCGGTCCGCCCGCGTTCTCGGTTCGGGCTGGTTCAAGACCGGCGCTGTTCGCTGAAGTTCCTCCAGCGAGGTGCCGGGCAACCAGCTGCGCATGCACGACGGCGGCTGGCGACGTAGCTTGGCCTCATGATCCGGGTGCTGGGCACGCGTGAGATCGCACCGGTGACCGGCGCGGTCACCCGGCGGTTCGGCATCCACGCGACCGACCTCGGCATCCTCTGGGACAACGGGCAGGGCACACTGCTCGTCGCCTTCGGGGACACCTACGGCCTCGGCTGGGGTGGGTTCGGGGCCGGGCCGCCGCGTGGCTCGGACTGGCGGTGCAACGCCCTCGCGTTGTCCACCAGCAAGGACCTGGAGTCCGGGCTGCGCCTTGATTCAGTTGTCCCGCGCGCGGACGGCATGGCGGCCCAGATCCTCGAGCGGGACCGTGGTGCTGACGAGAACACCGTGATCCCGAACTCGGGTATCGCCGTGGGCGGCTACAACTACCTGCATTACATGTCCGTGCGGAAGTGGGGTCCGGCGGGCCGGTGGGACACGAACTACGCGGGCATCGCTGTATCCGCCGACGGCGGCAAGACCTGGGTCAAACCGCCGGGCGCGCGCTGGCCTAACTCACCCAAAGGCGATCACCCCTTCCAGATCTGTGCGTTCGCTCAAGCCGACGACTATGTCTACCTCATGGGTACGACAAACGGCCGCTTCGACGACGCCTACCTGGGCAGATGCCGTCGGTTCGACGTCCTGGACCCACCCGCCTACGAGTACTGGGCGGCAGGCAAGTGGATCAAGGGCGACCCCTGTCGGGCGACCCCGGTGATGACCGGGCCTGTCGGTGAGATGTCGTTGGCGTACAACGACTATTTCGGCCGTTGGCTCGCATTGCACCTCGATGAGGCCCGGGCGGCGATCGTCTTGAGGTCGGCGCCGGAGCTGACCGGGCCGTGGGCGGACGGCCAGATCGTGGTCAGTGGCGAGGACTATCCGGGGCTCTACGGCGGCTACCTGCACCCGTGGGCCAACGACGGCACGAGCGTGTACTTCACGTTGTCCCAATGGGGTCCGTACAACATCTGGCTGATGCGCACCGACCTCGGCGCATAAATCAGGTGCGCGTGCCGCGGCGCTGTGGTTAGAGTGCGCGCAACTTCGAGAGAGAGGGAGGTGGCCTTGGAATGGGTGTCTTTGTCGCTTCCGCACGGCCAGTTCCCGGTTCTTCTCCCGAAGGGTTCTCTCACGTTGACTTCGCTTGACACGCTCGGCTGGCACGAGACCACCGAGTTGCCCAGCGGGCAGCTGCCCGCCCGTGTCTCCCGCGTCCACAAGGGTGGCGCGGTCGTGCTCGCCGAATGGGGCGAGCAACAGGTCGAGTTCGGCCCGCACATCGAACTGCCGTGCGTCGGCGACTTTGTGGGCCTGCGTGGCCTGCCCGACAACCGGTGGGAGCTGGCGACCGTGCTCCCGCGGCGCACCGCCATGGTCCGCGGCGGCGTGGCTCAGGACTCACTGACGCAGGTCCTCGCGTCCAATGTGGATGTGATCTTCGTGGTCGAGCCGTCGTCGCTGGAAGGGCGGCGGGGCGACCCCAACCTCGGCCGGATCGAGCGCTTGCTCGCACTGGCATGGGAAAGCGGGGCCATGCCGGTGGTCCTGCTGACCAAGTCCGACCTCGTCGGCGCTCGGATCGGCGAGATCGTCGCGGACGTGATGACCGCGGCGCCCGGCGTGGACGTGCACGCCATCTCGTCCCTGACCGGTGACGGCGTCGACACGGTCGCGGGCTACCTCGGCGTGGGCCGTACCGCCGCGCTGATCGGCCCGTCCGGCGCGGGCAAGTCCACTTTGGTCAACGCGCTCAGCGGCGTGGATGTCATGGAGACACAACAGGTTCGCGCGTCCGACGGACGAGGGCGGCACACCACCGTGCACCGCGAGCTGATCGTGCTCGACCGTGGCGGCCTGATCATCGACACACCAGGACTGCGCCGGATCGGCCTCGCCGAAGGCGGAGAAGGCCTGGAGTCGGTGTTCACCGACATCGAGGACCTGGCGCAGGACTGCCGGTTCGATGACTGCGCGCACCGCAGCGAGCCCGGGTGCGCGGTGATCGAGGCGATCGAGCGGGGCGACCTTCCGCAGCGCAGGCTGGACAGCTACTTCAAGCTGCTGCGCGAGGCGGAGTGGGTGGCCAGCCGGACCGACTGGCGGCTGCGGCAGGAACGCGCCCGCCAGTGGAAGACCATCCACAAGGAGATGCGCAAGGTCTACCGCAACCGGCCATAAGGCCCCGATGGGGTGAAGCCCGTGCGAACGGGCCGTTCGCACGGCAAAACCCCTGTTCAGAGCCCCCACCCCCGGTAGACTGGCCTCGGGGCCGGCCCCCGGGAGGGTGGGGGTTCCGTCAAAGTTGATCACCCGCGTGAGAGCAGGCACGGTCTCTAGCTGATCATGTGAGTGTCTTGGCCGCGTCTCCTAGTTTCGGGAAGCGGTGCGAGAGACCATGATTGTCGCGGCGAGTAGGACACCGCCGAGGAAGGTCAGGGCGTACTTGTCGTAGCGAGTGGCAAGGCCTCGCCACTGCTTCATGCGGTTGAACCCCCGCTCGATTGTGTTGCGCTGCTTGTAGATCTCCGCGTCGAAGGCTGGTGGCGGGCCACCAGCCGAGCCTTGGGCCTTGCGGGCGGCGATCTGGTCACGTCGTTCGGGGATCGTGTGTTTGATCCGGCGTCGGTGCGGCTCCGGCGGGTCGAGGGGTGGGAGTGGGCCTTGTCGGCCAGCAGTCGGATGTCCCATGGTCCGGCGTCGGTGTAGCCGGAGGCGCGAGGTAGCCATCCAACAGGGGCAGCAACTGGGGGTTGTCTCCGGCGGTCAGTCGCACCGCGAGCAGATCGCAGGCCGCGTCGGCCAGCGCGTGGATCTTGGTGGTCAGCCCGCCCCGGGAACGTCCCAGGGCGTGATCGTTTCGGCGGGGGTGAGGTTTTTGGGGTGAGGGTTGGGGAGATGGGATTCGCGCGGGACAGGTTCGGGGTGGGTGAGATTTGGGGTGAGCGAGGGTTGGGTGGTGGGGTTGGAGGAGTGGCGGTTGGGGTGGGAGAGGTTTTGGGGTGATGTTGGGAGTGAGGGGAGGTGGGCGGAAGGCGGGGTGGCCGCCTTCCGCACCCCCAGGGGTGTGTCAGGCGTTGGTGCGGCGGAAGGTGTTCGTGCCCCAGAGGAGGCAGAGGGCCGCGAGGGTGATGGCGATGATGCCGCCGACCAGGACTGAGCTGGAGGTGAGGTCGCCCGCGATGACGGCTCGGACGGCGTCGACGATGTGGCTGAACGGGTTGATCCGCGAGATCGTGTACAGCCAGCGGGGACCTTGGTCCATCGGCAGGAGGACTCCGGACAGCAGCATCAGCGGCATCACGGTCGACGACAGCACCGGGGCGAAGGCGTACTCGTGCTTGAGTTTCAGCGCGAGGGTGTACGACACCGAGCCGATCGACACTCCGAGGAACACCGCGTAAACCAGGGCCAGCAACACGTCGGGGATGGTCGCGCGGAACCCGAAGGCGGTCGACAACGCCAGCAGCAGGACGCACTGCACCAGTAGCACTACGACATCGCGCATCACCCGACCGAGGAGTAACGAGACTCGGCTGACCGGGGTCACGCGCATGCGTTCCAGCGCACCCGAGCGGATTTCGGGGATCAGGGAGAAGCCCGCGTAGGCCGTGCCGAAGAGTCCCATCTGGACGATCAGTCCCGGCACGAACCACTGCCAGGAACCCGCCCCGCCCAGCAACGGGCCGAACAACACCAGGAACAGCACCGGCTGGGTCATCAGGCTGAAGATGATCACCGCCGGGTTGCGCAGCAACGGCCGCATCGAGCGGACGAACACCAGCCAGGTGTCACGCATAGGGGAAACCTCCTTGGGGCAGCGCCGATTCCGCCTCTCGCAGGGACCGGCCGGTGAGTGTCAGGAAGACGTCGTCGAGGGTCGGCCGCTGCACCTGGACGGCCAGCAGGTGCGCTCCGGCCTGGTCGAGGTCGCGCAGCAGACCCGGCAGCACCGTGTCGCCGTGGGAGATGCGGAACCGCACGGTGTCGCCGTCGACGTGGAACTCCTGTGCCCCAGTGAGGTTCTTGGCCACCGTTGCCGCCTGTGACGGTGCGTCGGTCGACAGGGTGATCAGGTCGCCCGCCACTTGACCTTTCAAGGCGTCCGGGCTTCCTTCGGCGACGATCCGGCCGTGGTCGACGACGAGGATCCGGTCGCAGAGCGCGTCGGCTTCGTCAAGGTAGTGCGTAGTAAGGAAAACAGTGGTGCCCGCCGCGCGCAGCGCCCGGATGTGCTCCCACAGGTTGCTTCGGCTTTGTGGGTCAAGGCCGGTGGACGGCTCGTCGAGGAAGAGCAGTTCGGGGTCGTGCAGGACGCCCATCGCTATGTCCAGGCGGCGTTTCTGGCCGCCGGACAGCTTGCCCACGAGGCGATCCGCGGGGAGGTCGAACTTCTCGATCAGCGTGGCCGCGCGTCGGCGGGATTCGTTGCCTGCCAAGCCATACAGCTGACCTTGCAGGACGAGTTCGTCGATCAGCCGTTGGTCGTCGCCTGCCCCATGGCCTTGGGCGACGTAGCCGATCCGTTTGCGTACACCGGCTGGGTCGGTCAGCAGGTCGCAACCGGCGACGACCGCCTCGCCGGCGGTGGGGCGCAGCAACGTGGTGAGCATGCGCAGGGTGGTGCTCTTGCCGGCGCCGTTGGGGCCGAGGAAACCGACGAGCTCACCGCGTGAGACGTCGATGTCGGCTCCCTGGACCGCGTCGATGGTGTGACCGCGGACCTTGAACTGGCGCGCGAGACCGCGTGCCTTGATCACTTGGGTTCCTCCCAGTCGTCATTCGAACCCGCTGGCTAGTCAAGTTTGACTAGTGGGAGAATGGCATGGATCGCAGTAGTAGTCAAACTTGACTAGCTAGCGGACCGGGGGTGCGCCGAAGGCGGCCGGGTTCTCGTCGGCGAACTCGTACTCGCCGTCCTCCAGCCGTTTGACCAAGTCACGCAACCACTCGACGACGCCTTCGACGCTGGCGTTCCAGTACCGGAACATCTCCCGGATGTGCGCGGGTTTGCCGATGTCACCAGGCTTCTCGGCGATCGTGGTGTCCATCAGGTGCTGGGTGGTGGCCATCTGGCCCTCGGCCTGGCGGATCCGCGACTTCAGCAGGAACAGCACCGTCTTGCGTTCCAGCGCGGTGATGAACGGCAGGGCGGCGTTGAACATGGCGGGTCCGCTGTCTCCCTCACCAAGGCCCTTGCTCATCAGGTAGAAGAAGTCGCCCTCGCCCTGCGGCGTGATCCGGTAGACCACCCGGTCCGGGCCCAGGCCGCTCTCCTCGGTGTGCACCTCTTCAAGGAGTTCCTCGGCGGTCAGCTTCTTCAGGGCGTGGTAGATCGAGCCCTGCTTGACGTTGGCCCACCGGTCCGCGGCCCACATCAGCAGGTCCTGCCGGACCTGGTAGCCGTGGGCTTCGCCACGCATCCGGACCACACCGAGAACTAGCAAACGGGTCGCCGACACACTATTAGGCTATGACGCCTCGTAAAGGTGAGCGGCCGCCGCTGCCCGAGCCCCTGCCCGCGCCGATCGTCGACGCGCACACGCACCTGGACGCGTGCGGCGCGAAGGACGCCGCGGACGTGTCCACAATGGTCGACCGAGCGGCAAGCGTGGGCGTCGAACGCGTCATCACCGTCGCCGACGACCTCAACTCCGCGATCTGGGCGGCCGAGGCGGCCACCTGGGATCCGCGGGTTTTCGCGGCTGTCGCGGTGCATCCGACCCGGACGTCGACGTTCGGCGACGAGGACAAGGCCGTGCTGGAGGAGCTGGCGGGCCGGGACCGGGTCGTGGCGGTCGGCGAGACCGGTCTCGACTTCTACTGGGACTACTCACCGCCGCAGGCGCAGGAGGAAGCCTTCCGCTGGCACATTGACCTGGCCAAACGCGCCGGCAAGCCGCTGATGATCCACGACCGGGACGCGCACGACGACATCATGCGCGTGTTGCATGCCGAAGGTCCGCCCGAAAGGGTGGTTTTCCATTGCTTCTCCGGCGATGCGGAGTTCGCCCGGAAGTGTGTCGACGCCGGGTTCGTGCTGTCCTTCGCCGGCGCGGTCACCTTCCGGAACGCACGCGATCTACGTGCGGCTGCGCGGATCGTGCCGCTGGATCAGCTGCTGGTGGAGACCGACGCGCCGTTCCTCACGCCACACCCCTTCCGGGGCCGGCCGAACGAGCCGTACTGCGCCGCGTACACCGTGCGCGACCTGGCCGAACTCCGTGGCGAGGACCTTTCGGAGGTGGCTTGGGCCGTCCGGGAGACCGCGGAACGCACTTTTCGGCTACCCACAATGACATCCCACGATTCAACGGGTGAATGAGTACGCCGATTGGGTGAGCGACTGCATCCTTCGGGCTGTGGCGCAAGTCACAAGATGTACGGGGGTGTTTGCGCAACCTGACTGGACCCGTTACGGTCCCGTGACCGTACCCAAAGGTAGTCAGGAACGGGTACAGCCCGCAGTCGAAGCCAACGCGCGTCGGGGCCGGAGCAATCCGGGAAGCGTGGTGGTGGCTGAGGGCGTCGGACTGAAACGCACAGCGCGACCCGTCGCGCCGGACGTAGGTGAAGGAGCAAGGCCAGGCACGTAGCTGCTCGACCCGGATCAGCGACTGCGCGCCCCGTGTGGCTTGCGCCCTTCAGGAGGAACGACCCCGTGACTGACAGTGACATAAGAACTACCAGCGCGTTCGACATCGATACCGACTGGTTCACGCCGGTCAAGCAGCCGTCCGCAGCGACCAGCACGATGGACCGCAACGATGGCCAGTGGCGCACTGAGTACCCCGAGTTCTCCGACGAGCTGGCGGTTGTCCCGCAGGACATCTACGCCGCTCTCGGGCCCCAGGCCGACGAGCTGATGGCCTCCGTCGACGTCAACGTCGACGAACTGATCCGGCTGATCAACGCCGAGACCACGCTGCTGCCGCCGATTCTCGACGTCCCCGACACGCTCGCGGACGAGGTCGAGAACCAGCAGGCGCCGTCCGGCCTGATCACCGCGGTCCGCACCTGGAAGCGGACCTTCCTGCGCGCCAGCATCGCCGCAGTGCTCGTGTCGCTGACCGGTGGCGGTGCCGCCGCGATCGCCATGAACAAGTCCGTCACGATCGACGTGGACGGTGTCGAGACCAACGTCCACACCTACTCCGGCACGGTCGGCGAGGTGCTGGCCAACGAGGGCATCCAGACCGGTGAGCACGACTCGCTGAGCCCCTCGCCCAACGCGAGCATCGGCGACCACGGCAAGATCGTCGTCCAGCGCGGCAAGCTGCTGAAGTACACCGTCGACGGTGAGCAGAAGGAGTCCTGGGTCCGCGCCCGCAACGTCGGTGACGCGCTGCGCCAGGCCGGCGCCCCGATGGACGGCTCGAAGTTCTCCATGGACCTCGGCATGGCCATGCCCGCCGAGGGGATGAACGTCCAGATCCAGACGCTCAAGACCATCATGGTCTACGACGGCGGCAACACCGGAAAGCAGGTGCAGACCACCGCGGTCACCATCGACGAGCTGCTCAAGGAGCTGCAGACGTCGATCGGCCCGCAGGACTCGGTCACCCCGGGCGCGGACGTCAAGATCACCAACGGCGCCGAGGTGCGGATCACCCGCAACGGCGTGACCGTGATCAACAAGACCGAGACGGTCGACCCGCCGGTCCAGAACATCAACGACGACACCATGATGAAGGGGCAGACCCAGGTCGTGGACCCGGGCGCGGCCGGCGAGAAGATCGTCACCTACCGCATCCAGCTCAAGGACGGCAAGGAGACCAACCGCGAGAAGCTGGGCGAGCAGGTCACCAAGCAGCCCAAGCCCAAGACCGTGAAGGTCGGCACCAAGCAGCCGCCGCAGCCGGTGATCTCCGACGGTGAGGTCTGGGACCGCCTGGCCAAGTGCGAGTCCGGCGGCAACTGGTCGATCAACACCGGCAACGGCTTCTACGGCGGCCTGCAGTTCGACAAGGGCACGTGGCTGTCCAACGGCGGCGGGGCCTACGCGCCGCTGCCGAACCAGGCGAGCCGCGAGCAGCAGATCGCCATCGCCACCAAGGTCCGTGACGCCCGCGGCTACGCCCCGTGGCCCGCCTGCCGCAAGAAGCTCGGCCTGCCGTAAACCAGCAGCAAGACGCTCGTGAGTGGGTTCAGTCGTCAGAGAACGACCGAAAACACTCACGAGGGGTGACCCGCGGGGTTGGTTCTGATGTGTGGCAGCCTTGCGGGGTGAGTGCGTTGCTGGGGCCTGCTGAGGTCCGGCGGCTGGCCAGTGAGCTGGACGTCCGCCCGACCAAGAAGCTCGGGCAGAACTTCGTGCACGACCCCAACACCGTGCGGCGGATCGTGGCCACGGCCGAGCTGTCCCCAGAAGACGTCGTTCTGGAGGTCGGCCCCGGGCTGGGGTCGTTGACGCTCGCGTTGCTGCCCGCGTGCCGTGAGGTCGTCGCCGTGGAGATCGATCCGGTGCTGGCCAAGCGGCTGCCCGAGACCGCCGCCGACCATGCCCCCGAGCTGGCCGGCCGGCTCCGGGTCGTCGAGGCGGACGCGCTCAGGATCACCAAAGCCGACGTGGGTGAGCCGACGGCGATGGTGGCGAACCTTCCATACAACGTGGCTGTGCCCGTTGTCCTGCACCTGCTGGCCGAGCTGCCCAGCCTGCGGACCGTCCTGGTGATGGTCCAGGCCGAGGTCGCCGACCGGATGGCCGCCGGGCCCGGCAGCAAGGCCTATGGGGTGCCCAGCGTCAAGGTGGCCTGGTATGCCGACGCTCGACGTTCTGTGACGGTGTCCAGGTCGGTGTTCTGGCCGGTGCCGAACGTCGACTCGGCGCTCGTGCGGTTGGTTCGCCACGAACCACCGGCCGATGTCGACCGTGAGCGGTTGTTCACCCTGGTGGACGCCGCATTCTCGCAACGCCGCAAGACCCTGCGGGGCGCGCTGGCCAGTTGGGCCGGTTCCCCGGACCGGGCGGCGGAGGTCGTGCGGGCCGCCGGGATCGATCCAGGGCTGCGGGGCGAGCAGCTCACTGTGCGCGACTTTTCTCGCATTCTGGAAGCGGCCGACCACCATCTGTGAACCCGCAGGCCCTTACGTTCGTCTGTTGGTGTGATGTACCACCCGATTCCATGGTCTAGGCCTTGCGTACGCGCGTCCTGTTCGGTTTGAATGCAGTTGCATCCATCCCGAGCGGCCGAGAGACCTGGCTCCGCGACGCCGCAGCAACCACCTCGCCGAGGCAGGTGCTACCGCCAGGAGCGATGGAGGAATCCGTGTTCGCGAAACTGCTCACCCAGCGCCGGGTCATCGATCAGGGCAGGCGGTCCGTTACCGCGTGTCGTAGCCACGACGCCTGATTCCCTTCGACAGACCCGAAAACGCCTCCGTCCTACCAGGACGGTCCCCTGACGGACGCCGGACGGCCGCCGACCGCGGTCGCCGTTGTGCTGCGCTGGAGTAACCGTGATCACCGTAGAGAACCTGAGTAAGTCCTTCTGGAACCGCAACGGGACCGTTGTCGCGCTTGACGACGTGTCCCTCGACCTGACCGCGGGCGGAGCGCTCGGCGTGGTGGGGCCGGCCGGATCGGGCAAGTCCACTTTGGCCCGCTTGGTTTCGTTGCAGGAGCGCCCGGACACCGGTGTGGTCCGGTTGGACGGCTTGAACACCGCCACCCTCGACACCCGCAGGCTGCGCGCCACCCGGCGGCAGATCGGTTTCGTGACAAAGGAAACCCAGCTCTTCAAGCAGCGCACGGCCGCGGGCAACATCGCCCTGCCGCTCGAACAGTCCGGTGTGGACGGTCCGCTGCGGCGCGCACGGGTCGGCCGCCTGCTGGACCTGATCGGCCTGACCGACAAGGCCGCGACCTACCCCGACGACCTCACCGAGGGGCAGCGCCGCCGGGTGGCGGTGGCCAGGGCGCTCGTCGGCGAGCCGGCCGTGTTGCTCGCCGACGACCCCACCGCCGAACTGGACACCGACGGCGCCGCGGGCGTGCTCGCGGTGCTCGACCGGGCCCGCGCCGAGCTCGGCGTGACCCTGTTGCTGGCCACCCAGGACACCGCGGCCGTCCGGCGGATCTGCGACGACGTGGCCCTGCTCGAGGCGGGCAAGCTGATCGAGCACGGCAACCTGCTGTCGCTCCTGCGTGACCCCCGCAGCCAGGCCATCGAGGCGTTGCTGCCGTCCGTCGAAGGCGCCGCCAGCGTCCACCAGGACCGCGTCGCCGACGTCGTGCTGGTCGGGTTCGCGGCGGTCGGCGCGCTGCTGCCGGAGGCGGCCTCCCGCTTCGGCGTGCAGGTCTCGATCATCGGGGGCGGGCTGAGCAGGCTCGGCGAGACCCCGGTGGCCCGGTTCCGGATCGGCCTGCGTGGGGAGCGCGCCGACACCACGCTGGGGTGGCTGGGCGAGCGGGGCGCCATCGTGCACCAGCAGCCGGCCGCTCCGCGAAGCGTGGCCGCGTAGCAGGTGGCAAGAACGACAGTGGGCACACGTAGGCTGCTAGGTGTGCTCGCTGTCGTTCCGCCCCCGGTCACGGTTCGTGTGCCGTCGAAGGTCAACCTGCACCTCGCCGTGGGCGAGGCGCGACCGGACGGCTTCCACGAGCTGAACACCGTGTTCCAGGCCCTGTCGCTGACCGACGAGGTCACCGTCGCCGTGGCCGAGGAACCCGGCGTCGAGGTGATCGGCGAGGGCGCGGGCGAGGTACCGACCGGGCCGAGCAACCTGGCCTGGCAGGCGGTGCAGGCGCTGGCGCAGCACGTCGGCCGGGACCACACCGAACCCAAGATCCGGGTGGTGATCCGCAAGGGCATCCCGGTCGCCGGGGGCATGGCCGGCGGCAGCGCGGACGCGGCGGCGGTGCTGGTCGGGCTGGCCTCGTTGTGGCGGCTGGAGATCGGGCGCGACGAACTGTCCACGGTGGCCGCGAAGCTGGGCAGCGACGTGCCGTTCGTTCTGCAGGGCGGAACGGCGTTGGGCACCGGCCGCGGCGAACGGCTGATCCCGGTGCTGTCCCGGCACACCTTCCACTGGGTGATCGCGTTCGACCGGCGCGGACTGGCCACCCCCAAGGTGTTCGAGGAGCTGGACCGGCTGCGCGAGGAGGGCGACCCACCGCGCGTCGGTGACGTCGAGCCGGTGATCGAGGCGCTCGCGATGGGCGACCCCCGGCAGCTGGCTTTGTTGCTGGGCAACGATTTGCAGTCCGCCGCGATCTCGCTTCGCCCTGGGCTCAGGCGAACCCTGCGAGCGGGCGTCAACGCGGGTGCGCTCGCGGGCACGGTGTCCGGGTCCGGGCCGACTTGCGCTTTCCTTTGCACGGACGGGGAATCGGCGTTGCGGGTGGCCGCCGAGCTGGCCGGCGCCGGTGTGTGCCGGACGGTTCGTGTCGCGCATGGACCCGTGCCCGGCGCGCGGGTGATCGGCGGCGACGAGGCCCCTCGCCCCACGCCGCCCGAGGTGCACGCCTAACGCTGGATGCTGATCCAGCCGTTCCCGAGGCTCATCAACATGCCCACCACGGCCAGCACGATCCCGCCCACGCACAGGCCGTAGTTGGTGGACCACCCGCGCCGGAACCTGCCTATTCCGGCACTGCATAGGCCGACGCCGGTGAGCGCCACCAGCCAGCTGTACAGCCCCACGACGGGGATCAGGCCGCCGACGGCGCCGGCCAGCGCGCAGGCGAAACCGGCTCGGCCCAGGGCGTTTCGGGGCATTGGCTGGGTCATGTGGCGACGGTAGTCAGTGCGCCCGCTGGCCGGGGCGCCGGAAAGGGCGGCTCGGTGGGTAGCCTTTCCGGTTGAGGGTTCGATACGGGAAAGTGCGGGTTGATGGCCAATCTGGTCAATCTGGAGTCGGTGAGCAAGTCCTACGGGGTCCGGCCGTTGCTGGACGCCGTGTCGCTGGGCGTGGGTGAGGGCGACCGGATCGGCGTCGTCGGTCTCAACGGTGGCGGCAAGACCACGTTGCTGGAGGTCCTGGCCGGGATCGAACCGGCGGACAGCGGCCGGGTGAGCCGGACGCGGGACCTGAGGGTCGCGGTGGTCACGCAGCGGACGACGTTGCCCGCGGGCGGCACGGTCCGCAACGCCGTGCTGGACCCGCTGGGGTTCAACGCCGACCACGAGTGGGCGGCGGACGCGCGGGTGCGCGCGATCCTCGACGGCATCGGCATCACCGCGCTGGGCCTGGACGCGCCGCTGGACCGGATGTCCGGCGGGGAGCGCCGCCGGGTCGCCCTGGCCGCCGCGCTGGTCCAGGAGCTGGACCTGATCGTGCTGGACGAACCCACCAACCACCTGGACATCGAGGGTGTCCGCTGGCTGGCCGACCACCTGCTGGCCCGCAAGTCCGCCCTGGTCGTGGTCACCCACGACCGCTGGTTCCTGGACACGGTCTGCTCGCGCACCTGGGAGGTGCAGAACGGGCGGGTCGAGCAGTACGAGGGCGGCTACGCGGACTGGGTGTACGCGCGTGCCGAGCGGTCCCGGCTGGCCGACACGCTGGAGGAGAAGCGCCGCAACCTGGCCCGCAAGGAGCTGGCCTGGCTGCGCCGTGGCGCCCCGGCGCGCACGTCCAAGCCCCGCTACCGGATCGAGGCCGCCGAGGCGCTCATCGCGGACGTGCCGCAGCCGCGTGACCGGGTCGAGCTGACCGCGTTCGCCAAGCGGCGGCTGGGCAAGACCGTGATCGAGCTGGAGGACGCCAGCCTCTCGGTCGGCGACCGCGACCTGCTGGACCACGTGACGTGGCGGATCGGCCCCGGTGACCGGGTCGGCCTGGTCGGCGTGAACGGGTCGGGCAAGACGACGCTGCTGCGCCTGCTCGCGGGCGAGTCCGAGCCGCAGACCGGCAAGCGGATCCAGGGCCAGACCGTGCGCCTCGGGTACCTCAGCCAGGAGCTGGCGGACCTGCCGGGCGACCTGCGGGTGCTGGAGGCGGTCGAGGAGATCGCCCGGCGGGTCACCCTGGGCAAGCTCGAGCTGTCCGCGTCCCAGCTGGCCGAGAAGTTCGGGTTCCCGCCCAACCGGCAGTGGACGCCGGTCTCCGACCTGTCGGGCGGGGAACGGCGGCGGCTGCAGCTGTCCCGGATCCTGATGGCCGAGCCGAACGTGCTGCTGCTCGACGAGCCGACGAACGACCTGGACATCGACACGCTGCAGCAGCTGGAGGACCTGCTGGACTCGTGGCCGGGCACCCTCGTGGTCGTCTCGCACGACCGCTACCTGGTCGAACGCGTCTGCGACGAGGTGTACGCGCTGTTCGGCGACGGCCGCGCGAAGCACCTGCCCGGCGGGATCGACGAGTACTTGTCACGCCGGGCCGCGACGGTCGCGCCCGCGCCGGCGAAGGCGGCGAAGCCCAAGTCGGCCGCGGTCGACCAGCGCGCGGCCAGCAAGGAGCTGGCGCGGCTGGAGCGCGCGCTGGACAAGCTGACCAAGCGTGAGGCCGAGCTGCACACCGCGTTGGCCGAGGCCGCGACCAACCCGGACCGGCTGCTGGAACTGGACGCTCAGCTGCGTGCGCTGGTCAAGGAGAAGGACGAGGTCGAGGAACGCTGGTTGGAGGTCGCGGACAGCGCGCAATAGCGGGTTTTGTTACTGACCGTTGGTGGAGACCATTTAGAGTCGGCGCTATGAGTCGGTTTGTGGACGTCTTGCTGGACACCGCGCGGACCAGCGACAAGGGCATCATTCTCGGGGAGCCGGCGCAACCCGTCCGGCGCACCTGGGCGGAGGTGCACCAACAGGCCACGCGCGTCGCGGGCGCGCTGGTCGAGGGCGGGCTGGCGGCGGAGAGCTCGGTGGCCGTGCTGGCTGCCGACCCGGCGTTGATCGCCCCGGCCATCCAGGCGGTGTGGTTGTGCGGCGGCAGCGTCACCATGCTGCACCAGCCGACCCCGCGCACCGACCTCGCGGTGTGGGCCGAGGACACCCTGCGCGTGCTGAACATGATCGACTCGAAGCTGGTGCTGCTGGGTGCGCCGTTCGACGCGCTAGCCCCGGTGCTGGCCGACCACAACATCCCGTACCGGCTGCTCTCCGAGCTCGACAGCGCTCCCCTGGCCGAGCCGGTTGTGGTGGGCGAGGACGTACATGCGTTGCTGCAGTTGACAAGCGGGTCGACGGCCGACCCCAAGGCGGTGCGGATCACCCACAGGAACCTGTACTCCAACATCATGGCGATGGCCGCCCGGGCGGAGCTGGACACAGTCAACGACACGATGGTGTCGTGGCTGCCGCTGTTCCACGACATGGGGATGGTCGGGTTCCTGACCGTGCCGATGACGCTGGGGATCGAGCTGGTCAAGGTCACGCCGCCGGACTTCCTGCGCGCGCCGTTGCTGTGGATGGACCTGATCAGCCGGTACCGCGCCACCATCACCGCCGCGCCGAACTTCGCCTACGCGATGGTGGGCCGGCGGATGGGCAACGCCGATGACGGGGCCTACGACCTGTCGACGTTGCGGCTGGCGCTGAACGGTGCCGAGCCGATCGATGCCGTTGCTGTCAAGGGCTTCACCGATGCCGGGGCTCGGTTCAAGATGCCGCCGGAGTGTGTCTTCCCCGCGTACGGCATGGCCGAGTGCACGCTGGCGGTGTCTTTCGCGCCGCTGTTCACCGGGTTGACGTTGGACTACATCGACGCGCACGCGCTGGAGGTCGAGCGGCGGGCGGTTCCGGTGGCTCCCGCCGAGGGCGTTCGGTCGTTCGCCGTGCTGGGCAATCCTTTGCCGGATGTCGAAGCGTCCGTTGTGGACAGTTCGGGTCATGTGCTCGGCGACCGTGAGGTCGGCGAGATCCGGTTGCGCGGCCCGGCCATCACGCCCGGGTATTTCACTGTGGACGGTCCGGTGTCCGTGCAGGACGCCGACGGCTGGATGATGACCGGCGACATCGGCTACACCATCGACGGCCAGATCGTCGTGTGTGGACGGAACAAGGACGTGATCATCCTGGCCGGTCGCAACATCTACCCGACCGACATCGAACGCGCCGCGGGCGCCGTCGAGGGTGTGCGGGCGGGGAATGCTGTTGCCGTGCGGCTGGATGCGGGCACTCGGCGGGAGCGGTTCGCCGTGGTGCTGGAGTCCAAGTCGGCCGGTGATGCCTCGGCGGAGGCGCGGATCAAGCGCGAGGTCGCGAGCCGGGTGTTCGAGGCCGTTGAAGCGCGTCCGGTCGCGGTTGTTGTTCTCCCGCCGGGAACTGTGCCCAAGACGCCGTCCGGCAAGCTGCGCCGGGCCGCGGCGGGGGAGCAGCTCGCCGAGAGCATCCGCAAGAGCGAGACCGCGTGAAGGCCCGCGAACTCGCGGATCTGCCGTACGCCAAGTTCCTGGAGGACTTCGCCGGGGACCTGGAAGAAGAGGGCGACTACACCACGGTTCGCTTCGACGGCAACGAGTTCACCGGCTTCGTGGCCGGCAACGCCCGGTTCATCGAGTCGGTGTTGTCGGGCGTGCGGTTCTCCTCGGGCAGGCTGCGCCGCACCCACTTCAACGACGTCTGGATCCACGGCGCGCACATCGTGGACACCGACATGGTCGAGACCACCTGGCTGGACGCGGAGATCGTCAACACCGCCCTCGCCGGCGTGGAACAGTTCGACAGCACCATGAACCGCGTGACCTTCATCGGCTGCAAGCTCATCTCCGTGAACTTCCGCAGCACCCGGATGACCAACATCACCTTCGCCAACTCCGTGTTGCGCGACGTCGACTTCGGCGCCGCCGAACTGACGAAGGTGACCTTCCCCGGCTCCACCCTCGAAGACATCCACTTCAGCAACGCCAAACTCAAGAACGTCGACCTGACAACCGCTGCGTCCCTTGGCATCGGTGACGGTTACACGTCGATGGCCGGCGCGACGATCAGCCTGACGCAGGCGGTCGATCTGGCTCCGGCACTGGCCCAGTCCCTGGGGATGAAGGTGAAGCCCTAGCCCAGCTCACTCCTCGTGAGTGGTTGTCGACAACCACTCACGAGGTCAGTTGAGCGCGTGGAAGGTGTTCTGGGCGGCTTCGAGGCCGTGGGTGATCAGGGCTTCGGTGGCGTCCGCGGCGCGGTCGAGGATGAAGGGGAGCTCCTTGGCCTCGATCTTGCTGAAGTCCCGCAACACGAAGTCGGCGGGGTCCATCCGGCCGGGGGGACGGCCGATGCCCACGCGCACCCGGTGGTAGTCCTTGGTGCCCAACGACTTGGTGATCGACCGCAGGCCGTTGTGGCCGTTCTCGCCGCCGCCCAGCTTGAGCCGCACCGTGCCGAACGGCAGGTCGAGCTCGTCGTAGATCACCGCTATGGCCGAGGCCGGCACCTTGAAGAACTTCGCGATCCCGGCCACCGGCCCGCCGGAGACGTTCATGAACGACCGCGGCTTGGCCAGCACCACCCGGTGCCCGGCCAGCCGCCCCTCCAGCACGTCCGCGCCCGCCTTGTGGGCCTTGAACTTCCCCCCGCCCACACGGGAGGCCAGCTCGTCCACCGCGAGCGAACCGATGTTGTGCCGGTTGCCGGCATAGCGAGGGCCGGGGTTGCCGAGCCCGACCACGACGGTCAGCTGCTCGGTCCCCGGCCCCTCGGTCATGCTGGTGCTCAGGCCTCGTCGGACGCTTCGGCGTCCTCGGCCGGCGCCTCGGCGCTCTCGCCCTCGAGCTGCTCGGCGGTCGGCGCCGCGTTCACCGCGACGACCAGGGCCTCGGCGTCGGTCACCAGGGTCGCGCCGCGCGGCAGGGGCACCTGGGCGGCGAGGATCTGGGTACCGGCCGCGGCGCCCTCGATGGACACCTCGACCTGCTCGGGGATGTGCAGGGCCTCGACCTCGATGGCCAGCGTGGTGAGGTCCTGGGTGACCAGGGTGGACGCGGCCGGGTCGCCGGTCAGCACGACCGGGACCTCGACGCTGACCTTCTCGCCGCGCTGCACCAGCAGCAGGTCGACGTGCTCGATGTAATTCTTGATGGGGTGCGTGGTGACCGTCTTGGTCAGCGCGAGCTCGGACTTGGAGTCCACGTCGAGGGTCAGGACGGCGTTCTGGCCGTGCTCACGGACGACACGGGCGAACTCGAGCGCCGGCAGGGCCAGGTGCTTCGGGTCGGAACCGTGGCCGTAGAGCACCGCGGGGATCTTGCCGGCGCGGCGGGTACGGCGCGCGGCGCCCTTGCCGAATTCGGTACGCGACTCGGCGGCAAGACGGACCTCGGACACGGTGATGCTCTCCTCAGGACAAAGGCGGGGTGATGCCTGCCGGGTAGGTAAGTTGGGTCGTCATCGCGGCGGCGGCAGGCGTGACGGGACGCGACTGACCAGCCGGCCGCGTCGATCACGCCTGGCTCGAGTGAGCCGGGCCTCGCCGAGACAACCCCGATAGTTTACGTCAGCTTCGCGCCCGCATCACCGGGGGTCCCTGGACACGCTTGTGGCCCCGGCGAAGACCGGGGCCACAAGGGAAAAGCTCAGGCGTTGCCGTCGAACAGGCTCGTCACCGAGCCGTCGTCGAAGACCTCCTGGATCGCCCGCGCCAGCAGCGGCGCGATCGACAGCACGGTCATGTTCTCGAACCGCTTCTCCTGCGGAATCGGCAGCGTGTTGGTGAACACCACCTCGCGCGCCTTGCAGTTGGCCAGCCGCTCGGTGGCCGGGTCGGACAGGATGCCGTGGGTCGCCGCGATCACCACGTCCGATGCGCCCGCGTCCAGCAGCGCGTCGCAGGCCTTCACGATCGTGCCACCGGTGTCGATCATGTCGTCGACCAGCACGCACAGCCGGCCGGCGACCTCACCGACCACCCGGTTGGCCACCGCCTCGTTCGGCTTGAGCGGGTCGCGGGTCTTGTGGATGAACGCGATCGGCCGGTCACCCAGCTGCTTGGCCCACTTCTCGGCCAGCCGCACGCGGCCGGAGTCCGGGGAGACCACGGTGATGTCGGACTGGTCGCCGTAGGTCCGCGCGATGTGGTCGGCCAGCAGGGTCTGCGCGAACAGGTGGTCCACCGGGCCGTCGAAGAACCCCTGGATCTGCGCGGTGTGCAGGTCCACGGTCATGATCCGGTCGGCGCCCGCGGTCTTGAACATGTCCGCGATCAGCCGGGCCGAGATCGGCTCGCGGCCCTTGTGCTTCTTGTCCTGCCGCGCATAGGGGTAGAACGGCATGATCACGGTGATCCGCTTGGCCGACGCCCGCTTGAGCGCGTCCACCATCAGCAGCTGCTCCATCACCCACTGGTTGATGGGCGTGGTGTGGCTCTGGATCACGAAGGCGTCCGTGCCGCGCACCGACTCGTTGAACCGGACGAAGATCTCACCGTTGGCGAAGTCGTAGGCCGCCTGCGGGGTGATCTGCACCTTCAGTTCGCTCGCCACCTGCTCGGCCAGCTCCGGGTGAGCACGGCCGGAGAAAAGCATCAGGTGCTTTTTCGGTGTCCCGGACTTGGCATTCATCACTGCTCCTCGCGATCGGGATCCTGTGCTGCGAGCGCCCGCTCGGCTGCCTCGGCCGCCGGGGTGCCCGGACGTCGCCGCACCACCCAGCCTTCGAGATTTCGCTGTGGCCCGCCGGAGACGGCGAGCGCGCCCGGCGGGACGTCCCGCCGGATCACCGTGCCGGCGCCGCTGTAGGCGCCGTCGCCGACCGTGACCGGGGCCACGAACATGTTGTCCGAGCCCGTCCGGACATGCGAGCCGACCGTGGTGCGGTGCTTGTTCACACCGTCGTAGTTCACGAAGACGCTGGCGGCGCCGATGTTGCTGTGCTCACCGATGGTCGCGTCGCCGACATAGGACAGGTGCGGGACCTTGCTGCCCGCGCCGATCTGCGAGTTCTTCGTCTCGACGAACGTGCCGATCTTGCCGCCCTCGCCGAGCTCGGTGCCGGGCCGCAGATAGGCGAACGGCCCCACCGAGGCACCGGGGCCGATGATCGAGTCGGAACCGTGCGTGCGAATGACTTTCGCCCCCTCGCCCACGGTGACGTTCGCCAGCGTCGTGTCGGGGCCGATGATGGCTCCCTCCCCGACCGCGGTCGACCCTTGCAGTTGGACGCCGGGCTGCAGCAGGACGTCCCTGGCCAGCGTGACCTCGGCGTCCAGCCAGACGCTGGCCGGGTCGGTGATCGTCACCCCGGCCCGCATCCAGTGCTCGAGCAGCCTGCGGTTGTACTCGGCCCCTAACCCGGCCAGCTGGACCCGGTCGTTGACCCCTTCCACCTGCCAGGTGTCCACGCAGACGAGCGCCCCGGCGCGCTTGCCGTCGGCGCGCGCGATGCCCAGCACGTCCGTCAGGTACAGCTCGCCCTGCGCGTTGTGCGCGGTGATCCGGGACAGCCCGTCGGCCAGCACCTCGGCGTCGAACGCGTAGATGCCCGAGTTGATCTCGGCGATCTCCAGCTGCTGCGGGGTGGCGTCCTTGTGCTCGACGATCCCGGTGACCGAGCCGGACGCGTCCCGGATGATCCGGCCGTACCCGGTCGGGTCGGCCACCACCGAGGTGAGCACGGTCACGGCGTTGCCGGACTCGTTGTGCTCGGCCAGCAGCGCCCGCAAAGTCTCGGTTTCCAGCAACGGAACGTCACCGTACGTGACGATCACCGTGCCGGTGAGGCGGTCCGGCAGCTCCGCCAGACCACAGGACACCGCGTGCCCGGTGCCCTTCTGCTCGGCCTGCACCGCGGTCACGACCTTGCGGTCCAGCGCGGTGGTCAGGCTCTCCAGGTGGGCGACGACCTGCGCCCGGCTGTGTCCCACGACGACCACCAGATGGTCGGGGCCCAGACCGGCGGCCGCGCGGACGGCGTGCTCGACCAGCGGGCGCCCGGCGATCGGGTGCATCACCTTCGGCGTCGACGACCGCATCCGGGTGCCCTCACCCGCGGCCAGGACAATGGTGCTGAGCTGGGCGTTCGTGCCCTGGGGCATCAGCGATCTCCCTCGAGAACCCGTTCGGATAACTCCAGGTGACGATCCTACGTTGCCTCGGGGCCGACCCACGCGGGGTTGTCGACAACCCGCGCGGTCTGCGCGGTCTCGGTACTCATCACGACAGCGGAGACATCGTTGCCACCACGGCGTTTCGCCTCATACATCGCCGCGTCGGCACGGGCCAGCGCACGCGCCGCGGTTTCCCTGGGGCGCAACGCGACCACGCCGCAGGACAACGTCACACCGCGGGCGAGGTCCTCGGGCAACCGGCTGACAGCGTTGACAGCCCGTTTGAGCGCCGCCTCCGCCGCGTGCAAAGGCGCGCCCGGCAACAACACGACGAACTCGTCACCGCCGTAGCGGGCGACCATGTCCCCGCCGCGCAAGGCATCCCGCACCGTGCTCGCCACGACTCGCAGCACGTCGTCGCCCTCGGCGTGCGAGAACTGGTCGTTGACCTCCTTGAACCCGTCCAGGTCCACCAGCGCCATGGCCAGCGGCTGGCTCCCGGCCGAGGCGGACAACGCCTCCAGCCGCTCGTCCAGCGCACGCCGGTTGGGCAACCCGGTCAACGGGTCGAGCAGGGCCTGTTTCTCTATCACGCCGTGCTTGCGGGTCAGCCGCGCATGCTCCCGGCGGGTGTTCAGGGTGGCGATGCGGGACTCGCGCATCTCCCAGAGCTGCATCTCCAGCTCGTTGGCGTAGCTCTCCAGCGCGCTCATCGTCCGTTCGCCGCCGTCCGGGCCGGACAGCCGGGCGAACTCCCGGATCAGGCACAGCCGCAGGGTCGGCTCGGTCGGGTCGCCCTCCAGCGCGACCCGGGCCTCCGCCAGCACCTCCACCGCCTCCTCGACCAGGCCGGTGTACTCGAGGCAACGGGACAACGCGATCGCTGTGACGATCAGCTCACGGGCGTAGAGCGCGCTGGGTCTCAGCTGGAACAGCCGCTCGACGTGGTCCGACGACGGTCTGGCCAGCGCGTGCGCCGCGGCGACGACGTGCATCTGCTCGGCCGCGCTCAGGTCCGAGCGGCGCGGGAACAGCGACTCCACGAACGGGCCCTCGACCGCGCCGGCGATCGCGGCCGCGGTCTCGAACTTGGTGGTGGCCAACTCCTCCTGGCCGATCCGCTCCAGCCGCAGGCCCCAGCCCAGCAGCATCCGGATGCGGTTGATCATGTGCACCGAGATCTGGTGCGGGCCGCCGCTGTTCTTGATGCTGCTGTTGGCCCGGTTCATCACCGCGTCGGCCTCTTCGTACACGCCGAGCTGGGTGAGCACGAGGCCGATGTCCATCAGCGTCGAGGCCAGCAGGAGCTCCCACTTGCGCCGGCCGATCATCACGTCCGGGTTGGGGTCGTCGTCCAGCATCGCCAGCGCGATCGCGGCCTCGCTGAGCGCCAGGTCCTCGGCACCGTCCATCAGCCGCAGCCGGCCCTGCAACGCGTGCGCGTCGGCCTCCAGCACCAGCAGGCCGTGCCGCTCGGTGTGCAGGAGCATCTCGTCGAGCAGCGGCTGCGCGGTACTGGCCTGGCCGGAGGTGACCAGGCGCACGGCCACGGCGGACCTCAGCAACTGGGCGACCATCCGCGGCTCGCCCCGGTGCTGGGCCTCGGCGAGCATGTGGTCCACCTCGGCGACGTTGAGGACCTGCTCGTCGTGACCCGCGCTCTGGGTGATGGCCAGCAACTCGCTGGCACGACCCACCAGCCACGCGTCGGACTTCTCATCCAGCGCGGGCGGGTGCTCCTCGTCCGGCTCCTGGCGCAGCGGTGCACCCCCTGCCCGTAAACGTTGACGCTTTCGACCCGCTCCGCCGCCAGGGATCGAACCTGGACCATCAGAACCAAAATCTGAGGTGCTGCCTTTACACCACGGCGGACCGCGAGCCGCACGGCTCACGGTTGGACATCGTCGCACGACCCTGCCGGGGCAGCGAGAGACCCCCGGCGGAATTTGTTCTCCGGGACTACCCGTTTGGGCGTTAGCAGCGTCACATAACGGCTATCCCACATGCGTGCTAGGCAATCCAGAGGCTGGCGCGTGGTGCCCCCGGCAACCTACCCTGTCGTAAGTTACGTGATCGTAGGTAAGGCTGACCTAAGTCAGACATGAGGTGTGCGCATGACAACTACCCTCGACAAGTCCGAGGAACAGGCTGCGGGTCCCAAACCGCTGTTCGAAGGCAAGCGGAACCTGGCGACCCAGATCGCGGTCTACGCGTTCATAGTGCTGCCGTTCGCGGCGCTCATCGCGGCCGTTCCCCTGCTGTGGGGTTGGGGGTTGAGCTGGCTGGACGTGGGTCTCGGGATCTTCTTCTTCTACTTCACCGGGCTGGGCGTCACGGTCGGCTATCACCGGCTGTTCACGCACAACTCGTTCAAGGCCAAGCGGCCGATGCGGATCATGCTCGCCGTGATGGGCAGCATGGCCGTCCAGTCGCCGCCGATCACCTGGGTGGCCGACCACCGCAGGCACCACGCGTTCTCCGACCGCGAGGGCGACCCGCACTCACCGTGGCTGTTCGGCACCTCGCCGCTGGCCATCGCGCGCGGCTTCTGGCACGCGCACATGGGCTGGATCTTCGAGCGGGACGTGACCAACAAGCAGCGGTTCGCCCCGGACCTGATCGCGGACAAGGACATCGTCCGGGTCAACAAGCTCTTCGTGCCGCTGACCGTGCTGACCTTCCTGCTGCCCGCGCTGATCGGCGGCCTGGTCACGATGTCCTGGTGGGGCGCGCTGACCGCGTTCTTCTGGGCCGGCTTCGTGCGGGTGGCGATCTTGCACCACGTGACCTGGTCGACCAACTCGATCTGCCACATGATCGGCGAGCGGCCGTTCAAGAGCCGGGACAAGGCGGCGAACTTCTGGCCGCTGGCGATCCTGTCGTTCGGTGAGTCGTGGCACAACCTGCACCACGCCGACCCGACCTGCGCCCGGCACGGCGTGCAGCGCGGCCAGATCGACACCTCGGCCCGGCTGATCTGGATCTTCGAGAAGTTCGGCTGGGTGTACGACGTGCGCTGGCCCACGCCGCAGCGGCTGGAACGGCTCGCGGCCGGCAAGGACTAGCTTGTCCGGGTGAGACGGAGCAACCAGAGCGCGAACGCTTCAAGACAGCTGGCGGCGCCCAAGGTCCGGATGACCGGGACCCAACGCCGTCAGCAGCTCTTGGACGTGGCGCGGGCTCTCTTCGCCGAGAAGGGCTTCGACGGGGCCTCGATCGAGGAGATCGCGCACCGCGCCGGGGTCAGCAAACCGGTGGTGTACGAGCACTTCGGCGGCAAGGAGGGCATCTACGCGGTGGTCGTGGACCGCGAGATGGACGAGCTGCTGACCTCGATCACGGCCTCGCTGGCCGAGGGCATGGATCCCCGGGCGCTGCTGGAACGAGCGGCCTTCGCGCTGCTGGACTACGTGGACTCGTCGACCGACGGGTTCCGCATCCTGGTCCGCGACTCGCCGGTGGCCAGCTCGACCGGGACGTTCTCCAGCCTGTTGGGTGACATCGCCAGTCACGTGGAGCACATCCTGGGCCTGCACTTCAGCAGCCGCGGCTACGACGCGAAACTAGCGGCGCTGTACGCGCAGGCCCTCGTCGGAATGGTGGCCCTGACCGGGCAGTGGTGGCTGGATGTGCGCCGGCCTCGTAAGGACGAGGTCGCGGCGCACCTGGTCAACCTGGCGTGGAACGGCTTGTCCCATCTGGAGCACAAGCCGCGTTCACGCCGCCGCTGAGGCCGGCTGCTCCTGCTTCGGCTCGGTCTGCGGCTGCTGCTCCTCGGCCTTGCGGTGCTTGGCTCCGCGGCCCCGCAGCTCGGCACTGACCTGGAACGGCTTGACTCCTGGGCGGATTGAGTGACGTGCCATTTCCCCGACTCCCCTGTGCGTATCCCTGTGTTTGAAATTTCAACTTCGAACGAGTTGCGGGGGACGCTACACCGTGGCTCCCGGACCGGACAGCGCCGCGCGGCGGCTGTTGGTGGCGGGAAAAGGCCACGGCACCAAGGAATTCCCTAGGTCCCCGACACGTTGGACGTCAGGCTGCGGCCGCAGGTTGCTCCTCGGCCGGCTGTTTCTCCGGGCGGCGGCCGCGCATCTTCTCGACACCCTTGCGGTGCTGGGCCGGTCGGCCGCGCAGCTCGGCGCTGACCTCGAAGGCCGGGAACCCTGGGCGGACGGCATGACGAGACATGACTGGTACTCCCCTGTGGACAAATCCGAACCTGTGGATAAGTTCGACTTCGAACGAACGCTGGCGACGCTACCCGAACGGCTACGCCGGCCGCACTGGTAAAAAGGGCAACGCACTGGCGCGAAAAAGTCACCGCCACAAGGGAATTACCAGTATCTGGAGACGTTACGGGTGCTCGAGTCCCGGCTACGTCACAAGTCTCGAGTGGACATCAGAACCTCGGCGGGCGCTTTTCCAGGAATGCGCGCACTCCCTCGGCATAGTCGGCACTGTGGACAGCGTCGTCGTAGAGCGCGCGGACGCTGTCGTCCTCCTGCCGCCCATCGGTGATCATGCTGATGATCCGCTTCGCGCCTGCCTGGCTGACCTGCGACCGGCTCGCGATCACCTCGGCCAGCTCCTTGGCCCGCCCGGCCAGCTCGTCCGGCGCGTGCAGCTCGTTGACCAGGCCGATCCGCAGCGCGGTGGCCGAGTCGATGATCTCGCCGGAGAACAGGATCTGCCGCGCCCAGGCCGGCCCGACCGCGTCGACCAGCTGCTTGGTGGACGTGAAGTTGTAGACGATGCCCAGCTTGGCCGGGGTGATCCCGAACCGGGCGTTGGTCGCGGCGATCCGCAGGTCACAGGCCAGCGCGATCTCGCAGCCGCCGCCGATGCAGAACCCGTTGATCACCGCGAGGGTCGGCTTGGGGAAGTCCGCGATCGCGCGTTCCGCGGCGTGTACGGCCTCGCCGTAGCGCGCGGCACCGTCGGCGCCTGACCGGAGCGTCTCGAACTCGCTGATGTCGGCGCCCGCGGAGAAGTGCTCGCCGCCGCGGATCACCAGCACCCGTGCGGTGTCCTGGACCGACGCGAGCAGGCCCGGGATGGCCGACCACATCTCGAAGCTCATCGCGTTGCGCTTGGCCGGGCGGTCGATCCTCAGCGTCGCCACCGGCCCGGTCGTCTCCACGGTCAGATGCATGCCGGTCATTGTCGGCCACGGCCACACAGTGATTGGACGTGATGTGACGCATTCTGGGCACATGCGACGGATCGGGATGTTCCTCCTCATCGGCGCGGCGGTCGCGGGGTGCTCCAGCACCTCGACCGGGCAGGTCCCGGTCCCCTCGGGTACCGCCACCACCCCGGCCAGCCAAGCGAAAGCGCCTGGCCTGAAGGTCGAGGAGGTCGCATCCGGGCTCCAGCACGGCTGGGACATCGGGTTCCTGCCGGACGGGCAGGTGCTGGTCACGCAGCGGCCCGGCAAGCTGGCGCTGTTGTCGTCGTCCAAGCCCGGCGCCACGGTCACGCAGGTGCAGGCGGATTTCTCGGACGTTCTCGTGGCCGGTGAGGGTGGCCTGCTGGGCATGGTCATCCAGCCGGACTTCAAGACCACCCGGCAGTTCATCACCTGCCAGGACCACCAGGAGAACGGCAAGGCCGTCGACATCCGGCTGGTTCGTTGGCAGCTCTCGGACGACGGCAGGTCCGCCACCAAGATCGGTCCTTTGTTGACCGGCCTGCCGGTGAACCAGAGCGGCCGGCACTCCGGCTGCCGCCCGGCGATCGCCGCTGATGGCGCCTTGTTGGTGGGCACTGGAGATACCGCCAAGCCCGCGATCTCGCAGGACCGGACGAGCCTGGGCGGCAAGGTGCTGCGGCTGAACCTGCGCGACGGCAGCCCGGCCTCGGGTAACCCGTTCCTGTCCTCAAAGAACCCGAACGAGCAACGTGTGTACACCTACGGTCACCGCAACGTCCAAGGCGTGGCGATCCGGCCGGGCAGCGGCCAGGTGATCACCGCCGAGCACGGCCCGGACAAGAACGACGAGGTCAACCTCATCCAGCCGGGGAAGAACTACGGCTGGGACCCGTCGCAGGGCGGCAGAGTCACCTCATATGACGAAGATGTGCCGATGACGGACCTGAAGCGGTTCCCGGACGCGGTGCAGGCGAAGTGGGAGTCCGGCGAGACGACCGAAGCGGTCTGCGCGGCGACGTTCTTGTCCGGAACACAATGGGGTGCTCTTGACGGCGCACTCGTTGTGACCGCGTTGAAGGGCGCGAAGGTCCTGATGATGAAGCTGGACGACAACGCGAACGTCGTCTCGGTGTCCATCCCGGCGGAGTTCAACGACAAGTTCGGCCGGCTGCGCGCGGCCCGCCAAGGCCCCGACGGCGCCCTGTACATCACGACTTCGGACGGGGACAACGACAAACTGCTGCGTGTGACACTTGGCGCATGACGTTCCCCGACGCGGTCTTCGCCGCGCTGCGCGACGAACCCGGGCGGGTCGTCGTCGAACACGAGTCCCGGCAGGTCACCACCACCGAGCTGCTCGACATGGTCGCGCGGATCGCGGGCGGCCTGCGGGCCAGAGGCGTCAAGCGGGGCACCGGGATCGCGATGGACACCTCCGTGACACCCGAGGCGATCGCGGCCTACCTGGCCGGGTATGCCCTGGGCGCGATGGTGGTCGGCATCCGGCCCGGGTTCAGCGCCAAGCAGCTGGAGCACATCCGGTCCGCCGGGGTCACCGTGATGGTCACCGACGATGAGATCAAGTCGTTGCTGGCCACGGAAAGCGAGCCGCTGCTGGTCACCTCCCGGCCCCAGGACGTGGCACGGCTGGTCTACACGAGCGGCAGCACGGGGCTGCCCAAGGGATGCGTCTTCACGTACGAGTCCATGACGCCCAGCTCGAAGTGGCGGGACGCGGCGGGACTGGCCGGGCGGATGGACCGGCACCTGGTGTTCGGCAGCCTGGCCAGCGCGGTTGTGTACGACTACATGGAGCAGGCGCTGCTGCAGGGTGGCGTCATCGTGATCGCCGACGAGCCGCGATTCCCTGCGGTGATTGAGAAGTACCGCATCACGTTCACGATCATGAACGTGCCTCGGCTGTACGCGATGCTGGACTCGTTGCGGGACAACCCGGTCGACACATCGAGCCTCAAGGGCATGCTCGTCGCGGGCTCGCCACTGGCCCCGCACCGGCTCGCCGAAGCGGTCGAACGGTTCGGCCCAGTGGTGTTCCAAGGGTACGGCCAGAGCGAGGCCGGATCGCTCACTCTGCTGACACCATCGGACATCTCATCGGGTGTTCTCCGGTCGGTCGGGCGCCCGGTGGAGGGCGTGGAGATCGACATCCGGGACGGCGAGATCTGGGTGCGGCACCCGGCGTTGATGCGGGAGTACTGGGACAACGCCGGCGAGACCGCGGCGGTGCTGGTGGACGGCTGGCTGCGGACCAGGGACATCGGTCGTCTCGATGACGGATTCCTTTATCTGACCGGACGAGCGCGTGACGTGGTGATCGTCGGCGGTTACCCGGTGTACCTCGGCCCGGTCGAAGGCGTGCTCGCCACCCACCCCGACGTCGACCAGGCCTACGTCGTCGGCAGCGCGGACGAGCAGATCCACGCCTTCGTGATCCCGGTGGCGGGCAGGGAACCCTCCGTCGAGGCACTGTCCACATTGGTCGAAACGGAGCTCGGCCCGGCGAGCGTCCCGGTGTCTTTCCGGTTCGTCGCGTCGGTCCCGATCGCCGCGAGCGGGAAGCCCGACAAACAGGCGTTACTCGGCGAGTAGTCCCAGACCGTCCACGAAAGCGGTACTCCGTTCGCCCAGCCGGGCGAAGAACTCCTCGTCGGCGCGTTCCACATCCGCCAGCGCGGGCGTGAGGACCTTGAGGCCGGGATCGGTGACGCGGATCCGGCGGACTCGTGCGTCCGCCGGATCCTCCTCCCGGGTGATGAGGCCCCGGTCGGCGAGCTTGCGCAGCACCTGACTGGTCATCATCGTGTCGGTCCCCGCCTGAGTGGCGACCGCCTGCTGGGTCGGCGGTTCGGTCCTGCCCAGCCACCACGCGGTCGCCAGCAGCACGAACTGCACGTGGGTCAGGTCGTGCGGGGCGAGCGCGGCCCGCATCGCCCGCTGCCACGCGAGCGTCACCTGCCACATCAGGAACCCGGGACTCTGCTCGGGGCCGGCCCAACGGGTTCGTGGGGTCATGCCGCAGAGGATGCCAGCTTCACCAGCGCCCGCATCGCCTCCGGTACGTCCCCGGTGACCATCGGCCCGAGCTCCGCGGCGTTCTCACCCTCGATCTCAACCCTGTGGGTGACCTTCGTGCGCCCACCGTCAACGGTCTCCACGACATGGCCGAACCGCAACACCGCACCGGGGATGGCGGTCTCGTCCGAGAAGCTCCGGCCCACCGTGACCTCGGTAAGCGTGTACGGGATCGGTGGCATGCCCTCGATCGTCATCGTCCCCCTACTTCCCGCCGCGAAGGGTCCGTCGATCGTGATGCCCACAATCGATGTGTCCCATTCAGCCCATCTGGTTACGTCTGCCCACAATGCGTACACCGCATCCGTCGACGCGTCAGTGACCTCGGAGTGCTCGTACTCGTAAGTTGTCATGTGCGCATACTATAAGCGCGCATACTAAAATGACAAGTCCCCCTTCGGTGTCACCGCGTGCACAACTGTCTACAGTGGACCGGCGAAGAGGGTGGACCCGTCGTTCGGGGCGCACCGGACCTGCTGGGGCCCTGCGGCCTTCGTCCCAGGTAGAAGTGGGCTCTGACCAGGCGATCCGAAAATTGTCAGACCCCGGACGTAAGCTGGTGGCCGATTGAAATTCGTGGGTCCGCGGACCCGCATCTGTCGGCCAAGGGGATGCCGTTGTGTCACAAGCTCCGCTAGCTGGTCTGTTGGCCGGTCTCGCAGGCGATCCTGTCACCAGGGTGGTCGCCGAGGCCGCCGGTGCGCCCGCCTACGACCTGGAGGGCCCGCCGGCGGTCCGCCCGGTGGTGGCCGCGACGCTGGCGGCGTCCTCGACGGTGCTGGCCGTGACGGCGACGGGCAGAGAGGCCGACGAGCTGACCGCCGCCCTGCGCGACATCCTCGGCCGGGATGTCGTGGCCGACTTCCCGTCCTGGGAGACGTTGCCGCACGAGCGGTTGTCGCCACGCGCGGACACGGTCGCGGAGCGGTTGTCCGTCCTGCGCCGGCTGGCCCACCCGGAGGGCGCGCCGGTCAAGGTCATCGTGTCGACCGTGCGCAGCCTGATCCAGCCGATGGCGCCGAGGCTGGGCGAGCTGGCGCCGGTGGTGCTGGTGCAGGGCGGTGAGCAGGACTTCGAGGAGCTCATCGAGCGGCTGGTCGTCCTCGCGTACACGCGTGTGGACATGGTGGAGAAGCGCGGCGAGTTCGCGGTGCGCGGCGGCATCCTGGACGTGTTCCCGCCGACCGCGGAGCATCCCTACCGCGTGGAGTTCTGGGGCGACGAGGTTAGCGAGATCCGGCCGTTCGCGGTGGCCGACCAGCGTTCGCTGCCGGTCAAGGTCAGCGAGGTGGTCGCCCCGCCGTGCCGGGAGCTGCTGCTCACCGACGAGGTCAAGCGCCGCGCCGCCGAGCTGGCCACCGACCACGCGTCGGACGCGCACCTGGCCGAGATGCTCACCAAGCTGTCCGGCGGCATCCCGGTCGAGGGCATGGAGGCGCTCATCCCGGTGCTCTGCGACGGGGAGCTGGAGCTGCTCACCGACGTGCTGCCGGACGGGTCGCACGTGCTGGTGATCGACCCGGAGAAGATCCGCACCCGCGCGCACGACCTGGTCCGCACCGGCCAGGAGTTCCTGGAGGCGTCCTGGATGGCCGCGGCCGGCGGCGGCCGCGCGCCGATCGACCTGGGCGCGAGCGCGTACCGCGAGCTGGGCGACGTGGTGACGCACGCGCGCGACACCGGCCGCCGCTGGTGGACGCTGAGCCAGCTGACCGGCGCGGAAGGCGTTGTCCCGCTGGGCATCCGGCCGGTGGAGACCTACCGCGGCGACATCCAGCGGGCGTTCGCCGACCTGCGCGCGCACACCGCGTCCGGTGGCGCGGCGGTCCTTGTCGTGCCGGGTTCCGGTACCGGTCAGCGCGCTGTCGAGCAACTGTCCGAGGTCGACGTCCCGGCCCGGTTCGCCGAGGACGGGCTGGTCGAGGCGCCGGCCAAGGGCGTGGTGACGGTCGTGCGGGGCGCGCTCGAGGACGGGTTCATCGCGCCCGGCTCGGCCCTGGTCGTGCTCACCGAGACCGACCTGACCGGCGGCCGGCACGGAACGTCCACAAGGGACATGTCGGCCAAGATGCCGTCCCGGCGCCGCAACGCCGTGGATCCGTTGGCGCTCAAGACCGGCGACTACGTGGTGCACGAGCAGCACGGCATCGGCAAGTACATCGAGATGGTGCAGCGGACCGTCGCCGGGGCCACCCGCGAGTACCTCGTCCTGGAGTACGCGTCGTCCAAGCGGGGCCAGCCCGGCGACCGGTTGTTCGTGCCGACCGACCAGCTCGACGAGGTGTCCCGGTACGTCGGCGGCGAGCTGCCGACGCTGAACAAGCTCGGCGGGTCGGACTGGAAGAACACCAAGGCCAAGGCGCGCAAGGCGGTCAAGCAGATCGCGGCCGAGCTGGTGCAGCTGTACGCGGCCCGGCAGTCCGCGCCGGGGTACGCGTTCGGGCCGGACACGCCGTGGCAGCGTGAGCTGGAGGACGCGTTCCCGTTCACCGAGACCGCCGACCAGATGGCCGCGATCGACGAGGTCAAGGCGGACATGCAGCGCGGTGTCCCGATGGACCGGGTGATCTGCGGCGATGTCGGCTACGGCAAGACCGAGATCGCGGTCCGGGCGGCGTTCAAGGCGGTGCAGGACGGCAAGCAGGTGGTCGTGCTGGTGCCGACGACCCTGCTGGCGCAGCAGCACCTGAACACGTTCGCCGAGCGGATGCGGTCGTTCCCGGTGGTGGTCAAGGGGCTGTCGCGGTTCACCGACCCGGGCGAGTCCGAGCAGGTGATCGCGGGCCTGGCGGACGGCGAGGTGGACATCGTCATCGGCACGCACCGGCTGCTGCAGACCGGGATCCGGTACAAGGACCTCGGCCTGGTGATCGTGGACGAGGAGCAGCGGTTCGGCGTCGAGCACAAGGAACACATCAAGGCCCTGCGCACGCACGTCGACGTGCTGACCATGTCGGCCACGCCGATCCCGCGCACGCTGGAGATGTCGCTGGCCGGCATCCGGGAGATGTCCACCATCCTGACCCCGCCCGAGGACCGGCACCCGATCCTCACGTATGTCGGCGGCTACGACGACAAGCAGGTCGGCGCGGCCATCCGGCGCGAGCTGCTGCGTGACGGCCAGGTGTTCTACGTGCACAACCGGGTCTCGTCGATCGAGCGCGCGGCCAAGCGGATCCGCGAGCTGGTGCCCGAGGCGCGGGTGGTGGTGGCGCACGGGCAGATGAACGAGGACCGGCTGGAGAAGATCATCCAGGGGTTCTGGGAGCGCGAGCACGACGTGCTGGTGTCCACCACGATCGTCGAGACCGGCCTGGACATCTCCAACGCCAACACGCTGATCGTCGAGCGCGGCGACATGCTCGGCCTGGCCCAGCTGCACCAGCTGCGCGGCCGGGTCGGCCGCGGGCGTGAGCGCGGGTACGCGTACTTCCTGTACCCGCCGGAGTCGCCGCTGACCGAGACCGCGCACGACCGGCTGGCCACCATCGCGCAGAACACCGAGCTGGGCGCGGGCATGGCGGTGGCCATGAAGGACCTGGAGATCCGCGGCGCGGGCAACATCCTGGGCGCGGAGCAGTCCGGGCACATCGCGGGCGTCGGCTTCGACCTCTACGTCCGGCTGGTCGGCGAGGCCGTGGAGGCGTTCCGCAAGCACGCCAGGGCCGACGCGCCCGAGGGCGAGGAGGAGCTGGCCGACGTCCGGGTGGACCTCCCGGTCGACGCGCACATCCCGCACGACTACGTGCCGGGCGAGCGGCTGCGGCTGGAGGCGTACCGCAAGATCGCCGCGGCCCGGGACGCCGCCGAGCTGAACAACGTCTGGGAGGAGCTGAAGGACCGTTACGGCTCGCCGCCGCTGCCGGTCGAGCGGCTCTTCGCCGTGGCCACCTTCCGCCACGTCTGCCGCACCCACGGGGTCACCGAGGTCACCACCCAGGGCACCTCGATCCGGTTCACCCCGCTGGACCTGCGCGACTCCCAGCTGGTCCGGTTGAAGCGGCTGTACCCCAAGGCGAACTACAAGGCGGTCACGAACACCGTGGTCGTGCCCCGGCCGACCGAGGGCCCGGCGGGTGGGCGGATCGGCGCACCCGCCTTGCGCGACCAGGATCTGCTCGACTGGTGTGGCAAGTTCCTGGAGTCCTTGGTGATCGCACCGGCCCCAGTCGGGTGACTCAGAGGCTTGTGAGAGGCTAAGTACTGTGACGACCGCCATGCGCCGATCCATCGCGTTGATCGCCGTGACCACAGTGTTCGTGGCCGGATGCAGCACCGGCCAGGGTGACCCGAAAGTGGCAGCCACCGTCGGCTCGACGACCGCGTCCACTGTCGAACAGGTGCAGCAGCGCCTGAATGACGTGCTGTCAAAGAACCCGCAGGCCCAGGAGGTGGCCAAGCAGCACAAGCTGGACCTGGTGGCCCGTGGGATCGTCACCCAGGACGTGCTGCACGTGCTGGCCGCGGCCGCGGCCAAGTCCGAGGGCATCACGGTCAACGAGAGCATGCTGCCGGCCCTGGCGCCCGCGCTCACCGGTCCGAAGGCCACCGGCGGCGACCCGTTCCTGTCGCTCGTGGACAGTGCGTTCCCGGCGAACGACCTGACCCGCGACCGGCTGATCATGGGCGAGCTGGGCCGCCGGTCGATCGGCAAGACCATCGTCACCATCGACGGCGCGGTGCTCACCGACGCCGACAAGGCGCGCAAGCTGGCCAGGGGCCTGGCGGCCAACCCGGCCGACTTCCAGAAGCTGGTCGGCGAGCTGGAGATCCCGGAGCCGATCACCGACCAGAACATCGGCGCGATCCCCGGTGAGATCCCGCCGGAGCAGATGGCCCAGGCCACCAGCCAGATCCTGGAGAACGCGGCGCTGCCGTTCATGGGCGCGCCGGAGGGCACCGTGGTGATGTGGCGGCTGCCCGACTCGCAGCAGGGCGGCTACGCGGTCGTGTACATCAAGAAGCGTGCTGCGGCCCCGGCCGGCAATGGTCTGGACCTGAGCCAGGCCGACCCGGCGCAGCTCGTCGCCGCGGGCCAGACCCAGCTGCTGGCCGACGCGTGGAAGGCCGGTGTGCAGCCGAACCAGCGCTACGGCGCCTGGGACCCGGTGCTGCTCAAGGTCATCCCGACCGAGGAGGCGGCGACCGGCAGCATGTTCCTCACCGCGAACACCGGCGCGAAGCAGCAGTGACGCCGGGCGAGAAGCTGCTGGAGGCGGTGGCGGTCATGGACCGCCTCCGCTCACCCGGCGGCTGCCCGTGGGATGCCGAGCAGACCCACGAGACGCTGCGGAAGTACCTGATCGAGGAATGCTTCGAGCTGATCGAGGCGATCGAGGACGGTGACCGCACCGCGCTGCGCGAGGAGCTCGGCGACGTGTTGCTGCAGGTCCTGTTCCACGCCCGAGTCGCCCAGGAGGACCGGGACGACCCGTTCTCCATCGACGACGTGGCCGCGATGCTCATCGACAAACTCGTGAGCCGCCACCCGCACGTCTTCGCCGGTGGCGACCCCGAGGTCCGCGACGCCTCCACCCAGCAGAAGCGCTGGGAGGAGCTCAAGCAGGACGAGAAGAAGCGCGAGTCGTCCATCGACGGCGTCCCCATGGGCGCCCCCGCGGTGGCGCTCGCCGCCAAACTCGCCCAACGCACCGCCCGCGCGAACTTCCCCGCGGACCTCCTCCCCTCCGGCGACAGCCCCGCGGAGCGGATCTTCACCCTCGCCGCCACCTCCCGCCTCAACGGCGACGAGGACATCGAGGCCGACGTCCGCTCCGTCGCCCGCAAGTTCGCCGAGGACATCCGCACCGCCGAGCGCGCCGCCCGCGACGCCGGCACCACCCCCACCACCATGACAAAAGAAGACTGGCACCGCTTCTGGCCCCGCTGACCCACACGCGGACATCGACCTCGCGGTTCCCGCGAACCCACTCGGTCTGGCCACGGTGGAGCCCGTGCTGCTCTGTGGAGACATCGCCCCGACGGCTACCGGTCCTGAGCAGGGCGCGGCTGGGTTGTCGATGCCGGGCGGTCGGTGAGCGGGTCGCGGGAACCGGAGCAGTGCGGATGACCAGCGCAGTTCCTGGCGATCAGTAGCGGGCCCACGTTGCCATGCGGGAGCGGCGGGTGAAACTGCTCGCACCTCGGTGCGGTAACCCAGATGACATGCCTGCATTGCCATGCTGCTATCTGATTCGGCGGCCGGGGGCACCCACGTCCGCAACGCGTACTGTTTCCGCTGGGTAGGTGTTCGCGTCTCGGTGTGGTGCGACCTGCGTGGTATGCCTGCATTGCCGTGCTGGCGTGATTCATCGGCCCAGGGCGGTTTCCGCTGGGTAGGTGCTCGCGCGGCGGTGCGGTGTCGGTGTGTGGGGTGCTTCCCGGGAAGCTGCTCGGGTCGGGATGAGCCTGGGCTTTCCGGTGGCAGTGTCGCTGTTGGTCCGGAGGACTGATGCCCTTTTCCTGCCATGCGGGCCTGATCCGGCGTCGGCCATCGGTCGCGATCGTGGGGATGGTGGCGGTTATTTGTGGGTTTGGTGGGGGTGGGGGGAGGTAGGTTGGGACGAGTGACTGGTTCTGCCTACTTGCGTTTTCCCCATCTGAATGGGGACTTTGTCACCTTTGCCGCCGAGGATGATGTGTGGCTGGCCCCCGTGGCGGGTGGGCGGGCCTGGCGGGTCTCCGCGGACCAGGTGCCGGTCAAGAGTCCCCGCATCTCCCCGGACGGCCAGTGGGTGGCCTGGACGTCCACGCGGGACGTGGAGCCCGAGGTGCACGTCGCTCCGGCCGAGGGTGGGCCGAGCCGGCGGTTGACGCACTGGGGCGCCGTCCGCACGTCGGTGGTGGGCTGGAACCCGGACGGCGAGATCCTCGCGGTGAGTTCGGTCGGCCAGGCGCAGTCCCGTCGCACCGTGGCCTACGCCGTGCCGCTGGATGGGACGCCTCGGCTGCTGCCGTTCGGCAAGGTCCGGGATGTCGCGTATGGACCCGGTGGCGCGGTCGTGCTGGGCTCGCGGATCTCGGTGGAACCAGCGTGGTGGAAGCGTTACCGGGGCGGCACGGCCGGGCGGCTGTGGGTCGACCGGGACGGGCAGGGCGAGTTCACCCGCATCCTCGCCGACGTGACGGCGAGCCTGGTATCGCCGATGTGGGTGGGGGAGCGGATCGCGTTCCTGTCCGATATGGACGGTGTGGGCAGCCTCTACTCGTGCCTCCCGGACGGGACGGACCTGAGGCGGCACACCGAGCAGGAGTTCTACGCGCGCAACGCGTCGACGGACGGTACCCGGGTGGTGTACCACGAGGCCGGCGACATCTGGATCCTGGACGACCTGGACTCGGCGCCGCGCATGCTGGACATCAAACTCGGCGGCGCGGGCGCCTCGAAGCAGCCGTACCCGATCTCCGCGCGATGGTCACTGGGTGACGTCGGCACTGACCACAGTGGACGGGCGAGCGTCGTGGAAGTCCGCGGCACAGTGCACTGGCTGACCCATCGGGACGGCCCGGCGCGGGCATTGGTTGCGCGCCAGGGTGTCCGGGCGCGGATGCCGCAAGTGCTGGGGACGACCGACCACGTGATCTGGGTGACCGACGTCGAGGGCGACGACTCACTCGAGGTCGTGCCCGTGCAGGGCGGCGCTCCCCGGCGGATCGGCACCGGGCAGATCGGCCGCGTGCTGGAGCTGGTCGCCGCACCCGACGGGCGGCACGTCGGCCTCACCACGCACGACGGGCGGGTCATGCTGGTCGAGGTGGAGTCCGGCGAGATCCGGACGGTGATCTCGACCAAGGACGGCGACCCCGGCGGGCTGCAGTTCTCGCCCGACTCAGGCTGGCTCGCGTGGTCGCACCCCGGGCCGGTCCCGTTGCGGCACATCAAGATGGCCGACACCACCAGCTTGTCTATTGTGGACGTTACGCCGCTGCGGTTCGACGACCACGAGCCGGTGTTCACCGCGGACGGCAAGTACCTGGCGTTCCTGTCGGCGCGCAGCTTCGACCCGCACTACGACGTGCACGTGTTCGACATGTACTTCTCAGGGGGATCGCGGCCCTATCTCGTGCCGTTGTCGGCGACGACTCCTTCGCCGTTCGCGCCGCAGTCCCAGGGGCGGCCGTTCACCGAGTCCGACGACGACAAGGAATCGGACGACGACGACACGCCCCGCGTAGCCGTTGACGTGGAAGGGCTTGCCGAGCGGGTCGTGCCGTTCCCGGTGGCGGCGGCGCGGTATTCCTCGCTGTACCCGGCCAAGGGTGGCGTGCTGTGGATGACCCGGCCGCTGTCCGGCGAACTGGGACACGACCTCGCGGAGACCGACGACAGCCCGCCCCGGCCGACGCTGGAGCGGTTCGACTTCGAGAAGCGCCGCACCGAGTCCCTTGTGGACGGTCTGGACTCGTTCTGGGTCACCGGCGACGGCAAGCGGATCGTCGTCCACGATGGACGCTCGCTGAAAGTGCTGCCGTCCGAGCACAAGGCGGACGACGACAGCTCGGACAACGTCGACATCGACCTGTCCCGGATCCGGATCACCGTCGACCCGGCGACCGAGTGGGGACAGGCATACGACGAGGCCGGCCGGTTGATGCGGGACCACTTCTGGCGCAGCGACATGGGCGGCATCAACTGGCAGGCGCAACTCGACCGCTACCGGTTCCTGGTGCCGCGACTGGGATCCTACGACGACCTGGTCGACCTGCTCTGGGAGGTCCAGGGCGAGCTCAACACCTCACACTGCTACGTCGTCGAAGCCGGTGACTCGCCGGACTCCCGCGTGCGCGTAGGTCTCCTGGGCGCGGACATCGCACCGGACGCCGAAGGCGTCTGGCGGGTGACTCGCGTCCTGCCGAGCGAGACCTCCGACCCCGACGCGCGGTCCCCGTTGCGCGCCCCCGGAGTTGGTGTGCGAGCCGGTGACGCGATCCTCGCCGTGGACGGACATCAGGTCGAACGCGAAGGTCCGGCGCCGCTTCTCGCTGGCAGCGCGGGGAAACCCGTCGAGCTGACCATCGGCCCCGCCGCGGGCGGGGCGCCGAGAAGGGTCGTTGTCGTTCCCCTGCTTGATGACACGCCGCTGCGCTACCACGCCTGGGTCGCGGACCGGCGTGCCTACGTGCATGCCCAGTCCGGCGGCAAGGTGGGGTACCTGCACGTGCCGGACATGGTCGCGGCCGGATGGGCCCAGCTGCACCGGGATCTGCGCACCGAGATGCGGCGCGACGCGCTCGTGGTCGACGTCCGGGAGAACCGCGGCGGCCACCTTTCCCAGTTGGTGGTGGAAAAGCTGGCCCGCCGCATTGTCGGCTGGCAGACCGGGCGCGACGGATATCCCGCGGAGTCCTATCCGCAGGACGCTCCCCGCGGCCCGATCGTGGCGGTCACCGACGAGTTCTCCGGCTCCGACGGCGATATCGTCGCGGGCGCGATCAAAGCCCTCGGAATCGGCCCCATTGTGGGAATGCGCACCTGGGGCGGCACGATCGGCATCGACAACCGGTACCACCTCGTCGACGGAACCCTTGTCACGCAGGCGAAATACGCCACCTGGATCCAGGGCTTCGAATGGGGTGTCGAGAACCACGGCGTCGACCCCGACGTCGAGGTCCCGCTGACACCGCAGGACGACGCCGCGGGCAACGACCCGCAACTCGACACCGCCATCCGATTGGCCCTGGCGGCGTTGACGGAGAAGCCCGCGGCTACCCCGCCTGCCCTGCCGCCGCTATGAAACCGCTATAGCCGGGTCTTGAGCAGGAAGACGCCGTAGGTGGAGAAGACCGACATCGTGAAGTAGATGTCCGGCCCGTCGTTCCACAAGGGAAGGATGTAGGGCGCGTAGAGCGACGGGTACGTCTTCGAGGTGGTGACCACCTGCGGCTCCGACCACGGGCCGGTCAGCTGGGACGCCGTGCGCAGCAGGATCAACCCGTTGGGGTCGTCCAGGTACATCATCACCCAGCGGCGGTAGTAGGAGTTCCACCGCACGGACAGCTCACCGACGTTCGGCGGCACGATGGTCGCCGCGTCCGCGCGGGACGGCGTCCAGCGGGTTCCGTTCCAGTACTCGTAGGCCGAGAAGTCCGAGAAGCGGTACGAACGCACGCGGGCCAGCTGGACACCGCCGTAGCGGCCACCGGGAATCCCGAAGAAATACTGGTGTCCAAAGGATTCGACGATGGCCACCTGGCCGAAGTTGCTGTCCGCCGGCCACATCAGGCCCGGATCCTTGGTCCAGGTCTGGCCTTGGTCGTCTGAGTAGGCCAGACCCGAGTGGTTCAGGTCCCAGTGGCCCGGCTGGCCCCAGTGCTTCACCGACATGTAGTGCAGGTACATCGTGTCGTTGACCGACGCGCCGAAGGTCGGGATGACGGTCTGCTCGTCGTTGTCGACCTTCTTGGACGCCAGTAACTCCTTGGCGTGACCGGGTTTGTCGGTCACCATGCTGGATAACACCAGGCCGCGAGCCGGCGAGTACGGCGGGGTGATCCAGCCCATGGTGTTGCTGCGCCAGTCCTCGTGCGGGACGGACCAGAAGTCGTCCGCCGCCGGCCCGCCCAGGGTGTCGCCGAACACCATGGCGATCTTCCCGCGGTGTAAGAAAGTGTGCCCCAGATCGGCACCGAACACGCCCCAGCGGGTGTCGGTGGGGTTCAAAGCGCCTTTACCGGCGGTAAGCCTGGCTATCTCCGTGACGCCGAGCTCGTCGGCGGCGAAAGCCCGTGTGGTCCCCAGTCCCAGCCCCAGAAGTGTTCCACCCGCGCCGACAAGTAAGCCTCTTCGCGTTACCACGCTGCTCCTTTTGGTCGATCGGTTGGCACGCGGGAGACCCAGAGTTGGAAAGTCCCCCACGTGCCATCGATCTTGGCAGCGGGTCGAGCTGTCGATCAAGCACTACGCGAACAGTGCCTCGCCCCAGTGCTCGCCCTGCTTGAGGCCCGGCGGGACGGCGAAGTGGCCCGAGCCGGTGTGCTCGAGGTACTCCATCATCTTGTCCTTGCTGGACAGGGCGTGTTGCATCGGGACGAAGTGCGACCGGGTGTCCCGGTTGAAACCGATGAAGAACAGCCCGGCGTCCAGGTGGCCCAGACCATCCGAACCGTCCGTGAAGTTGTAGCCACGCCGCAGGATGCGCACCCCGTTCAGGTTTTCCGCTGACGCCAGCCGGATGTGGCTGTCGTCCGGGATGGTGGGCAGGCCACCGGCGCCGCGGACGTGCAGGTCGGGCTCGTCGAACTCGTCCACCTGGCCCAGCGGGGCGCCGACGCCCTTGGTGCGGCCGACGATGCCTTCCTGCTCGGCCAGCGAGGTCCGGTCCCAGATCTCGATGTGCATCCGGATCCGGCGGGCCACCATGTACGTGCCGCCGGTCATCCAGTCCGGGCCGTCGCCGGGCGCGACCCAGACGTGGTCCTGCAGCAGTTGGGTGTCCTCGGCTTTGAGGTTGCGGGTGCCGTCCTTGAACCCGAACAGGTTGCGAGGCGTTGCCTGCGACCGGGATGTCGACGAGGTGCGCCCGAAACCCAGCTGGGACCAGCGAACCGCGACCTTGCCGAACCCGATCCGCACCAGGTTGCGGATCGCGTGCACGGCCACCTGCGGATCGTTGGCACAGGCCTGAACGCAGATGTCCCCGCCGGTCCGGCGCGGGTCGAGGTTGTCCCCGGGGAACGCGGGCAGGTCGATCAACGCCGGTGGCCGCAACGAGCTGAGCCCGAACCGCGAGTCGAACAGCGACGGTCCGAACCCGATGGTCAACGTCAGCGCCGACGCGGGCAGGCCGAGTGCCTCACCGGTGTCGGCCGGCGGCGCGTCCGGGTGTCCGCCGACCGCGCCCCGGTCGGCGGCCTCCATGCCGTCGGTCATCCGCGCTGCCGCGTCGGACCACTGGCGCAGCAACGAGACCAGCTCGCCACGGTCCTTTGTGGTCACATCGAACGCGACGAAGTGCATCCGGTCCTGGGCGGGTGTGATGATCCCGGCCTGCTGTGCCCCATAGAACGGAACCGACTGGGCCGCAGCGGAAACGGTCTCGATCTGCGGGCCCGGGGCAAGCAGCCGGTCGCCGACGACACCGGCGGCCACCCCGGCCGCGCCCGCGCCGGCCAGTCCGAGCAGGCCACGCCGTGAGACGGTCATTTCGCCGACACCACTTCGGCGACCTTGCTCACCGGCTCGCCCAGCGCGTCGACCGCGGCGGCCAGTTCCTTGATCTCGTCCTGGGTCAGCTCGGTGTAGGCCTTGAACCCGTCACCCTTGCGCTGCTTCTCCAGCAGGGCGTCGACCGCGGCGAACTTCTGGTCCAGGGTGGTGCCCAGTGCCTTGTCCTTGCCGTCGATCACCGGCCGCAGCGCCGCCACCGCCGCCTGCGAGCCGTCCACATTGGAGCGGAAGTCGTACAGGTCGGTGTGCGAGTACTGGTCCTCCTCGCCGGTGATCTTGCCGGTGGCCACCTCGTCGAGCAGCTCCTTGGCGCCGTTGGCCAGCTGCACCGGGGTCAGCTCGACCGCCTTGGCCTTGCCCACCAGGTCCTTCACGTCGGCCAGCAGCTGGTCGGCGATCTGCGGCGAGTCGGCCTGCAGGCCGGACACCCACAGGTCCTTCTCCAGCCGGTGGAACCCGGTGAACTGCTGGCCCGGCTCCAGGTCCGGCTCGCGCGAGTCGATCTTCGGGTCGATGTCGCCGAAGCTCTCGGCCACCGGTTCGATGCGCTCCCAGTAGATCCGCGCCACCGGGTAGAGCGCCTTGGCCTCGTCGACCTTGCCCGCCTTGACCGCGTTGACGAACTCGGTCGTCTTGGTCTCCAGCGAGTCCACCTGCGAGTTGACGTACCGCTGGTAGCTCTTGGTGGCCTCGCCGAGCTGCGCGTTCGCGTCGGCGGCCTTGGCCGCGCCGCCCGCGACGGTGAAGTCACCGCGGATGCCGTCGCCCTTCATGCCCGGCTTGCACGCGGTCTGGAACTTGCCCGCCTCGGCCACCTCGACGATCAGCCGCCGGGTCAGGCCGGGGCCGATGTTCTCCACCTCGCCCATGATCCGGTCGCCCTCGCCGTAGAGGTAGAACTCGGTGACCTTGGAGCCCTTGTTGGACACCTCGAAGGTGATGTTGCCGGCGTCCGCGGTGTTGCGCGCCACCTTGCAGGCGTCGTCGCTGGCCTCCACCGTGATCGGCCCGCCCGCCGCGGCGGGGGTGTCCTTGGACCCGCTGCAGGCGGCGAGCAGGACTAACGGAGCCACATAGAGTGCGGCGCGAACCTTCACGAGGACCTCACGGGAATCGGCTTGACAGTGTTTTTCTCGACCGGTGCCCCCTTGCGGGGCCACAGGAACAACGTCAGCACCACGGCGACGTAGGCGACCCAGGCGATCGCCTGCAGCACGGTGGTCTGCTGGGAGTAGTTGAAGATCCCCTTGAGCAACGTGCCGTACCACGAGTCCTCGGGGACCGGCCCGGACAGGTCGAACGCCAGCGTGGTCAGACCGGGCAGGAACCGGGCCTCCTGCAGGTCGTGCAGCCCGTAGCCGAGCACCCCGGCGGCGACGAGGATCAGCAGCACGCCGGTGATCTTGAAGAACTTGGTCAGGTTGAGCCGGACCGCGCCCTTGTACAGCAGGAAACCGAGGATGACGGCGACCAGGATGCCGGTGACGAACCCGATCAGTGGCTGGGTCGTGCCGCCGCCCGCGGTTTGTACGGCGGCGTAGAAGAACACCGCGGTCTCCAGGCCCTCACGGCCGACGGACAGGAATGCGACGACGATCACAGCGAGCGGGCCGAGGCCGACCGCGTCGGACAGCTTGCCGCGCAGCTCGGCGGCGATCGTGCGGGCCGTGGCGCGCATCCAGAAGATCATTCCGGTCACCAGGGCGACCGCCAGGATGGAAAGCGAGCCGCCGACCAGTTCCTGCGTCTCGAACGTCAGGCTCTCGGTGCCGTAGGTGAGCACTGCTCCGATCGTCACGGAGAGCAGCACGGCGGCGCCGACGCCGGTCCAGACCCATTTCAGCGCGTCCCGTTTCCCGGTCTTGACCAGGAACGCGACCAGAATGCTGACGACCAGTGCCGCTTCGAATCCTTCGCGGAGCCCCAACAGGGCGTTACTGAAGAGCACGGCAGGTCCTTACACGCATCGGCTACTTAGGTTAGGCTCGATTGAATTTAGGTAAGCCTCCCCTCTGATGTCCAGTCGGGTCCCTCAGATGGCCGGATAAGTCCCGTTTCCGCCGTCGCCCGGCGAAGATGCGTAACCTGGCCGTGATGTCTTCCTCGCCGCCAGTCGCACCATCGCCGCCCTCGCCCGCCCCGCCCCGCCGCCGTGGCCGAGCCATGGTGTTGATCATCGGGTTGCTCTGTGGCGCGGTCGTGGCGGTCTTCCTCGTGTTGCGCAACACGAGCGGCACCCCGCCGCGCAAGCCGGACTTCCCGATCCCGGCGCTCAGCGCGGAGCCGAGGGCCGGGGTGCCGTTCGCCGCGAAACCCGTGGACCTCAACGCGATTCCGGCGATGGCCGACAAGATGGACATCCCGCAACGAGCCCTGCAGGCGTACGCGCAGGCCGAAGTCAAGACACGGGCGACCACGCCCAAGTGCAAGATCTCGTGGACCATGCTGGCCGGGATCGGCCGCAAGGAGTCCAGGCACGGCCGCTACGGCGGCGCCACGGTGCTGGACGACGGCACCCTGTCCAAGCCGATCATCGGCGTGCCGCTGGACGGGTCCGCGCGGGTGCGGGCCATCCAGGACACCGACAAGGGCGCGATGGACGGTGACAACACCTGGGACCGCGCGGTGGGCCCGATGCAGTTCCTGCCGGCCACGTGGAAGAAGTGGGCCGTGCGGGCCAACGGTGACGGCGCGCCGCCGGACCCGCAGAACATGGACGACTCGGCCCTCACGGCGGCCCGGTACCTCTGTGCCACCGGCGGAGACCTGAGCAGCCCGGCGGGCTGGTGGGCCGCGGTCCTGAAATACAACAGTTCAGTGGAGTACGCGCAGGCCGTGTTCGACGGCCAGGACGCCTACGCCCGCCAGCCGTAGTAGCCGCGGTACCACTGGGCTTGCTGCTCTGGCGTGAAGTCCTCGCTGTCCGCGGAGGCCGCGAACTCCCGGATGTAGGCCAGTGCGGCGGGGGCCGCTTCGTCGCCGCTCGCCGTCAGGTACTCGACCGTCGCGTCGATTCCCGCCCCCAGCAACAGTTGCCCGTCGATGGAGATGCTCGCGTCGAACCCGGACTCCTTGGCCTGCCAGACGAGCAGCGTGTCCGCGGGGGAGCCGTTCAGGAACAGGTACGTGCACCACAGCTTCATGGCCAGCGTGTTGGCCGCCATGCCGCGAGCGGTCTCAGCCGCCAGCAGGGCACGGATTTCCGGCAGCTGGTCAGCCGTCGGAGTGGGGCCGAAGCGCTCGGCCAACACGTCCTCGTCGAACTCGTCCTCGATCATGCGCATACGTTATTGCCTGGCCCGCCCAGTCTGACTCCAGCCGCACGTTCGACTGGTACGGCTGGGCATTCCTGACCGAGCCGCAGTGGAACCCGGAACGCGACGTGATCGGCATCGGCGCGCTGCTGGGCACGATCCTGTTGGCGGCGGTGCCGAATGTCGTTTATGGACTGTGGGGCGGACCACCGCGCAGATGTTCGACACCCCAACGGATCCCCGGAGGAACGGGGGACACACCGCGGACGAACGGGGGACACGGCCTGGAGGAACGGGGGACACGCGGGTCAGGAGTCGCCGTTGAGGGCGATGCGGGCGTTCACTTCGCTGAGGGCTTCGTGGTACTCGGGCACGGGGTTCATCGCCGTGGCGAGCTTCAGCTGAAGGCGTGCCTCGACGAACCTGCTCTGCCGCTGCAACGCCCGCCCCAGAGCGAAGTGCGCGTAGTGGTCCGTGGGGTCGAGTTCGATCACCCGCCGGAAGGCCGCCTCCGCGCGGCGCAGCTGGGCCGAGCCGAGGTACGCACGACCGGCCAGCAGCTGGACACTTGGTTTGTCCGGTTCGGCTTCGAGGACCGGGGCGAGGGCCGCCAGCGCGTCCAGCGGCCTGCGCATGGCGACGAGCAGCTCTGCCTGCCGGAACGCCTGGACCATGTCGCTCATAGACACTCCACTTTACGACAGCGCCGGGGCCGAGCGGCCATTCTCACTGATCAAGATTCGGAGAAAGCCGTCACCTGCGGTTTGCCTGGTGTTGGGCCGGGCCGGGCGACCGCGTGCCTTTCAGCGGGTGCTCAGCGGGGCACGGCTAGGCTGGGCGCGGACTAGAGCATGAGCTGGGAGGGAAACCAGTGGCGGTCATCGAGCAGGTCGGCGCACGCGAGATCCTGGACTCGCGCGGCAACCCCACCGTGGAGGTGGAAGTCGCGCTGGACGACGGCACCTTGGCCCGCGCGGCCGTCCCGTCGGGCGCGTCGACGGGTGAGCACGAGGCGGTTGAGCTGCGGGACGGTGACACCAACCGGTACCTCGGCAAGGGTGTCGAGAAGGCGGTGACCGCGGTCCTCGACACGATCGGCCCGGAGCTGACCGGTATCGAGGCCGTCGAGCAGCGGGTGGTCGACCAGAAGCTGGTCGACCTGGACGGCACGCCGGACAAGTCCCGGCTGGGCGCGAACGCCATCCTGGGCGTGTCGCTCGCGGTGGCCAAGGCGGCCGCGGAGTCCAGCGGGCTGGAGCTGTTCCGCTACATCGGCGGGCCGAACGCGCACGTGCTGCCGGTGCCGATGCTCAACATCCTCAACGGTGGCGCGCACGCCGACACCGACGTGGACATCCAGGAGTTCATGATCGCCCCGATCGGCGCGGACTCCTTCCGGGAGGCGCTGCGCTGGGGCGCGGAGGTCTACCACTCGCTGAAGTCGGTGCTCAAGAGCCGCGGCCTGGCCACCGGCCTCGGTGACGAGGGCGGGTTCGCCCCGAGCCTGGGCAACAACCGCGAGGCGCTGGACCTGATCCTGGTCGCGATCGAGAAGGCCGGGTACCGCCCCGGCCGGGAGATCGCGCTCGCCCTGGACGTGGCCGCGACCGAGTTCTTCGACGACGGCGCCTACACCTTCGAGGGCCAGAAGCGCAGCGCCGAGCAGATGTCGGCGTACTACAAGGAGCTGGTCGACGCCTACCCGCTGGTGTCGATCGAGGACCCGCTGTCCGAGGACGACTGGGACGGCTGGGTGCGGATGACCGCCGAGCTGGGCGAGCGGGTGCAGCTGGTCGGCGACGACCTGTTCGTCACCAACCCGGAGCGCCTGGAGGAGGGCATCTCCCGCCGCGCGGCCAACGCGCTGCTGGTCAAGGTGAACCAGATCGGCACGCTCTCCGAGACCCTCGACGCCGTGTCGCTCGCGACTTCCTTCGGCTACAAGAGCATGATGAGCCACAGGTCGGGTGAGACGGAGGACACCACCATCGCCGACCTGGCGGTGGCCACCGGTGTCGGCCAGATCAAGACCGGCGCGCCGGCCCGCAGCGAGCGGGTCGCCAAGTACAACCAGCTGCTGCGCATCGAGGAGACCCTCGGCGACGCGGCCCGCTACGCCGGGGACCTCGCGTTCCCGCGGTTCAACCCTGAGAGCTGATGACTGATACCGGCGACGAAGACCGCCCGGAGCGGGCAGCCCCACGCAGGCGGCCCGCGTCCCGGCGTGGCCGGTTCATGGCCAGGCTCGCCGGTATCACCACCACGAGGCGGGCCGCGGTGCTCGCCACCGTGGTGACTGCGCTCGCGTTGTCCATCGCCGTCCCGCTGCAGACCTACCTCTCGCAGCGGGACGACGTGGCCAACCAGGAGAAGCGCCAGGCCGAGCTGCGTGCGCAGGTCCAGCAGCTGGAGGAGCGCAAGGCCCAGCTCGCCGACCCAGCCCAGATCCAGGCCGAGGCCCGCCGCCGCCTGCGGTACGTCATGCCGGGGGAGACGCCTTATATGGTGCAGCTGCCCGGGGACGCCGGCACGCAGCCGGGCCGCCAGCAGGCCCAGGCCCCGGGGCCGGAGCAGCCGTGGTTCCAGAGCCTCTGGGACTCTGTCGTGGAAAGTCGCTAGTGGAGTTCGAAGCAGTCACCGACGAGGACCGCGAGGTCATCGCCGCCCAGCTGGGCCGCCCGCCGCGCGCTTTGCGCGCCGTCGCCGCCCGTTGCCCCAGTGGTCACCCCGCGGTCGTGCAGACCTCGCCGCGGCTGGAGGACGGCACCCCGTTCCCGACCCTCTACTACCTCACCTGTCCCCGCCTGACGTCACTCTGCAGTACCCTCGAAGCACGTGGAGTGATGAAAGAGATGACCGCCCGGCTGGAAACCGATCCGGATCTGGCCGAGGCGTACCGGAAGGCGCACGTCACGTACCTTGCGCAGCGTGACGAAATCGAGTCACTCGGCACCGAGGTCAGCGCGGGTGGCATGCCGGGCCGGGTGAAGTGCCTGCACGTCCACCTGGCACATGCCCTGGCCTGCGGACCTGGGGTGAACCCGTTCGGCGACGAGACCCTGGCGATGATCGCGGACGAGTGGCCCGCCGGAGATTGTCACGCGGCTGACAAGGGGTGAACCGTAACTGTCAGGTTCCTGAGATGTTGCGATGAACGGACTAAAGACCCGTGAAAAGTACGCGCCGATAGGGCACGCTAGGGAACCGGACCACCACAGGTCGCAGGATGCAGGACGAGCACAGCCGAGAGAGCCGGGGAGGCCGGGTCCGTGTCGTTGTCAGCACCGCTGAACAGGGCTGCCCGACGTAAGGTGTTGCGCTTCTTACGGCGCAAGCGAGGCGTGGCGGCGGTCATCGCCGCGCTCTTGCTGGTGCCGGCCGCGCTGGCCGGCGACACCGCGTTCGGCTGGATCACCGCTGAGGCCAAGCCCCTCGTCCCGGTGAACAACGGCCTCGGCCGCGGGTTCTTCGGCATCGAGCTGGACGACCTGGGCGCGACCGGGCAGATGCCCGACGTCGACCAGCTGTCCGACGAGCTGCTGCGGATCGCGGGCGACCCGAACGCGCTGGCCTCGACCGGCGACCCGATCCTCACCCCGAGCGGTGTGCTCGACATCCCCAGTACGGCGATGGACGCCTACAAGAAGGGCGCGGACGTCATCAACGCGCTCATGCCGAACTGCCACATGCACTGGTCGCTGCTGGCGAGTATCGGCCGGATCGAGTCCAACCACGGCCACGGCGGCCAGGTGAACAGCCGGGGCGACACGATCAACAAGATCCTCGGGCCGGTGCTCAACGGCGCCGGGTTCGCCGCGGTGCCGGACTCCGACGGTGGTGCGATGGACGGCGACACCCAGTGGGACCGTGCGGTCGGCCCGATGCAGTTCATCCCGGCGACGTTCAAGCAGTACGCCACCGACGGCAACCACGATGGCGCCACCAACCCGAACAACTTCTACGACTCGACGGCGACCGCGGCGAAGTACCTGTGCTCGGGTGGCCTGGACATGAGCAACGCGCAGCAGCGCGGGATCGCTGTGTTCCGCTACAACCACTCCGAGAGCTACGTGCGGACCGTGCTGATCTGGGCCGAGGCCTACGCGTCCGGCAACGTGACGTCGATCCCGCCGGGCACCGGCACGACGAACCCGGACCCGTACGCGGGCCAGACCCCGGTGAACAACAACCCGTCGTTCCCGGTGACGCCGACGACAACGACGACGACGCAGCCACAGCAGACCCCTGGCGGCGGTGGCGGTGCCACGACGAGCACAACGGTGACGATTCCCGGTAGCCCGCCCACGAGCACCACCACGACGACAACGACGACTACCACCACGACGACGACAACCACGACAACGCCGCCGTCCCCGTCGTGCACTCCGACGACGACCACGCCGGCCCCGCCGGCGAGCGACCAGCCGTCGGGCTCGGGGACCGGTTCGAGCGGTGCGTCGGCGGGCAACACCCCATCAGGTGCGGGTGCGAACGCGGCAGCGGTGGGCGAGGGCGACTGCAAGTAGATTGACGGCATGCCAAGGGTTGCCGCGATCGACTGTGGAACGAACTCCATCCGCCTGCTCGTGGCGGATGTGACCAAACGCGACGATGGCACGTCCTGGTTGCGGGACGTGCACCGCGAACAGCGGGTCGTGCGGCTCGGCCAGGGCGTGGACGCGACCGGCCGGCTGGCGCCCGAGGCGTTGGAGCGCACGAGGGTCGCGCTGGTCGACTACACCGCGATCCTGCGCCGCAAGGGCGCGGAGAGCGTGCGGATGGTGGCCACGTCGGCGACCCGGGACGCCAGCAACCGGGACGACTTCTTCGGCATGACGACGGCCGTGCTCGGCCAGCCCGCCGAGGTGATCACCGGCGACGAGGAGGCGCGGCTGTCGTTCACCGGCGCGGTGGGCGACCTGGAGCCCGAGGACGGCCCGTTCCTCGTGATGGACGTCGGTGGTGGCTCGACGGAACTCGTGCTGGGCACATGGGACGGCGTGACGGCTTCTCCCAGCGCGGCGAAGTCTGTGGACGTCGGCTGTGTGCGGATCACCGAGCGGTGCCTGCGCAGCGACCCGCCGACGGCCGAGGAGATCGCCGCGGCAACGGAGATGGCCGAGCAGGTCCTCGCCGACGCGTTCGCCGTGGTGCCCGTCGCCGAGGCGCGTACGTGGGTCGGCGTGGCCGGGACGGCGACGACGATCGGCGGCATCGCCCTCGATCTGCCGGAGTACGACTCGGACGCCATCCACCTGTCCCGGGTGTCGATGGACCGGCTGGCCGAGATCACCAAGAACCTGTTGTCGCTCAACCACGACGAGCGCGCGGCGATCCCCGTCATGCACCCCGGCCGGGTGGACGTGATCGGCGGCGGTTCGTTGGTCATCGACGTCGTCGGCCGGCACCTGAGCGGCATCGGCGAGCTGGTCATCAGCGAGCACGACATCCTCGACGGGATCGCGCTGTCCCAGCTGTGACACTGGTTTGGCCGAAGAACGCAACTTTCGAACTGGACCAACCGGAGTAAATGCCCAACATCGTGACTGGTTTGTAACTCCAAGGACCTCGGTGCCCAAGTTAACGTCCTCTCACCATGCGGGAGCTGGGGGCAATCGAGAGGGAGTCACATGCGGACACGCAAGGCTGCGCTCGTGGCGATGCCACTGGCGTTATCGGTGGCGCTCACGGGATGCGGCGGTGGCAACAAGGACACCGGCAGTGGGCCCACCACCTCCGGCAACAGTGACGCCACCGTGTCGATCTACGGCACCCAGCCGCAGACCAACATGCTGCCGGCCAACGCCACCGACGCCGGTGCCGCGAAGTTCATCGAGGGCCTCTACTCCGGGCTGGTCGGGCTGCGGCCGGAGGACGGCAAGCCGTACAACCTGGTGGCCGAGTCGATCACCACCAGCGACTCCAAGACCTTCGACATCAAGATCAAGAAGGGCTGGAAGTTCCACGACGGCACCGAGGTCAAGGCGAAGAACTTCGTCGACGCCTGGAACTTCGCCGCCTACGGGCCCAACGCGCAGCTGGCGTCCGACTTCTTCGCCCAGATCGAGGGCTTCGACCAGGTCTTCACCGAGGACCCGGACGGCCCGGACGGACCGCAGAAACCGGCCACCCCGGCGCAGAAGACCATGTCCGGCCTGAAGATCGTGAACGACTACGAGTTCACCGCCACCCTGTCCGCGCCGTCCTCGGTGTGGGACCAGAAGATCGGCTACCGGGTGTTCGCCCCGCTGCCGGACAAGTTCTTCACGATGACCCCGGACGAGTTCGCCAAGAACCCGATCGGCAACGGGCCGCTGAAGTTCGTCTCGTTCACGCCGAACTCCGAGATCCGGATGACCCGCAACGACGACTACCCGGACGCCAGCAAGAAGGTCAAGTTCAAGACCCTGGTGATCAAGATCTACTCGTCGCAGGAGGCCGCGTACAAGGACCTGCTGTCGGACAAGCTGGACTTCATGGAGGCGCTGCCGCCGTCGGCCAAGGCGGGCGGCAAGTACAAGACCGACCTGAAGGACCAGGTGCTGCAGGCCAACCTGCTCGGTATCGCGGCCCTCTCGGTGCCGGACTACCTGCCGGAGTACAAGAGCCCGGACCTGCGGCACGCGCTTTCGCTGGCCATCAACCGGGAGCAGATCACCAAGACGGTGCTCAACGACACCTTCATCCCCGCCGACGGCTGGGTGCCGCCGGGCGTGGACGGCTACGAGCCCAACGTGTGCGCGGACTTCTGCAAGTACGACCCGGTGCGGGCCAAGCAGCTGCTGGCCAAGTCCGGCTTCACCGGCAAGGTGACCATCGCGTCCAATGCGGACGGTGGCCGCAAGGAGCCGCTGGAGGCGGCCTGCAACAGCATCAAGAACGCGCTGGGCATCGAGTGCACCTTCGTGCCGGCCACCGACTTCGGCCAGTTCCGCCAGATCATCGTCGGCCGCAAGCTGACCGGTCTGGGCCGCTCGGACTGGGGCGCGGACTACGCCTCGATCGAGAACTTCCTCAACCCGATCTTCCGCACCGGCGCGTCGTCCAACGACTCGAAGTGGAGCAACCCCGAGGTGGACGCCCTGTTGAAGAAGGGCGACTCCACGGCGGACAAGGCTGAGGCGTTGAAGTTCTACCAGCAGGCGCACCACCTGCTTGTGAACGAGATGCCGAAGATCCCGACGTGGGTGGAGAAGGGCGTCGGCGCCAGGTCGAAGAACCTCAAGTCGGCCCAGCTGAACTTCCGCCGCCAGCTCGAGTACGCCTCCGTCGAACCCAAGTGACCCAGTGACCCTCGTGAGTGGTTTTGCTTGCCGGAACGAGCAAAACCACTCACGAGGGGTTTCGCTCCCACCAGTTTTCTAGGAGTGGCCATGGGTCGCTATCTGTTGCGGCGCCTTCTTCAGTTCGTCCCGGTGTTCGTCGGGACGACTTTTCTGGTGTACGTGCTGGTCTGGGCGATCCCCGGGGACCCGTTCGCGGGGATGTGCGGGGAGCGGGAGTGCCCGGCGGCGTTCATCGCCGGGATGAACGAGAAGTTCGGCCTGGACCAGTCGGTTTTCGTGCAGTACTTCGGCTATCTCGGGCGGCTGGTCACCGGGGACTTCGGCGAGACGTTCAACGGGCTGTCGATCGGGGACCAGATCGGCGACGCCTATCCGGTGACCGTGCGGCTGGCGCTGGTCGCGGTGGCCATCCAGATCGTGATCGGCGGCATCGCGGGTGTGCTGACCGGGTTGAAGGGCCGGGGTTTCCTGGACAACCTGGTGCTGGTCGCCACGCTTTTCCTGATCTCCCTGCCGGTCTTCGTGACCGGGTCGATCCTGCAGATCGTGCTCGGCGTGGAGTGGGGGATCATCGACCCCACGGTGTCGTCGGATGCCACGTTCGGTGAGCTGATCGTGCCGGGGTTCGTCCTGGGCAGTGTCTCAATGGCTTACGTGACAAGGCTGACGCGGACCTCGGTCACCGAGAACCGGCATGCCGACTTCGTCCGGACGGCTGTCGCGAAAGGACAGCCGCAGCGGCGGGTGGTCGGCGTGCACCTGCTGCGGAACTCGGCGATTCCGGTGATCACCTTTCTGGGTACCGATATCGGCAACCTGATGGGTGGCGCGGTGGTCACCGAGGGTGTGTTCAACATCAACGGCATCGGCGGGCTGATCTTCCGCAATGTGGCTGAGAAGGAAGGCTTCCTGGTCACGACTGTGGTGACCCTGCTGGTGCTGGTGTATCTCACCATGAGCCTGATCGTGGACCTGCTGTACGCCGTTCTCGACCCGAGGATCCGCTATGACTGACCCCGGTACCCCCGGACTGGAGACCTTCGCCGCGGCCGAGGTGGCCGACCTGGCGACTGCGGACGATTCGGCGCTGCAGCAACGAAAACCACGCAGCCTGTGGGGTGACGCGTGGGCCCAGCTGCGGCGCAAGCCGATGTTCTACGTCTCCAGCGTGATCATCCTGCTGGTGGTGCTGATGGCGTTCTTCCCCGGTCTGTTCACCTCGCGGCCGGCCGACTTCAACGACCTGAACCACCAGTCCGAGCCACCGTCCGCGGACGCCTGGTTCGGATACTCGTTCCAGGGCTACGACATCTGGGCGCGGGCGATGCACGGCGCTCGGGCGACGCTGATAGTCGGCCTGCTGGCGACGGTCCTGACTGTCCTCATCGGATCGTTGATGGGCATCATCGCCGGGTTCTACGGGCGGCTGACCGACTCGTTCATCTCCCGGTTCGGCGACATCTTCGCGGGCCTGCCGTTCATCCTCGGCGCGATCGTCATCCTGACCACGCTCAACCCGCCGGGCACCACGCCGAGCGAGGCGAGGATCGTCATCCAGGTCGTGGTGTCGATCGCGGTGCTGTCCTGGCCGGTGTCCATGCGGATCATGCGGTCGGCGACGATCGTGGCCAGACAGCTGGACTACGTGAAGGCCGCGAGGGCGCTGGGCGCGAGCACCCGGCGGATCATCTTCCGGCACATGCTGCCCAACACCGTTGCGCCTGTTCTCGTGTACGCCACCATCGCGTTGGGCGCGTTCATCGCGGCTGAGGCGACCCTGGCGTACCTGGGCATCGGGATCCGGCCGCCGGTCGTGTCCTGGGGCGTGATGATCAACGATGGCAAGGACTACGTGCAGACCTCACCGCACGAGCTGTTGTTCCCGGCCGGTCTGGTGACCATCACCGTGTTGGCCTTCGTCATGCTCGGCGACGCTGTCCGCGACGCCCTCGACCCGAAGTCACGGTAGGAGCGTCAATGTCTCCCGAAGATCCGCTTGCGGGATCGAGCATCGAAGCAGTGTACGACGGGGAGCAGGGCGAGTTCGTTGCCGAGCGAAAGACCGGCCCCTTGCTGGAGGTCGAGGACCTGCGGGTGGAGTTCCGCACTCGCGACGGTGTTGCGAGTGTCCTCAATGGAGTCTCATACTACGTCGAGGCGGGTGAGACGCTGGCGGTGCTGGGCGAGTCGGGTTCCGGCAAGAGCGTCACCGCTCAGACGATCATGGGCATCCTGGACGTGCCGCCCGCGGTCGTCCTGGGCGGCGAGGTCCGGTTCCACGGTGAGAACCTGTTAGCAGCACGGCCTTCACGGCGGATGGAGGTCCGTGGCGACGGCATCGCGATGATCTTCCAGGACGCGCTTTCGGCGTTGAACCCGGTGTTCACGGTCGGGTTCCAGATCGAGGAACAGCTGCGGGTGCGGCGGGGGATGAGCCGCGCCGAGGCCCGCAAGCGCGCGATCGAGCTGCTGGACCTGGTGAAGATCCCGAACGCCAAGGGCCGGGTCAAGAGCTACCCGCACGAGTTCTCCGGCGGGATGCGGCAACGCGCGATGATCGCGATGTCGCTGGCGCTGGACCCGGAGCTGCTGATCGCGGACGAGCCGACCACCGCGCTGGACGTGACCGTGCAGGCGCAGATCATGGACCTGCTGCGGGACATCCAGCGGGAACGGGACATGGGCCTGATCCTGATCACGCACGACCTGGGGGTGGTCGCCGAGGTGGCCGACCGGATCGCGGTGATGTACGCGGGCCGGATCGTTGAGCAGGCCGACGTCTTCGCCCTGTTCCGGGAACCCCGGCACCCCTACACCGAGGCGCTGCTGGCTTCCTTGCCACGGCTGGACCTCAAGGGCCAGGAGCTGACCGCGATCAAGGGCCTGCCGCCGAGCCTGGCCAGAATCCCATCCGGCTGCCCGTTCCATCCCAGGTGCGCGCGGGCGCGGGACGTGTGCACAAAGGACGTTCCGGAGTTCCGGCGGCTGCCGGGCGACCGGTTCTCTGCCTGTCACTTCGCGGAGGAGCTGGTCCGCCATGGCTGAGGCCATTCTCGAGGTGCGCGACCTGGTCAAGCACTTCCCGGTCCGGGTCGGCGTGCTGTTCAAACGCACGATCGGGCAGGTGAAGGCGGTCGACGGGGTCTCGTTCGACCTCTACAAGGGCGAGACCCTCGGCGTGGTGGGCGAATCCGGCTGCGGGAAGTCCACTCTGGCTCAGGTGCTGATGCGCCTGGAGCCGCCGACCGCGGGCACCGCCCGGTTCGAGGGCCGGGACATGTTCGCGCTCAAGGGCGCCGAGCTGCGCAAGCTGCGCCGCGACATCCAGATCGTGCTGCAGGACCCGTACACCTCGCTCAACCCGCGGATGACCGTCGGCGACATCATCGGTGAGCCGTTCGAGATCCACCCCGAGGTGGCGCCCAAGGGGTCCCGCGAGGGCAAGGTGCGCGAGCTGCTGGACCTGGTCGGCCTCAACCCGGAGCACATCAACCGCTACCCGCACCAGTTCTCCGGCGGGCAGCGCCAGCGGATCGGCATCGCCCGCGCGCTTGCCCTGCGGCCCAAGGTGATCGTCTGCGACGAGCCGGTGTCCGCATTGGACGTGTCGATTCAGGCCCAGGTGATGAACCTGCTCGGCGAGCTGCAGCGGGACCTGGGTCTGTCCTATGTGTTCATCGCGCACGACCTGTCGGTGGTCCGGCACCTGTCCGACCGGGTCGCGGTGATGTACCTGGGCAAGGTTGTCGAAATCGGCACCGAGGACGAAATTTACCGCCAGCCCTCACATCCGTATACCCAGGCGCTGCTTTCCGCCGTTCCGGTGCCGGATCCGCAGCTACGTGGCCGTAGGGAGGTCATCCGGCTGGCGGGCGACGTACCCAGTCCGGTCAATCCACCCTCCGGATGTCGGTTCCGCACGAGGTGCTGGAAGGCGCAGGATGTCTGCGCAGAGCACGAACCAGAGCTGATCACCCGGGTGGCGGGGCACCCGAGCGCCTGCCACTTCGCGGAGGCGCAGGTCGTCGTTCCGTAGCAAAGGAGTGTTCGTGAGACGTAAGACCGCGTTGGCGGTAGCGGTGTTACCGCTGTACGCCACGCTCACCGCGGTCGCGGCACCCGCCGCGTCGGCGTTACCCGCACTGTCCGGCAAGACCGTCGAGTACAGCGTCCTGGCCTCGGACGCGAGCGGCACCGCCGCCATCGAGGCCGCCGCCCGTGCCGCCGGGGGAACCGTTGTCGCCAGCAACAAGGCCGTCGGCCTGATCACCGTCTCGGCCCCGGAGAAGGGTTTCACCGAGCGTGTCAGCCGGTCACGGGGAGTCTTCGCGGCTTCCCGGACCCGCCCGGTCGGCTACGCGCCCAAGGCGGCCCCCGCTCCACGCCCCGACGCCGTGGAGAAGGAGGGCGCCGGCGCATCGAACAAAGCACCGGCGGGCCAACAAAAGGCGGCCAAGACCGCTGGTATGGACCCGTTGGACGACAAGCTCTGGGGTCTGACGTCGGTCCGCGCGGACCTCGCGCGCACCAGGACCATCGGCGACAAGCGGGTCAAGGTCGGGATCCTGGACACCGGCGTGGACGGCAACCACCCGGACATCAAGCCGAACTTCGACAAGGCGCTGTCCCGCAACTTCGTCCGTGACATGCCGTTCGACGAGCTGGGCCAGGTGTTCGACGGGCCTTGTGAGTTCCGTGGCTGCGTCGACCCGTCGGACTGGGACGACAACGGGCACGGCACGCACGTGGCCGGCACGATCGCCGCGGCCGCCGACGGTTTCGGTGTTTCCGGTGTGGCCCCGGGCGTGACGATCGTCAGCATCCGCGGCGGCCAGGACTCCGGCACGTTCTTCCTGCAGTCCGTTGTGGACGCGATGACGTACTCCGGTGACGCGGGCCTGGACGTGGTGAACATGTCGTTCTTCACCGACCCGTGGCTGTACAACTGCGACAACAACCCGGCCGACACCCCGGAACAACAGGCGCAGCAGCGAACCATCAAGACCGCGACCTTCCGGGCGATGAACTACGCGTACCAGCACGGCGTTACCCAGGTCGTGTCGCTGGGCAACCAGCACTCCGACCTCGGTGCTCCGCAGCCCGACGCGTCCAGCCCCAACTTCCCGGCCGGGACAGCGCATCCGCGCCAGATCGACAACGCGACCTGCCTGTCGCTGCCGATCGAGGGCCCGCACAGCATCGGTGTGTCGGCGCTCGGCCCGACCGGTAAGAAGGCCGACTACTCGAACTACGGCCTGGAGCAGATCTCGGTGTCCGCGCCGGGTGGCTTCTTCCGTGACGGTTTCGGTACTCGGTGGTACCGAACGCTGGAGAACGAGATCCTGTCCACAATGCCCCGCAACGTGGCGCTGGCGGCCGGGCTCATCGACGCGGCCGGCAACATCACGCCGGCCGGCGTGACGGCCGGTATCCAGAAGGCGACCAAACCGGACGGTACGGTCGGCTTCTACCAGTGGCTGCAGGGAACCTCGATGGCCTCGCCGCACGCCGCCGGGGTGGCTGCGCTGATTGTCAGCCAGTACGGGAAATACTCCGGTGGCCAAGTAACGATGAACCCCGATCGGGTGCAAAAAGTTATTGAGGGTACGGCTTTCAAGACACCGTGCCCCACACCGCGTACGGTCGACTACCTCAAGGAAGGACGCGACGCGTCCTTCACCGCGACCTGCGAGGGCGATGTGCAGTTCAACGGTTTCTACGGACACGGCCAGGTGGATGCCTACGCTGCCGTGACGAGGGGAGCAGAGTTCCTGTGAGGAAGACACTGATCGCGGCTTCGGCGTTGCCGTTGCTGCTGACGCTGGCGGTCGTCCCGACCGCCGCGGCGGCCCCGGCCCTGTCCGGCAAGACAGTGGAGTACAACGTTCTGGCCGCCTCGGAGAACGGCGCCGAGGCCGCCGCTCAGGCCGTTCGCGCCGCCGGCGGCACCGTGGTGAAGCGCAACGACGAGGTCGGCCTGCTGACCGTCTCCGCGCCGGAGAACGGTTTCACCCAGCGGATGTCCCAGTCCCGTGCGGTGTTCTCGGCCGCGCGTTCGCGTTCCGTGGGCAAGGCGCCGAACGGCAAGGTGACGCCGGACCGCAACAAGGTGGAGAAGGAAGGCATCGGCAAGGCCGACAAGAACAAGGCGGCCAAGCCGGTCGGCAACGACCCGCTGGACGACGGCCAGTGGGGCCTCAAGTCCGTGCGGTCGGACCTGGCGCGCACCAAGCAGCCCGGTGACAAGCGGGTCAAGGTCGGCATCATTGACACCGGTGTGGACGGCAGCCACCCGGACATCAAGCCGAACTTCGACAAGGCGCTGTCCCGCAACTTCACCCGGGACATCCCGTTCGACGAGCTGGGCCAGGAAGTGGACGGCCCGTGTGAGTACCGCGGCTGCGTCGACCCGTCCGATGTGGACAACGGTGGTCACGGCACGCACGTCGCCGGCATCATCGCCGCGGCGGCCAACGGGTTCGGCCTTTCGGGTGTGGCCCCGGGCGTGACGATCGTCAACGTCCGCGCCGGCCAGGACAGCGGGTTCTTCTTCCTGCAGCCGACGGTGGACGCGCTGACCTACGCCGGTGACGCGGGCCTCGACGTGGTCAACATGTCGTTCTATGTGGACCCGTGGCTGTACAACTGCGACAACAACCCGGCCGACACCCCGGAGCAGCAGGCGCAGCAGCGGACCATCAAGACCGCGATGATCCGCGCGCTGAACTACGCGCACCGCAAGGGCGTCACCCTGATGTCCGCGTACGGCAACGAGCACACCGACAGCGGCAAGCCGCAGCCGGACGCCACCAGCCCGGACTACCCGGCCAACACCGCGCACACCCGGACCGTCGACAACAGCACCTGCCTGTCGATGCCGTCCGAGGGCCCGCACGTGATCAACGTGTCCTCGTTCGGCCCGTCGCAGGCCAAGGCCGACTACTCGACCTACGGCCTGGAGAACATCTCGGTGTCCGCCCCGGGCGGGTACTTCCGGGACGGCTTCGGCACCCCGTGGTTCCGCAGCCTGGACAACGAGATCCTGTCCACCTACCCGCTGAACGTCGCGCAGACCGAGGGTCTCGTCGACGCGGCCGGCAACGTGACCCCCGACGGTGTCGCTGCCGGTGTGAAGGTGCTGAACAAGGACGGCGTCCCCGCCGTGTACCGCCCGCTGCAGGGCACCTCGATGGCCTCGCCGCACGCGACCGGTGTGGCGGCGCTGATCGTGAGCCAGTACGGCAAGTACAGCGGCAACAAGGTCTCCATGGACCCGGACAAGGTCGAGCGCGTCCTCGAGGGCACGGCCGCGAAGATCCCGTGCCCGACGCCGCGGACGGTGGATTACCTCAAGGAGGGTCGCGACGCGAGCTACACCGCGACCTGTGAGGGCACTTTGGACTTCAACGGGTTCTACGGTCATGGCGCTGTTGACGCTTGGGCCGCGGTTACTCGTGGAGCCGAGTTCCTGAAGTAAGTTTTCTCGGCAGAGGCCCTTTCCCGGGTGGGGAAGGGCCTCTGGCATGTCTGGGCGTGGGTGCCTACTAGGCGCCGCGATGGGCTGGGGGCATTAAGGCGAGGGGATGGATGCCGCGATGAAGGCGGTGAGGTCGGCGGATTGCTGGATGCGGGATGGCTCGTGGATGTACATCATGTGGCCCGCTTCGTAGTACTTCGTCTCGATGTTCGCCCGGAGTTCAGCGGGGATTGGCAAGTGCGCCAGCACATGCTCGGCCGCGTAGTACGGCGTGGCGCCGTCGGTGTAGCCGGAGGCGACGTGGACCTTGAGGTGGGTGTTCGCGCGCATGGCGGAGGCGAGTTTGCTGGCTACCGTGACGGTGGCGTTCTCGAACTCCTTGAAGGACCAGGGGTGCACGTTGCCGGTGAGGATCTCGTACGGGAGGTCGTTGTGGTAGTTCAGTTCTGAGCGCACGTAGTGGTTGAGTGCCGCGGTGAACGGGCCGAGGATCGCCGAGTAGGAAGGGTCCTCCGCGAACCGCTCCCGTGCGTAGTCCTCTTCCCAGCCAAGGAAACGGCCGTCCAGCCGGCCGGCGACCTGACGCCGGGACCGCAGCAGTTCGGTGAAGAACCGGACGTGCTCGATCCGCAGGTCGACCCGGTCCACGTAGTCGGCGGACAGACCGGTCAGTGTCGCAATTCGGTCTACAATGGACTGACGATCGGTCAGCCGGGACCCGCGTTCCAGGGCCATCAGGTAGTCGCGGGAGGCGAATTCCTCCGCCTCGGTCAGGACCTCGTTCAAGGGGCGTGAGCCGTGCAACCCGTGGTAGTGCGCAATGGCAGCGTAGGTGGGTAGGTACAGCACGTACGGGAGGTCGTTGCCCTCCGAGAAGTCCACCGTGCCGTAGTCCAGAATGGACGAGATCAGCATGACCCCGTTGAGGTACATCCCGTGCTGGGTCTGTAGATGGTCGGCGAGGCCCGCCGCGCGCAGGGTGCCGTAGGACTCCCCGGCGAGGAACTTCGGCGAGAGCCACCGTCCGTGCCTGGATGTCCACAGCCGGATGATCTCGCCGACCGACTCGAGGTCGGCTTTGAACCCGTGGTAGTCGCCGGGCTTCTCGCCCTTGACGGCCCGGGAGTACCCGGTCGACACCGGGTCGATGAACACCAGGTCGGTCACCTTGAGCAGGGACTCGGGGTTGTCCACGAGGGAGTAGGGCGGGGAGGCCAGGTTGCCCGCGTCGCCCATGACGACCCGGCGGGGCCCGAACACGCCCAGGTGCAACCAGACGCTGGAGGAGCCGGGGCCGCCGTTGAACGCGAACGTCACCGGCCGGGTGGCCGGGTCGGCGCCGTCGAGGGTGTAGGTGGTGACGAACACCTCGGCCTTGGCGATGTGCCCGTCGAACTTGCCGTCGGTGAGCACCTCGTGCCGCAGGACGACGCGGCCGGCACTGGCTGTGTACGCCAGGTCGCCGAGGGTGTGACTGGACGTGACGATGTCGTCCGTGGGCTCGGCTTTCCGCGGCTGCTCCTGATCATCTGCCATGGCCGAACTCTATGTGGTGGACAATCGTCAACCATGCCGGAGACCCTCGCCGAACTCGACCTGGCCGTGACCTCGTGCCGGGCCTGCCCGCGCCTGGTCAGCTGGCGTGAGCAGGTGGCCAGGGAGAAGCGTGCGGCCTTCCGCGACCAGGTCTACTGGGGCCGCCCGGTGCCCGGGTTCGGCCCGGCGGACGCGCACCTGGCGATCGTCGGTCTCGCGCCCGCCGCGCACGGGGCGAACCGGACCGGCCGGATGTTCACCGGCGACCGGTCCGGCGACTTCCTCTACGCGGCGATGTACGAGGTCGGCCTGGCGTCCCAGCCGACGGCGACCCACATCGGCGACGGCCTGGAGCTCTACGGTGTGCGCATCACCTCGCCGGTGAAGTGCGCGCCGCCGGCCAACAAACCCACGCCGGGCGAGCGGGACACCTGCAAGCCGTGGCTGGTGCGGGAGCTGGAGCTGCTGCGCCCGACCCTGCGATCGATAGTCGTGCTCGGCGCGTTCGGCTGGCAGGCGTTGCTGCCCGCGCTGGCGTTCTGGGAGGTACCGATGCCCCGGCCCAAGTTCGGCCACGGTGTGGAAGTGACGCTCACGGCCACCGATGGCGGCCGTGACCTGCGGCTGTTCGGCTGCTACCACGTCAGCCAGCAGAACACGTTCACCGGCAAGCTGACCCCGGCGATGGTCGAGTCGGTGCTGAGGAGAGCGGCCGATGCCTGAGCGCGCGGTATATGTCCTGCTCGACGACTACGGCTGGCAGCGGTACGCGGCAGGGTCGCGGGCGGCGGAGCTCGACCTCGACCTGGCCGCCGGTCCGGCCTCGGCGTTGCGCCGGATCCGTGAGCAGCAGAAGACCGAACAGTGGTCGGACGACGTCTGGTGCGAGTCCGCCGTCCTGGTCGACCAGCCGCACAAGGTCCTGCTGTTCTTCACCACCCACACCACCGGCTACGCGCACCGGGCCGCTCTGCTGACCACGCTGGCGCACACCTGGCCGGAGTGGGAGGTCCGCTGGGCCTACGACGGCCTCGCCGACCTGCTCGCCTACCTCGGCCTGGACCGCGCCGAGGTCCGCACCGAGCACAGCGTCATCGACCCGGCCGCCGCCGAAGACGACCCCGACCAGCTGGTCAGCGTGGTCCGCGAGTCCGGCGAGATCGACGCGTACGCCGTGCGGCCGGCCATCGACGAGGTTCTCGCCCTCGGCCCCGAATGCGTCGACCTCCTGCCGGAGGACGCCAAGGTCACCGAGTGCGACCTGCCGCGGTCCGGCGTGCACATCGACATCCCGGCGAAGACCATCGGCCTGTGGACCATGGACGCCTTCTGCGGGCTGCCGGACAAACTCGCGTGGCCCGGCTGGCAGGTCGGGACCTGGGCCGACCGCTACCCCGACCACCTGGAGAAATGCAAGGTCACCTGCCCCGAATGGCACCTCACCGACGGCCTGCGCACCCTCGTCGACCGCGCCCGGGCGCTGGGCTCGAGGCCTGCGCAGGACAGCTGAGCGCTGCGTAATTGTTGCGGTTGTTCCGGGGTGGATGAGGCATGCTCGGTGGGTGCGGGTCCGGGTGCCGGTGGTGCTTGCGGTAGCGGCTTTTGTGCTGCTGGCCGTGGTTGTGGCGCGCGGGACGTCGGGAATCCCGGTGGGGACGTTGGAACGGGACTCCGGTCCGGTGTGGTCGGGGCTGGGGCGGACGGCGAGGCAGAGTGACGCGTCGCTGGAGCCGGTGGCGTATGGCGCGGTGGTGCTGATCGTCGTGCTGGGCGTGATGGCGCTGTTCGGGCTGTCCGGGGTGTTCTATGTGCTGTCCGGGATCCGCTTACGCCGCAAGCGCCTGCGTCAGGCCGCGCCCAAACTGGTCGGCGCCGATCTGGACGAACCGCCGACCGCGTGGATGACGAAGGCGACCCGCCGCGCCTTGTCCGAAATGGACAGACACAGCGGTGGGCCGCCGTCGGACGCGGTGATAGCTGCGTGGGTGCAGTTGGAGACCGAAGCCGCGGCCAGCGGCCTGGACCGCGAACCCCACCAGACACCCAGCGAGTTCACCGAAGCCGTCCTCACCCGCTACCACGCCAACGCACACGCTCTCCAGCACCTACGAGCCCTGTACCACCGCGCCAGGTTCGGCAACCCCGAGGACATCACCGCCGACGATGTCGCCGAGGCGCGCCGGGCGCTCGAACAGATCGAGATGGTGCCGTGAAGCCGTTGAGCGCGGCCCTGATCGCGGTCGCGGTAGGGGTCGCGGTGGGCGCGGCCGCACGGTGGTTGGTGGTGGTGCCACCGTTCTGGGCGATCGTCGTGGCCTTACCGTTCGCGGCCTGCACTTTCCTGGCGACCCACCTAGTAGGCGCGGCCGCTCCGCTCTGGCACCCCGTACCGCGGCCCGACGAATCCCTGACCACCCACCAAGCCTCCGCGTTGTCCAGCCGGCTGGCCGAAGCGGCCCGCGACCAGAACCGGTTCCAGCGCCGGATCCAGCCCCGCCTCTGCGAGCTCGCCCTCAACACGCTCAGGCGACGCCCAGGCCTGCACGACCTCGCCGACCTCCAAGACGACCGTGCCAGACGGGAACTCGGCGCGGAACTCCACACCCTGCTGACCACAACGGACGCCACCCTGCCCAGCCCGCGCCGGCTCACCGAGTTGTTGTCCCGCCTGGAGAACGGATGAACCGGGTGGTGAAGTGGTTGCGCAGCCAGCGGGACACCGACCGCTGGCGCAACACCGACGCGATGTACCGGGCGGTGGTCGTCGGTGTCGCGCTCATCGCGGCGGGAGTGGTCGCGCACACGATCACGCTGGTGTTGTTCGGTGCGCCGCTGTTGCTCAGCGCGGTGATCGCCCTGCCGCACCTGGGCGAACCCAAGGTCCGCCAGCCGCGGATGCCCCGCACCATGGAACCCGGCAAGCGCGTCGAGATCGTCTTCGAGATCGAACCCGGCGAAGGCGTCGAACTGACCGCGCTCAGAGCGCCAAGGGGAAAGACCATAGGCGTCGGCCGCGTCCACCTGCTTCCGGGCAATACCAAGGAGATCCGCACCGAACTGAGCCGGACCAGCTGGGGCGAGGGCGTCGACCTGCGCCCCGACCGACTGTTCGCCGGACCGGACGCACTGCGGATCTACGGGCCGATCGTGGGCACGGAAGGCACCAGAATCGTGCTGCCGCCGGTGGTTGCGCTGCCGACCGGGCCGTTGCCGCCCAGGCCGTCCGGGCTCGTCGGCGTGCACCGGTCGCCCAGACCCGGTGACAGCACGGAACTCCGGGACATCCGCGTCTTCCAGCCCGGCGACCGGCTCAGGAGGATCGACTGGCGGGTCACGCTCAGCGCGGCCGCGTCGACCGGCGTCATGACCCCGCACATCCGCGAACGACACGCCGACGCCGACGCGACCCTGATCATCGCCCTCGACACCAGACTGGACATCGGCCAGGACATAGGTGACTGGGCCACCCCGGCGATCGGCCTGCGCGACAAGGGAACTCTTGACACGGCGGTAAAAGCGGCCACCTCATTGGCCGCGAGCTATCTCCGGCAAGGCGATCGAGTGGGCTTGGCCGACCTCGGCTGGCCACAGCTCAGTCTGGCTCCCGGATCCGGGCCGAGGCACCTGCTCAAACTCCGGCACCAGCTCGTGTTGTGCACAAGGGCTGCCGAGTGGACGCCCAAACCGACTCTGCGGCCCCAGCAAGCGCCCGCGGGGGCGCTCGTGATGGTCCTTTCGCCGTTCCTGGACAACGCCATGGTCGACCTGACCGCCACGATCGTTCGCCGCGGGGTCCGCGTGCTGGCCATCGACCTGCTGCCCGCGCAGCTCAAGCCGGAGGCCAAGGACCCGTGGGGTGAAGTGGTGCTCACGATCGTCCGGGCCGAACATGCGGCGCGGCTGAACACCTTGCGGGAACACGGGATCGCGGTCGTCCGCTGGGGCGACGAGCTGCCCACCGCACTGCGGAACCTGGCCAGGAGGCGGCGATGAAGCTCGGCGCCGGTTTCCCGGTGTGGCTGCTGCGAGGCGCGATCGTCGTCGCCGTCGGACTGATCGTGCTGCTCCTGCGGGCGCAGCACGTCGCCACTTTGCCCGTACTCGCCATAGCCACGTTCGGAATCCTGTCAGCGGTGGCACCCGCGTCCCCCGCACCCGCATTCGTCATAGCGGCAACGGCAGTGAGCGCGGCGACGTCGGGAACGAGCCCGTTCGCCTTGAGCATGCTCGCGTTGCTGCCGCTGGTCCATCTAGTCCACATTGGATCGGCCATCAGCGCCACGGTTCCGGCGACCGCAAGGGTGCATCCCAGCGCGCTGCGGCCGGCCGCCGTGAGGTTCATCGTTGTCCAGGCCAGTGTCTTCGCGATCGCCGCGGTTGCCGCTATCGTGCCTGCAACGGTCACACCGACCGCGTTGGAGGTGGCCGGGCTGGCCGGGGTCGCGGTGCTGGCCGCCCTGGCCGCGCGCCTGGTGACGAAACGTTAGGTGGGGGAGTGAGAGCCAGACTGCCGTTGCTGTTCGCCCTCGCGGCCCTGTTGGTGCTGGCCGCGATGGTGTCCTGGGGGACATCGGGCATACCGACCAAACCGCCCTCATCGTCGGACGTGGACCTCACCAACGAGCTCTACACGCCCGGGCCGGTCACCATGATCACCGACCCGCCACCGGGCGGCTCGGACATCATCGACGCCTTGCTGACGCTGGTCCTCGTGCTGGTCCTGGTGGCGTTCGTGCTCGTCGCGATCTCCGGCCTTCGCCTGTTGCGCAACCGAAGGCGGGAACGCAGCCGGGTCGGCGTCTATGGACCGTCCGGCGAAGCCGGTTGGCTCAGCGAGGTCACCAAGGACGCTGTGTCCGCAATGGACAGACACGTGGGCGGGCCGCCGTCGGACGCGGTGATCGCCGCGTGGGTCCACCTGGAGACCGAGGCCGCGGCCAGTGGGACCGAACGTGAACCGCACCAGACCCCCAGTGAGTTCACCGAAGCCGTGCTGACCGAGCACCACGCCGACGAGAACGCCTTGCGGGACCTCAAGTCCGTGTACCAGCGGGCCAGGTTCGGCCAGGCGGACCGGGTGACCGCGGACGACGTGGCCGTAGCTCGCGCCGCTCTCGAACGGATCGCCTTGGAGGCCAAGTGAGACCGGCACTCGCGATGGTGGCCGCCCTGTCGAGCGGGTTGTTCGCCGGGATGATCTCGGTCGGTGGCATGGGCATTCCGCTGGGCTGGGCCATCCTGATCGCCGTCCCGATCACGGCGGCGGTCCTGGTCGCCCTGCTGGCCGCCGACGTCGCAACCCCGGCGTGGCACGACGTTCCAGGCCAGCAGCACACGATCACCGTGCACCAGGCCAGCAACCTGGCCAACTGGCTGGACGAGGCCGCGAAGGACAAGCACCGGTTCCGCGGCCGCGTCCAGCCGAGGCTGCACCGGCTCGCGCTCGCGACCCTGCGGCAGCGCTTCCACGACCTGGAGAGCCTGGCCGACGAGCGCGCGAAAGCCGTGCTGGGCCAGGAACTGCACACCTTGCTGACCGACCGGGACGCCAAGCTGCCGTCCCCGCACCGGCTGACCGAGCTGCTCAGCCGTCTGGAGGGAAAGTGACTGTCCACGATGGACTAGACGTCGAGACGATCGCCGCCGACTGCCGGGCGGTGCTCGACGCGGTCGGCACGGTGGTCGTCGGCCGCGAGCGGACCGTCCGGCTGGCCATGGCCGCGGTGCTGGCCGGTGGGCATGTGTTGCTGGAAGACGTGCCAGGACTGGGAAAGACGTTGATGGCCCGCAGCCTCGCGCAGGCACTTGGCCTGGATTTCCGGCGCCTGCAGTGCACCCCGGACCTGCTGCCCGCGGACGTGACCGGCTCGTACCTGTACGACCCGGCCCGCCAGGAGTTCGGCTTCCGCCCCGGCCCGATCTTCACCGGTCTGCTGCTGGCGGACGAGATCAACCGGACCCCGCCGAAGACCCAGTCGGCGCTGCTGGAGGCCATGCAGGAACGCCAGGTCACCGTCGAGGGCAACACGCATGTGCTGACCCGCCCGTTCCACGTCCTGGCCACCGCGAACCCGGTCGAGTACGAGGGCACGTACCCGCTGCCCGAGGCCCAGCTGGACCGGTTCCTGCTGCGCCTGGACGTCGGCTACCCACCGGTCAACGAGGAGGTCGAGGTCCTGCTCCGGCGGCTGGCCCGGCGCCAGGAGGAGACCGAGGTCAAGGCGGTCGTGGACGCCGAACGCCTGCTTGCCCTGCAAGCGGGCGTTGAGCAGGTCGACGTCGACCCGGACGTGCTTCGCTACTGCGTCGACCTGGCCGCGGCGACCCGGGCCCACCAGGCCGTCGAGATCGGTGCTTCCCCGCGTGGCTCCCAGGCCCTGCTGCTCGTGTCGCGCTGCCTGGCAGTCATGGACGGCCGCAACTACGTCCTGCCCGAGGACGTCAAGGAGTGTGCGGTCTCAGCCTTGGCGCACCGGTTGACACTGCGAGCGGAGACGTGGAGCACCGGCACGACCGGCGTCCAGGTGGTCACCGAGCTGCTGAACAAGGTCCCTGGCCCAGCGAGCACGCGATGAGCCTGCCCACGATCAAGTGGGCGAGCAAGCGCGGCGACGAACGCCAGTGGCGCAACACCGACGCGATGTTCCGCGCGGTGGTCGGCGGTGCCGGGCTCGTGGTCGCCGGCGTGCTGGCCCATTCACTCGTCCTGGTGGTTTTCGGCGTTCCGTTGCTGGTCAGCGCGGCTCTCGCGACCCGCAAGCTCGACCGCGAGCCAACCGTCAGCGTGCCGCAGTCGGTCGGCACGGTCGGGTCCGGCCAGGGCGTCGAGGTGAAGTTCGACATCGAGGCGGACCCGGACGCCGAGCTCGTCGCCCTGCGCGCGCCCCGGCCGGGGACCCTCGGCGTCGGCCGCGTGCACCTGATGCCTGCCAAGATCGGTGAGGTCCGCACCGAACTGCGGCACGCGGGCTGGGGCGACAGCGTGGCGCTGCGGCCGGACTACCTGTTCGCCGGGCCGGACGGCCTGCAGGTGCACGGCCCGCACCTGAGCGTCGAGCTGTGGCGGCGCGTGCTGCCGCCGGTGAGCCTGCTGCCCGCGGGTCCGCTCTCGCCGCGGCCGTCCGGGCTGGTCGGCGTGCACCGCTCGCCTCGGCCCGGGGACAGCACCGAGCTGCGCGACATCCGCCCGTTCCACTCCGGTGACCAGCTCAAACGCATCGACTGGCGGGTCTCGCTGCGAGCCTCCGCCGCGACCGGCGTGCTCACCCCGCATGTCCGCGAGTACCACGCGGACGCCGACGCGACCTTGATCCTGGCCATCGACACCCGGGTCGATGTGGGGCCGAACATCGGTGAGTGGTCCCTGGCGGTCCTCGGCACGGCCGTGCGACCCGATGGCAGCCTTGACACCGCCGTGCGCGCGGCGACCGCGCTGGGGGCCAGCTACCTGCGCCAGGGCGACCGCGTGGGGCTTGTCGACCTCGGGCGGCCGCACCTGAGCCTCCAGCCCGGCTCCGGTACACGGCAACTGCTCCGGTTGCGGCATCAGTTGGTGACGTGTTCGCGCGCGGTCGGGTACGCGTCCAAGCCGATCCTGCGGCCCCAGCAGGCACCCTCGGGCGCCCTGGTGATCGTGTTCTCGCCGTTCCTCGACGACGCCGTCATCGACCTCACCGCCACCGTGGTGCGACGTGGAACTCGTGTGCTGGCAATGGATCTGTTACCCGAACGACTTGTCCCCGCCGCCCGTGAGCCCTATGGCCGGGCCGTGCTCGAGGTGTTGCGGGCCGAGCACGCCGTGCGACTGGAAACGTTGCGGCAGCACGGGATTCCGGTGATGCGCTGGGGCGGCCAGGTGCCCGGGATGCTGCGTTCGCTGGCGAGGGGGCGGCGGCGATGACCTTGTCCGAGGGAGTGCCCGCGTGGGTGTTGCGCGGCACAGTTCTGCTGGCCACCGCTGTGATAACGCTGCTGTTGCTGGCGAACGGGGTCGCACTGGCCGGGCTGATCGGCCTGTTCGGTCTGGTCGCCTCGCTCGTGCCCGCCTCGCCCGCGGCGGGCCTGACCGTGATCACCACGGCCGTCTGCGCGGCGATCCGGTTCGACAGTCCGTTGGACATCACCGTTCTGGTGTTGTTGCCGCTGGTCCACCTCGTCCACATCGGATCGGCGCTGGCCGCTGTGATTCCTGGCACTGCTCGGGTTCACCCGTCCGCGCTGCGCCCGGCCGCCATCCGGTTCGCTGTGGTCCAGACCACTGCGTTCGCCGCGGCCGCCATCGCCGCGATCGCGCCGAAGTCAGTGCTGCCAACGGGTTTGGAGATCGCCGGGCTGCTCGCGGCGGCCGGGGTCGTGGTGGTGGCGGCACGATTGATCTTGAATCGTCCACAGTGAACCCGCGATCCCGGTCACACCTGGACAGGGGCGCCGGGCAGGACGGCCCGCGAGGTGTCACCATAGAAGCATGGCCAAGGGCAAGAAACAGCCGAAGCGGATCCTCATCGTCGGCGGTGGGTATGTCGGGCTGTACACCGCGTTGGGCCTGCAGAGGAAACTACGGTCCCTCGAGGCCTCGGTGACGGTCGTCGACCCCCAGCCGCACATGACCTACCAGCCGTTCCTCCCGGAGGCGGCGGCCGGTTCCATCGAGCCGCGGCACGTGGTCGTGCCGCTGCGCAAGGTGCTGCGCCGCTGTCACGTGCTGACCGGCCGCGTGACCAAGATCGAGCACGCGAACAAGACCGCGACGGTCGAGTCCATCGACGGGCACGTCCAGCAGATCTCCTACGACGTGCTGATCTCCGCCCTCGGGTCCATCTCCCGGCTGCTGCCCATCCCCGGCCTGGCCGAGCAGGGCATTGGCTTCAAGACCGTGGGCGAGGCGATCTACCTGCGCAACCACGTGCTGTCCCGGCTGGACCTGGCCGCCTCCACCGACGACCCCGAACTGCGCCGCAAGCTGCTGACCTTCCTGGTCATCGGCGGCGGGTACGCGGGCGTCGAGGCGCTGGCCGAGCTGGAGGACATGGCCCGCTACGCCATCCGCTACTACGACAACATCAGCGCCAAGGACATGCGCTGGGTGCTGGTCGAGGCCACCGGGCGGATCATGCCCGAGGTGAGCGCCAAGATGGGCGTGTACACCGTCAAGGTCCTGGAGAAGCGCGGGATCGAGGTGTTCCTGGACACCCGGGTCAAGACCCTGGAGAACGGGCACATCGTGCTGGACGACGGCACCGAGTTCGACGCAGACACGGTGATCTGGACCGCGGGCGTGAAGGCCAACCCCATGCTGCAGCAGACCGACCTGCCGCTCGACGAGCGCGGCCGGGTCCGCTGCACGGCCGACCTGCAGGTCGCGGGCCTGTCCGACGCGTGGGCGGCCGGCGACAACGCGGGCGTGCCGGACCTGTCCCGGATCAAGGAGGACCCGACGGCCACCTGCAGCCCGTCCGCGCAGCACGCCGTCCGCCAGGCAAAACGCCTGGTGCCCAACGTGCTGGCCTCGATCCGTGGTAAGAAGCCCAAGCCCTACTTCCACAAGTACGCCGGCTCGGTCGCGTCATTGGGGCTGTACAAGGGCGTCTCAGACGTGTTGGGCGTGATCCGGCTGAAGGGGTTCCTGGCGTGGCTGCTGCACCGGGGGTACCACCTCTCGCGGATGCCCACGTTCAACCGCAAGGTCCGGATCATGTTCGACTGGCTGGGCGCATTCGTGTTCCGCCGTGAGGTCATCTCCATGGGCCAGATCCAGGACCCGAAGACCGAATTCGCGCGTGCGGCCAAGAGCTGACCGGACCAATTCACTGGGCCAGCCGGATGAGTTGTTGCAAAACCTCCCCAAAGGGGGCGCCGGAACGCTTAGGCTTCCTGCGCCCCCGTAGCCCAATGGCAGAGGCAAGCCCCTTAAAAGGGTTGGAGTGCCGGTTCGAATCCGGTCGGGGGCACGTTGACCGGGCGGTTCATGTCCATGAAACCAATGGATGTGAACCGCCCTTTCTCATGTCCGGCGCCGTGTGTGCCGGGCGGAAGAGATACAAAGTGCGATCAACCTGAAGCACTCCGTATTATTCTCACGGAGGGCGCACATATGCTGACTCGTCGTATTCGCCCGGTGCAAATCATTTCCGAAACGTTATCTGACCACAATAGGCCCGGTCATCGGATGGTTGCCGGTGCCCTGGCCTGCTGTGCCAGGCTGGACGGGTGGCGGACGAACAGGACAACGAGCGTGCCTTCACCGCGGCCCGTGGCGGTGCGACCGAGGAGTTGGAGTCGCTGGTCACCGCGGGTGTGCCGGTCGACCTGAGCAACGAGGGCGGCAACACCCTGCTGATGCTCGCGGCCTACCACGGTCACATCGAGACCGTCCGGGCTCTCGTACGGCTCGGCGCCAATGCGGGGAAGGCCAACGAAGGTGGTCAGACCCCGCTCGCGGGAGCGGTTTTCCATGATGACGACGAAATCGTGAATATCCTCCTCGACGCGGGCGCTGATCCGTTCGCGGGCCAGCCGTCCGCCGTGGACACCGCCCGTATGTTCGGCCGCGAAGATCTGCTCGCCTTGTTCGAACGCAACGGCTGACGGGAACCGCGCCGCGGGCGCGCGCGACTATGTAGGCATGGAGTGCGGGACGTGCACGGAAGCCTTGTCCGCGCGGCTGGATGGGGAGACCGAACCGGTTCCCGCCGCCGAGGTCGACGAGCATCTGGCGATCTGTCCGAAGTGTCAGGCCTGGTATGCCGACGCGACGCTGCTGACCCGGCGGGTCCGGGTCCGGCCGGTCACCCCGACGCCGGATCTCGTCGGCGCGGTCCTGGCCGAGGCGAAGCCGCGGCGCCGCCCGGTGGTCCGGTTCGCGCTCGCCGGGATCGGTCTGCTGCAGCTGCTGCTCGCGGTCGCCCAGCTTTTCGGTACGGACGTGCACAACCACGCGATCCTGACCGGTCACCTGATCGACGAGGGCGTGGCCTGGAACCTCGCGCTCGGTCTGGCCATGCTCGCCGCCGCCTGGCAACCCAGGCGCGCCACCGGACTGCTGCCCGCGGTCGCGGTGTTCGTGGCCGCGCTGGCGGTGTTCTCGATCATCGACGCGGCCACAGTCGGCGTTCCGGGGACGCGGGTGTTGTCGCACTTGCCGTTGCTGGTCGGCGTGGCGTTGCTCTATCTCGTTCAACGCCGGCACAAGCGAGACAGCGATCCGGCCCCGACCGAGCGCCAGAACACCGATTTCGACCACACCGCAGCGGACTTCGACGACCGACGACAGGAACGGCCCAGCCGGCCCTGGCTACGCCCCGCCGGCCATCGCCGCGCGGCGTGACGTGATCGCCCGCTGGATCCACCAGATCCCTTCGACGAGTACCACGCCGATCGCCGCCCAGAGCACGCCCGTCCAGGTGTAACCGGGGACGCTGGGGTCGATCTCGAAGAACTCGCGGACGAACGGGATCACGAACAGCAGCAGCGATCCCAGCGCCATGAAGCCGATCAGCACGAGCTTCCACCACTTGTACGGCCGGGCCACGATCGACAGCACCCACAACGCCACGATGATCAACGTGACCAGCGCGGTCGTGCCCGCCTGCGCCGGCGTCGCCTTGACGTGCACGGCCATGTACGAGATGAAAGTCGTTGTGCCGATGACGATCCCGGACGGTATCGCCAGCTTCAGCACCCGCGCCACAAACCCGCTGCGGGCTTGTTCGTTGTTGGGCGCCAAGGAGAGCACGAACGCGGGCAGGCCGATGGTGAACCACGCGATCACGGTCACGTGCCGCGGCAGGAACGGGTAGTTCACCTGCGCGATGCCGACCAGCAACGCCAGCAGCACCGAGTAGACCGTCTTGGTGAGGAACAGGTTCGAGACCCGTTCGATGTTGCCGATCACCCGCCGCCCCTCGCCGACCACGTACGGCAGGGTCGCGAACTTGTTGTCCAGCAACACGATCTGCGCGACTGCCCGGGTGGCCGGGCTGCCCGCGCCCATCGCCACGCCGATGTCCGCGTCCTTCAACGCGAGCACGTCGTTCACGCCGTCGCCGGTCATCGCGACCGTGTGCCCGCGGGACTGCAACGCCCCGACCATCGCTCGTTTCTGCGCGGGCGTGACCCGGCCGAACACGCCGTGGCCTTCCACGGTATCGGCGAGTTCCTCCTTGTCCTCCGGGAGGTTCCGGGCGTCCATCGGGTTCGTCGCGTGCGGCAGGTCGAGGGAACTCGCCACCGCGCCAACGGAAACCGCGTTGTCCCCGGAGATCACCTTCACGGTGACCTTCTGCGAGGCGAAGTACTCGAGGGTGTCCTTGGCGTCCGGCCGGACCTTCTGTTCCAGGATCACCAACGCCGCCGGAGTGACGTTCCCCGGCGCGTCCGGCGTGTCAACGCGGACATCTGTGGTCCCCAACAGAAGCACGCGCAGACCTTGGGCCCCGATCTGCTCGGCCTCGGCCCGTTCCGCGCTTTCCGCTGGTAGCAACACATCCGGCGCGCCCAGCAGCCAATGCCCTTGCCCGTCGAAGGAAGCCCCGCTCCACTTGCGCGCCGACGAGAACGGCGCCACCGCGGTCTCCGTCCAGCCCGGGTCGTCCGGGTACGCCTCACCGATCGCGAGCAGCGAAGCGTTCGGCCGGGTCTCGCTGCGGGCCATGGCCGCCAGCGCGTGCGACACATCGCCGTCATAGGTCCGGACCTTGCAGACCCACATCCCGTTCTCGGTCAACGTGCCCGTCTTGTCCGCGCACACGACGTCCACCCGGGCCAGGCCCTCGATCGCGGGCAGCTCCTGCACCAGGCACTGCCTGCGCCCCAGCCGGATCACACCGACCGCGAACGCAACGCTGGTCAGCAGCACCAGGCCCTCGGGCACCATCGGCACGAGCGCGGCGACCATGCCCCGCAACGCGTCCGCCAGCGGCGCGTTGACGTTGAACAGCTGGTTGTAGATGGTCAGCGCGCCCGCCGGGATCATCATCCAGGTGATGTACTTGAGGATCTTGTCGATCCCGGACCGCAGTTCGGACTTGACCAGCGTGAACTTGCTGGCCTCGTCGGCGAGCTTGGCCGCGTAGGCGTCCTTGCCGACCCGGGTGGCCTGGTAGGCGCCGCCGCCGGCGACCACGAAGCTGCCGGACAGCACCTGGTCGCCGGGGTGTTTGACGACCGGGTCGGACTCGCCGGTCAGCAGCGACTCGTCGACCTCGAGCGCGTCCGCCGTGAGCACGACCCCGTCCACGACCACCTGGTCGCCCGGCCCCAGCTCGATCACGTCGTCCAGCACGACCTCGTTGGGCGGCAGCTCCGCGGCCACGCCGTCGCGCCGGACCCGCGGCCGTGCCTGGCCGACGATGGCCAGCTTCTCCAGGGTGTTCTTGGCCCGCAGCTCCTGGATCATGCCGATGCCGCTGTTGAAGATGATCAGCAGGCCGAACAGGCCGTCGATGAAGTACCCGGTGGACAGGATGATCGCGAACAGCACGCCGTAGATCGCGTTGATCCGGGTGAACACGTTCGCGCGGACGATCTGCCCGACGGTCCGGCTGGCCCGCGCCGGCACGTCGTTGGTCTGGCCCGCCGCTACGCGTTGTGCCACGTCAGCGGCGTTCAGGCCACGCTCAGTCAGGGCATTTCGGGCATTGACCGACATGCCGTCGACACTAGGGGCCGCAAGCGTGCGAAAGCGTCAGTCTGTGGGCGGACCACCCCTTAGGGGACATCCTTCGAGCTGGGGCGCCTCGAGATGGACCCGATGAGCATCAGCAACCACCCACCGGCTGCATCCCAGAAGCCCTGTTTGAACTGCGAGGCGAGTGCGTCGGCCGAGTTCATCTGCTGGCCGAGGAACGCCACGAACACGCCCACCGCGATCAGCGTGCCGATCGCCATCACCCACCGGCGGCCCACGATCAGCCCGAACAACACCAGCACCGCCGACACCGCGATCGGCAGGAACAATGAGTTGATCACGTCCGTGGTGGTCGAGGTGACCCCGTTCCACAGCTCGTTCAGCGGGATCTGGCGGCCCTGCCGGTCCCGGTACCAGGGCTGGAACATGCTGAACACGACAGCGGCGGCACCCACCACACTGGCCACAATGGCGATCAACGTCCGCATGGGCACCTAGCATGCCAGCGTGGCCGAGTACAGGATCGAAGAACTCGCCAGGGTGAGCGGAAGTTCGGTCCGCAACATCCGGGTGTACCAGGATCGCGGCCTGCTGCCGCCGCCGTTCCGGCAGGGCCGCACGGCCATCTACACCGACGCCCACCTGGCCCGGCTGCGGTTGGTCACGAACATGCTCGGCCGCGGCTACGCGTTCGCGCAGATCGCCGAGATGCTGGCGGCCTGGGAGTCCGGCCGCAGCCTCGCCGACGTGCTGGGCATGGAGGAGGCGATGGGCACGCCATGGACGACCGAGCTGCCCACGCCGATCACGGTCCGTCAGCTCCGGCAGATGTTCGGCTCGCAGCTGACCCCGGCGAACACCCGCAAGGCACTGGAGCTGGGACTGCTGCGGCGTGCGGGACTCGGCTTCGTCGCACCCAGTCCCAGGCTGCTGGAAGCGGGCCATGAGCTGGTGAAACTCGGCGTGCCGCTGGGCGAGGCGCTCACCCTGGCCGACGAGATGCAGCGCGAGGTCGACCATGTCGCTTCGCTGTTGGTCGGGCTGATTCGCCGTTATGTCCTTGATCCGAAGGGTGACGACTGGTTGCCTAAGGGTGATGAGGTGCCGTACTACGCCGACGTGCTGCGCCGCCTGCCCCCGGTCGTGATCTCCGCGCTGACCGCGGCAGTGGCCCGGTCGACCGCGCGCGTGCTCCCGGACATGGTGGGCGACCGGCTCGAAGCCCTGCTCAGGAGCAGCCGATGACCGAGTTCGAGCGTTATGTGGTCGAGGAGCACATCGAGGACTTCAACGACGGGGTGATCACCCGCCGGGAGCTGCTGCGCCGCGTCACCCTGATCACCGGGAGCGCGGCCGCCACCGTGACGTTGTTGAGCGCCATGGGATGCAGCACCGAACCGACCGGCGCGCCGGTCTCGCCGACCGCGCGGACCAGCGACAACCCGCAGGACTTCGCGACCCCGCCCGCGCAGCCGACCACCGACGGGATCACCGTCCGCGAGGACGACCCGCGGATCAAGGTCGCGTCGTTCCCGGTCAGCGGGTCCGACGGGGCGCCGCTGATCACCTACAGCGCCAAGCCTTCGGGCGCCGCCGCGGGCGGGATCCTGGTGATCCACGAGAACCGGGGACTGACCGCGCACATCAAGGACGTCGTCCGGCGCGTGGCCACGGCCGGGTTCCACGGGTTGTCGGTCGATCTTCTGTCGCGGGACGGGGGAGCGGACAAGCTCACCGACTCCGCGGCCTACTCGGCGGCGCTGGCCAAGCGCCCGGCCGAGGAGATGGTGTCCGACGTCCGGCAGGCCCTGGAGGCGCTGGCGGGCGGTGGAAGCGGCACCAAGCTGGGCCTGACCGGGTTCTGCTTCGGCGGTGGGATGACGTGGAACACCCTGGCCGCCGGGGCGGACGTGAAGGCCGCTGTGCCGTTCTACGGTCCGGCGCCGTCGAACTTGGCCGGACTGGGCAAGACCACGGCTGCTGTCCTGGCGATCTACGCCGAGAAGGACACCCGGATCACCGACACGAAGGACTCGGTCGAGGCGGAGCTTCGCAAGTCTGGCAAACCGTACAAAGTGAGCGTGTTCCCGGGCGTGGATCACGCGTTCCACAACGACACCGGGGCTCGGTACAACGCCGCTCAGGCCGAGGCGGCGTGGATCGCCACGATCGGGTGGTTCCGACAGTACGTGCTCTGATCCTACTCACGGTAACCATGTCTGACCTGCGAAAACAATACTTTTCCTTGGCACGATGACAACGTCCGTTGTAACGTTCCTGGTAGTCACTGACGACGGGAGCGGCCAATGAGTGCACAGCGGACGATTCGGTCTGGCGATGTGTCGCTCGCGGTCTACTCCTCGGGCGACACCGCCAAACCGACTGTGCTGCTTGTGCATGGCTATCCGGACAACCACACGTTGTGGGACGGCGTCGTTTCCTCGTTGTCCTCGCGGTATCACGTTGTCACGTATGACGTTCGAGGCGCGGGTGCCTCGTCCAAGCCGTCTGCTGTCGCGGACTACCGGCTCGAGTTGCTGGCGGACGACCTTTTCGCGGTGATCGACGCTGTCGGCGCGCCTGTGCACGTTGTGGCGCACGACTGGGGCTCGATCCAGGCGTGGGAGGCGGTCACCGATCCGCGCGCCGAGGGTCGGATCTCCTCGTACACCACCATTTCCGGGCCGTGCCTGGACCACATCGGACATTGGAACCGGCGGCGGGGGATCCGGCATCGGCTGAAGGTGCTCAACCAGCAGCTGCATTCCTGGTACATCGGGTTCTTCCACCTGCCGGTGCTGCCTTCGTTGGCGTGGCGGCTGGGTGCGGGCAAGGTTGTCGCCCGCGTCGAGGGACTTCCCCGCGCGCCTCGGGTTCGCGATGCCGTGCATGGGATCAAGCTGTACCGGGCCAACATCTTCCAGCGGATGCGTTCACCTCGCGAGCGTCGGACCGAGCTGCCTGTGCAGGTCATCGCGCCGACGGGCGACAAGTACGTGACCCCTGGACTGCTTGAGGATCTGCCGGTGTGGGCGCCGAACTTGTGGCGCCGCAAGGTGGTCGGCCGTCACTGGGTGGCGTTGACCAAACCCGCTGTGATCGCGCGGATGGTCGACGAGTTCGTGTCGCATGTGGATGGTGGTCCGGCCGCGCCTGCTTTGGACCGAGCCAAGTCCGGCCGGGACGTCGTGTTCATCACCGGCGCCGGGAGTGGGATCGGCCGGGCGACCGCGTTGGAGTTCGCCTCGCGCGGGGCTTTCGTGGTCGTCACGGATGTCAACCTGGCTGCCGCCAAGGAGACCGCGGCTTTGACCGGCTCGGTCGCCTACCAGCTGGATGTGACCGATACCGCTGCTGTGACGGAGCTTGCCTCCCAGGTGGCGAGTGAGCATGGCGTACCCAACGTCGTGATCAACAACGCCGGGATCGGCATGCACGGATCGGTGTTCCGTATGTCCATTGAGGACTGGCATCGGATCGTGGACGTGAACTTGTTCGGTGTGGTCAACGGTTGTACGGCGTTCGGTGAGCTGATGGCCGCCTCGGGGGAGGGCGGGCACATCGTCAACCTCGCCTCGGCCGCGGCGTACACCCCGAACCAGGAGCTGCCCGCGTACTCGACGACCAAGGCCGCCGTGCTGATGCTGTCCGAGTGTCTGCGTGCCGAGATGGCCAAGCACGGCATCGGGGTGAGCGCGATCTGCCCGGGCATCGTGGACACACCGATCACGCGGAATACCTCGTTCCTGGGTGTTTCCGCGGCTCAGCAGGAAGCCATGCGCGACCGTGCGGCCCGGAACTACAAGCGCCGCAACTTCCCGCCTTCGGGGGTGGCGCGCGAGATCGTGGCCGCGGTGCGGCAGAACAAGGCGGTGGTCCCGGTGACGGTGGAGGCCAAGGCGGCGCTCGCCGGGTACCGGTTCGCTCCCAGCGTGATGCGGGTGCTTGCCCGGAAGGTGGAGGTGTCGAAATGACCGTCAACTACGAACGCCGGGGTTCGGGCAGCCCGTTGGTGCTCATGCACGGGATCGGGCACCGTTGGCAGGCTTGGGAACCGGTGATGGACCGGCTCGCCGAGACCCATGACGTGATCGCCCTGGACCTGCCGGGCTTCGGCAACTCCCCAGCCCTCCCGGCGCCCTACTCGGTCGAAGCGGCGGTCGACGCGGCCGTGGAAACCTTCGCGTCCCTGGGCATCACCCAGCCACACCTGGCGGGCAACTCCCTGGGCGGCATGCTGGCCCTCGAGCTGGCCTCCCGCGGCCACGCCCAATCAGTCACGGCCCTTGCCCCCGCGGGCTTCTGGACCTCCGCCCGCGGCCGTGCCTGGGCCCTGCGCCTGCTGACGATGATCCGCACCACCGGCAGACTCTCGCCGCGGACCCAAGCCGCGGTGATGAACCGCAAACCCCTCCGGATGGTCAGTGGAAGCCTCCTCTTCGGACACCCATCCAGGGTCCCGGTGGAGGTGATGCTCGGCGACCTCGCCGCCATGGCAGCCGCACCAGGCTTCGACGCCGTGGCCGCCGCCGGCCGCGACTACTTCTTCACCAGCCCACCCCCCACCGTCCCCGTCACGATCGCCTGGGGCACCCGCGACCGCATCCTCTGGCCCACCCAGGCCCGCCGCGCCGCAGAGCTCCTGCCCAACGCCCGCCACGTCAGCCTCCCGGGCTGCGGCCACGTCCCCATGCACGACGAACCAGACCTGATCGCCCAGACAATCCTCGACACCTGTGCGTCCGTCACCGGCAAGGCCGGTCTGTCAACGCCCCCGGCGGATAAAGCCGCAACTCATCCTGCGTAGCCTCGCGATCCGAGGCCTGACACAGGTCCCGGACAATGGTTTCCGGGTCGAGCGAGATGTTGATCTGGGTGCTGTCACCGGCATATGTCAGGCGGTCGCCGTGCAGGCGGGCTGAGTCAAGTACGTCCCCGGGCAGGTTGACCGACGCGTACAGCGCATTCTCCTTCAGCTTCCAGATCATGACGGTCGGGGTGTTCTGCGTCAGCAGGGTGTCAGCAGGGCCGAACCCCAGGATGTAGCCGATCTTGGTGGACGGTGAGATGGGTCGGTACAGCCACGCGTTCGCAGCGAGGTCCCAGACACGAATCGACTGTTCGGTGTATACCGCGACTTTGCTGCCCGTTGGATCGGCGACGACAGACGATGGGATGCCTTCCAGGCCGTTGAGCTGGATTGTCGAGATCAGCCGGTGCTCGCGGATGTTCCAGAGCAGGATCCGGTCTGGTGAAGGCGCGAAGAATTGGTCCGCGTGGCCGGGCCGTGCAGTCAGCGAGTTCGCCTGGTACACGAGGGGGAGGTCGTCCGGCCGGTCAAGCTGAGCCCCGGTGCTCGCATCCCACCGGGACAGACGGGCTCCACAAAGGACGATCAGCCCGCTTCCGTCGGTCGCGAGGAAGTGCGGGGTGCACCGGGAGTCCGCGTAGTCCTTCGCGGCGATACGGCGTTCCTCGCGAAGGTCCGGCACCGTCAGCACAATGAGGCTGTCGTCCTGATTGAGGACAAGCCTGCTGCTGTCAGAAGTGAACAAGGAAGTGTTCCAGATCTTCCAGGTATCCGGCTTCCTGGCGGTCTCGGTGTTGGTTCGCAGGTCGACCAGGGAGAAGGATCCGGGTCCGATCGTGAAGCCGTAGTGCCCGTCCGGGCTGGCGGCGCTGAGCCTGCCGGTGGGCGGAGGCGGTTTGGTGGTGCGCAGGGACAGCACTGACCGGTCGGAGACTGCCAGCACCGTGGGCGTTGCGCCCGGTCTGGCGATGACCGCGAGCTGGGGGGTTTTGGTGTTGCCGCCGATATCGGGAGTGCTCGTCTGATACCGCGTCCCGGTTGCGATATCGGTCAGGATCACCACTTGGTAGTTGCCGTCGCGGGCCGGACGGCGGTCGATGATGTATCGGCTGGTCGCGTCAAGATCGAGGACACCGCAGCTGTTGTCCGGGAGGACTCGCTGGACAAGGCCGGTCCGGACATCCACCACATCCGCCTGGGAACTGCTTGTGCACCGAGCGGCCGCGGCGCCACCGAGGACGATTCGGCTGTTGACCGGCAGCGCACGGATCTGCGCGCCCGTGGCGATGTCCATCACTTGTACTGGACCGTACGACGATCCGGTCAGGAACGTGCCGGGATCCGGCCCGAAGTCGAGCGTGGTGACCTCGCCGCCGACCACCGGACTGCGGTCGATCTTGCGAGCGTGGACATCCCAGACGGACAGCGCGGATCTTTCGGCAGTTCCGGAGTAGACCGTTGCCTTCTCGAGCAACCGTGAGCCATCGCCGGACAGGACCAACGCCGCGGCGCTGATCCGCGTATCGGTCTCGCTGGGGCGCAGCACGGTGGGCGCGGCGGTGGCGTCTTTGAGGTTCCAGACATTCAGGCTGCCGTTCTCGCCGGCGACAGCGATGGTTGATCCGTCGTCGGACAGGGTGAACCCTACGGTCCGGGAGAACTGGAGCACCCGCATTCCCACCGGATTGCTCTCCGTCAGGTCTCGCCAGACGGTCAGGTTCCTGCCGCCGCGTGAGTCGGTGGCCGCTATGGCGATGACGCGTCCGTCCGGCGTCGACGTCCAGTCGGCGAAAGTGCCGTCGAGCAGGTTGTGATGGATTCTCGTCGCCGAGCCCATCGCCAATTGCTGACGTAGCAGGGCTTCGTAGGCTTCCGGTGTGCCTTTGTCGTTGTGCCAGGCCGAGAGCGCCAGTTGGAGTGCGGTGACCGGATCGTTCGTGGCCTGGCGCAGCGATTCCTGGCCAAGCAGGTGCGACGCCTGGGAGTGGAGCTGGCGTTCGTTGTCCAGGTTGGACTGCCAGGCGATTACGCCCAAGGTGCCCGCGATCAGGGCCAGGGCGGCGATGACAGCGGTGATCGTGCGCCAGGTCCGGATCTCCCGGCGTTGCCTGGAAATACTCGCCTTGATGAAATCCCGGTGGGGTGTGGGGATGTCGTGGGGGCGTTCGGTGAGCCAGTGCTGGGCCCGGATGAGGGTGCTGCCGCGCAGGAGGTCTCGGTTGGGGTCGTCGAGGCGGTGGCGGAGTTGTTCTTGCCAGGAGCGGAACTCGCGGTCCTCGGTGAGCCAGGTGCGGAGGCGGTCCCATTGCTGGATCAGGGCTTGGTGCACGATGTCGGCGATCTCGGCGCCGTCCACCGCGTGGTCGAGGACGATCAGCCGGTAGGCGGCGAGCTTCGCCAAGGTGGGCTTCAGTTCTGGGTCGAGGTCCGCGATCCGGGCGGGTTTGCGCGCGAAGCCGTCGTCCTCGGGCACGGCCAGCTGGACGAAGAGCCTGCGGGCGTCGGCTTGTTCGGTCTCGGTGAGCTTGAGGTAGCACTCCTCGGCGTACGTGACCAGCGCGCCGGAAACGCTGCCCAGTTTGTCGTAGGCGGCGTGCGTCAACGCGCCGCCTTCCCAGAGTTGGGTGAGCGCGAACTGCACAAGGGGCAACCGGTTGTGGCCGGCGTCGTCGAGAACTCGTTCCACCAGGCCAGGTTCGAACGCACCGGGCGTGACCGGGCCGGTGACCGCCGCGTACAGCTCGCTGCGGCTCATGGGCGGCAACAGCATCACGCCGTGGTCGAGGGTCTCGGCCGTGGTCTCGGTGAGCAGCTCGTCGAGCGAGGCCGACCGCAGCGTGATGACGGTCCTCAACGCCGGTGCCAGCGCGATGAGCAGGCCGAACAGTGTCCGCGCCGCATCGGGGTCGCTTGCCGCGATCTCCTCGAACTGGTCGGCGAACACCAGCAGCCCATCCAGCCGCTGCGCGAGCAACGCGATCAGGTCCGGCGAGGGATCGGTCAGCAGTCCGGCGAGTTTCTCCTTCTCCACCAACATGTCGACTTCGCTGAGCCCCGGGTCCAGCGCAGGCACGAGCACGGCCGCGAGCATTGCCGCGGGCCGCAGCACCGGGTCTGGCCGGAACCGGACCACTCTGCTGTTGAGCTGTGGCAACAACCCGGCAAGTACCAGCGACGACTTGCCGCTCCCGGACGGCCCGGAGACCACGACAACGGGCCGGGTTCGCACGGCTTCGGTGAGGCGGTGGACGGCGTCCGTGCGGCCGTAGAAGACGTCCGCGTGCTCCTCCAGGAACGGTTCCAGCCCGCGGTAGGGGTTGCGTGCCGGGACGGTGATCTCCGGGTGCGCCTGCTTGAGCGTCTCGACCGGGATGAAGTAGGCCGTTGTCGCGTCCGGGGCGTTGTGCGTGGCGACCGTCATCCCGATCACCACGTCGCCCGACCACACCGGCGACCCGCTGAAGCCGGGAGCGATCCCGGGGTGGCCGGGGCCGGACTCCATCTGCTTCCACCCGACGCCCTGCCTGGACCTCAACCGCCCGGACACCCACACCCCGTGCTCGAACGGCTGCGGGAACCCGAAGATTCGTAGTTCGTCGTCCCACTCACCACTGTCCGCCGCCAACTTCGCGGGACGCGCGCCCCTCGGCAGTTCGCGGATCGCAAGCAGCGCCGTGTCCCCGCTGTCGTCCTCCCGCGCCGGCCGCAGGCTGATGACCTCGGCCTGCACGGCCGCAACCGGTTGTCCGTCAACCCGTTCCAGCAGCGGGAACTCCACCCGCACGGTATCGCCGTCGACCACATGCGCGCAGGTCAGCACAAGCCTTGGCGTGACAAGGAAACCCGTTCCGGCCGCGCTGCCGTCGGCGCGGCAGACCCGTACGATCGCCGTCTCCGCCATCGCACCCCCTGGCCCCGTAGTGTGGCTGTCTACGTTGACATGAATCGGTCACCGAAGGGGAGTTCCTTGACTCGCGTAGTCGAAATGACACTGGAAAGCGGCGACAAAGTGCTAGTCGAGGTCGACACCATCCCGGGCGTCGACCGCGCGAGCACCCGCGCCGACAAAGCCATCGACGTGGCGACCCACACCCTCGACAAAGGCCTGGAACAAGTGGCCCCGGTGATGAACGCCGTAGTCAACCGCCTCCGCGACACCCCCACCCCACCCGACAAAGTGACCCTGCAGTTCGGCCTGAAGGTCAGCGGCGAACTGGGCCTGATCATCGGAAAGTCCTCGGCGGAAGCGAACTTCACCATCACCGCCGAATGGAACGCACCCAAATAACCGCGGACAACGCTTCGAGAGTGTTTTCGGTCGCTCTGACGACCGAAAACACTCACGAGGGCTGAGCTGGGGTCAGGGCTGGGTTTTGCCGGAGATGATGTCCGCTTCGGTGTCCAGGGGTTCCAGGAGGTTGCTGCTCTGGGTGAGGAGCTGGCCGGTTTCGCGCAGGCGCTCGGACACCCGCTGCCGGAGGGTGGTCAGTTGGTTGACCTTCTGGTCGGCTTCGGCGGTGCGGCGTTGTGCGTCCGCGGTCGCTTCCCGCACCAGGCGCGCGGCTTCCTTCTCGCTCGCGTCCTTGCGCGCCGCGACTTCCTGGTCCAGCGCCGCCCGTTTGGCCGCCATGGCCGACTCGAACTCCTGCTCGACCTGGAGGTGTTGTGCGTCCGCTTCTTCACCGAAGCGCCGCCGGCGGTTCTCCGCGTCGGTGGTCGCTTCGGCGAGCTGTCGGCGTAGCTGGTCCATCGCCGCCGCGTGGTCGGCCTGCATCTGGGTTTGCTGGGCTTCGAGGTCTGCGACGAGGAACTCGTAGCGGCTGCGCAACGCCGACGCGGCCTGTTGCGCGCTGGCGAACGCCTGCTCCGCTGCTGCCTGGGCCGCCGCTGTGATGGCCGCGGCTTCGTTCTTGGTCACTTCGAGCATCACGCGCATCTGCTCGTGGACTTCCTTGCGGCCGGTCAGCGGCACCGTCTTGTCGGCGGCCTGCGCGCGCAGCTCGTTCACCTGGCGGATCAGCGCGGCCAGCTCGGCTCTGGCCGCGTCCCGGTCCTGGGTCAGCAGGCGCAGGTTCGACTCGAGGTTCGCGACGTGCTGCTGGACCTGGCCACGGTCGAAACCGTGGCGGACCACGTCGAAACCGAGCGGGTTTGAGGGGTCGGCCATGGCAGGACGATACCCACCGTGTCCAGGGCTACCAGTGGAACCCACGCGTCATCCGCATGAGGGCGGCGGCCGCGGCGGACAGTTGCCGTTCACCCTTTCCGACCTGTACACGGCCCTTCCCACCAGCGGCGGCGGAGTCCGGGAACACGCGATACCCCTGGTAGGCGATGGCGTCGACCAGGCCGGGAGCCAAGGTGTACGCGACCTGGATGGCCAGGCCGGTGGGGGTGCCGATGTGCTTGGGACGGTCACGCAGCGCATCCATCACCATGTCCGCCGCCTGATCGGGTGATTTCGTGGGGAAGGCGTCGTAGATCTTGGTCGGCCGGATCATCGGCGTGCGCACGAGTGGCATGTGGACGGTGGTGAACGTGACCCCGGCGCCGTGCGTCTCGGTCGCGGCGATCTTGCTGAAGTAGTCCAGCGCCGCCTTCGACGCCACATACGCGGAGAACCGCGGCGCGATGCCCTGCACGCCGATCGACGACACGTTCACGATGTGCCCGAACCGCCGTTCGGTCATATGCGGCAACAAGGCCAGAATCAGGCGCACCGCGCCGAAGTAGTTGATCGCCATCGCGCGCTCGTAGTCGTGGAACCGGTCGTACGACAACCGGATCGACCGCCGGATCGACCGGCCCGCGTTGTTGACCAGCATGTCGATCCCGGGCTGCTCGGCCAGCATCGCCGCGACGGTCTTGGCCACCGACTCGCCATCGGTGAGGTCGCACGGGTACACGTACGCGTGCCCGCCCGCGGCCCGGATCTCCGCGCGCACCTCCTCCAGCTCCGACTCCCGCCGCGCGACCAGCAACGGCACCCCGCCGTCCGCGGCGACCTTCAACGCGGTCGCTCGCCCGATCCCCGAAGAGGCGCCGGTGATCACCACACGGCGGCCGTCGAGCGACCCGTGCCGCGCGGAACGCCTGGCGCGGAACGGATCCAGGTGCTCACGCCAGTACCGCCACAACACGTCCGCGTAGGAGTTCAGTGACGGAACCTCCAGTCCCTCGATCGGAGTCGAGGTGAAATTCGACTCGAAAGTGAGGGCCGACAGCACGATCGGGGGAATTCCCAGCCGATCCAGCAGCGCATCGCGAGCCAAAGTGAACCCGGGTAGGTACTCCGAGAGCTTTGCCAACGACACCAACGGTTTGCTGACCCGTTCGGCCAGCTCCCAGGTCACCGTCGGCGCTCCCGCGGCGCGCGCGAACGCGTTGTACACCGACTTGGCGGACTGCATCGCCGGGTTGACCAGGTGGAACGTCCGGCCGTCCAGCCCGGGCCTGTTCACCAGGCGTGCCAACGCATCCGCCACGTAGTCGACCGGCACGATGTTGGTGTTCCCGATGTCCGGCGCGACCACTGGCACGCTCGGCAACGCTGCCAGCCGCGCCAGCGCGGGGAAGAAGTAGTACGGCCCGTCGACCTTGTCCATCTCGCCGGTCACCGAGTGGCCGACCACGATCGCCGGCCGGTAGATCCGGAACGGCACCGCCTCCTGCTCGCGCACCAGCCGCTCGGACTCGAACTTCGTCCGGTGATAGGCCGTGACCAGGCGTTGCCCGGCGTCGAACATCTCCTCGGTGAACGTGCCCTGGTAGTCGCCGGCGACCGCGACGGAGGACACGTGGTGCAGGCACCCGGCCTCGATGTCCTCGGCCAGGTCGATCACGTTCCGTGTGCCGTCGACGTTCGCCGCGACGCTCGTTTCATCGTCGGCTGTCACGTCATAGAGGGCCGCGAGGTGCACGATGTGGTCGACCCGGCCACGCAGCGTGGTCAGTTCCCGCTCGGAGATCCCCAATCTCGGTTCGGAGATGTCTCCCACGATCGTGGTAACCCGCTGGGGCGCCGGCATCGTCCGCACCAGCCTGGCCAGCTTGTCCTGGGACCCGGCCCGCACGACCAGCCAGACCCGCTCGAGCCCGGCGTCGTCCAGCAGCCGCCGCAGGAGGTGTCGGCCGATCAGCCCCGTCGCACCCGTCACCAGATAGGTCGCCATGACCGGAGATTCTGCCCCCGATGTGACGCCGTGGCGCCACATCGGGAACGTGCTGAATCAGCGGATTGTCAGCAGTCCCGCAGCTCGGGGGACTGGTTGAGCAGCTGGCCGCGCGGCGAGATGAACGCGCGGTAGGCATCGGTGTCCACAGCGGACGGCAGGAAGGCCGCGACCCGGTGGCAGTTCTGGAACGACAGTTTCACACCGAAGTGCCGCTCCAGGCCGCCGCGGATGGCGTCGGACGCCAGCGCCCGCAGCAGTTGCCCGCGCTCGGCCTCACTGGGCGGCGGCGTGGTGTTGTCGGCGAAGGGGGCGGCGCCCTGCTTGGCCCGCCCGGCCACCTCGCTGATCAGGTCCCACGCGTACGGCAGGGACACGCGGACGCAGTTGACGAACTCGGCGTCGGTGACCTCGCCCCGCTCCGCCTTCTCCAGCAGCGCGGTTGGCACGTCCAAGGACATGGATAACCTCCGTGTTCGCGGTTGGTTGCTTACCCAGCGTTGACGCCGGAGGCCGCCATGGGGACCGCCCCAAGGGTGAACTCCGGGTCGATCTGGCCGGCCAGGTCGCGGCCGGTGCGCTCGTTGGCCCAAGCCTTGGCGTTGCGCAGGTGGAACTCCACAGCCTGTTCCTGGTAGCGGGCCCAGTCCTTGGCGGTCTCGTCGACCAGCGCGTGCATGGTGCGCAGCGCGTCCCGGTTCTCCGGCTCGAACGCGTCGATCGGCCGGACGTCCCCGCGCTCGGCGGCCCGCACGTGCTGCGACCGGGTGACCCAGGTCAGCAGGTCGTCGCCGACCTCCTGGCGCAGGAAGGCGAGGTCCTCGTCGTCGGACACCTTGTTGCCGACGACCGCGACCTTCACCCCGAAGTCCCGCGCGTAGCCCAGGTACTGCCGGTACACGCCGATCGACCGCACCGTCGGCTCGCAGACCAGGAAGGTCACGTCGAACCGGGTGAACAGGCCGGAGGCGAACGAGTCGGCGCCCGCGGTCATGTCCACCACGACGTACTCGCCGCGGTCGTCGACCATGTGGTTGAGCATCAGCTCGACCGCGCCGACCTTGGAGTGGTAGCAGGCGACGCCCAGGTCGTCCTCCCCGAACGGCCCGGTCACCGCCAGCCGCACCCCGTCAACCTCGCGGACGCAGGCGGTGTAGATGGGGTTGTCCTCGACCACGCGCAGCAGGCGGGAGCCACGGCCGGCCGGGGTGGTCTTGACCATCTCGGCGGCGGAGCCGATCCGCGGGTTGTCCCCGCGCAGGTAGTCCTTGATCAGCGGCAGGTGCTCACCGAGCGTGGGCAGGGCAACGGTTTCCGGCTCGGACGCGCCCAGGGCGCCGGCCAGGTGCTGGTTGATGTCGGCGTCCACGGCCAGCGTCGGCCGGTTCAGCGCGGCCAGGTGGCGGAGGAACAGCGAGGCCAGCGTGGTCTTGCCGCTGCCTCCCTTTCCGACGAAGGCGATCTTCACCCCGACATTGATATCGGTTTTCATTATCCGTGCGCAACCCGGGTCACCGAAACGTGTCATCGTCGCAGGTCAGAGGCTTGCGCGGGGTTCAGTGTGCCGCACGCGCGGGCGTGCGGCACTCCGGGGTCAGGACGCCAGGCGCGGGGCGGTCCGGTGCAGGTGGCGCATCGCCCGGGCGGTGATCCGGTTCTGGCTCAGATCCAGGAACGTCAGCTGGCGCAGGAACGGCATGTCGCAGAGGGCGAGGAGGCCCTTGTTGGTGATGCCGTTCCCCTGAAGGTGTAGTTCCACGAGGTTCCGGAATGCGCGCAGTGACCGAACGCCTTGGTCGCCGATGTGGTTGAAGCCGAGATCCAGTGTGACGAGGTGGCTGAGCGGCGTCAGCGCGGCCACACCTTCGGGGCCGATCCTGTTCGTCGTCGGATGACCTATGCCCAGATGAAGTGCTTTGAGGTCACGGAAAGTGCCACCACCGATGGCTTCCGCACCTCTTCGGGTGAGATTGCAGTTGTAGAGCGCCAAGTGCTCCAGCTGAGCGACTTGGGGCGAGCGGCACAGGGTGGCGGCGGTGTCGTCGTCGAACGTGGTCGCCATGAACCCGGCGAAGTTCAGCGCTCTAACGGTGTTAGGGAGCTGCTCGTCGACGGCTCGCACGGTCTGCGCGGCGTGCGGATCGTCCACAAAGGTCACACTTCGCACGTTCGGCAGCATCCGGAGGATCGGTGCGACGGTCTGCCCGGTGGAGTTGAACTCGACGCGCAGCACCCGGTCCAGCAACGGGCTGCCGGTCAGCGCGGCCACGTCGTCCGGGCCGTTGATGATCAGCGTGAGCGCATCGCCGTCCTGCACCACACCAGAATCCTGAAACGGGAACCTCGTCCGCCAGGCACCGCGAACCCAGTTGGACCGGGAAGATCACCCGATCGGTTGAGTGCTCCGGTCCCAGCCCCTCTCACGGTGTGCCCGGCGACCGCCTGATCGGCGACTAAGTTTGCGCGTTCGGCTGTTTGCGCAGACCTTCGAGCGTGACCGGGGTCTGCAGCTCCATCCACTTGATGACATCCGAGTAGGTGGCGCAGACGGTCTCCGGCCTCGTGCAGACCTCGCCCATGAACTGCTCGGTCGCGAGGTCGAAGGCGCCCCCGGCCCAGTCGTTGAAGTGGTTGGCCACCACCAGCGGGGCGCGGTTGCCGTTGAACGCGGCGTTGTAGGCGGCCCGGTAGACCTCGGTGGTGGCGCGGGCGTACTCGTCCCGTTTGGACTTGTCGTCCTTGGCCTTGTTCAGCGCGTACCAGAGGTTGTAGTCCATCATGATCACTTTTTTGTTCGCCACGGCGGGCATCCGGACCTCGGGCATCCAGAACTCCCAGATGCCGTTGTCCTTGGTGGGCCAGGCGATCCCGTCGGAGACCTTGCTGGAGTCGTAGGTCATGTTCCGGCTGGCCAGCGCGGCGAACAGGGCGTCGAACCTGCCTTCCAGGCACGGCGTGCGGCCACCTCTGATGTCCGCCGGGTCCACCTTGAGGCCCTGGTTGCCCGCCTGGGTGACGAACTTGGTGAACTGGTCGATCTCCAGCTGCCACTGCTGGGTGTTCCACCTGCCGACGCTCGGCTCCGCGCCCTTGCAGAAGTGGCCGTTGTAGTGGGTGCCGATCTCGATGCCGTGGTCCTTGGCGGTGTTCAGGTCGGCGATGCGGGTCCGCACCTCGTCCGGGGATCCGCCAAAAGAGATCGAAGCTTTACCTGCCGGGTGACCGGGGCCGGTGTACTGGGTCTTCTGGTCGTCGGCCAGCAGGTAGACGCCGGAAAGGAACGCGCTGAACCGGGCGTTCGACCGCTGGCTGATCTCCAGCATCTTCTGCCAGTGCTCGTGCGCTCCGGCGCCGTCGAACGAGAACAGCACGAACTGTGGCGGCTTCTCGCCGGGGCGCAGGGTGTGCAGCCACTCCTGCGTCGCGGCCGCCGGCGCGGGGGTGGGTTTGTCCTGGCCAGGGCGCACGGTGCCGAGCGTTATCAAGATCACGAACGTCAGCACGAGCGCGGCCCACAGGCTGATGGGCCGCCAGTTCCTCGCTCGCTGTGCTGACATCGCCCTCAAGGTAGACGCTCGAACGAGTGACATGCACAGGCGTGGGGTTACTAGGCTGACCGGCGATCGACAGACGGTCCAATGAGAGTAAAGTCGGCTTTACCCGACGGGAACTAACCGGCTCGCCCGGCCGTTGAACCCGATGAAGGCCACAACAGGCCCATGGAGGATCAGGTGCGTTCTTCGAGCAACCCCGCGTTCCGCAACTTGTCCGGGCGCGGAGGCGTTGGATACGCGGGTTTCGGCAACCCGCAGGCAGGCATGCCACCGCAGTACGGTGGCGGCTATACCTACGAGGCGCCGCCGGCTGAGGCCGACCGGCCGATCACCGTCGACGACGTGGTGATGAAGACCGCCATCACCCTGGGCGTCGCCCTGCTCACCGGCGTGATCACCGCTGTCATGGTGCTCAGCGGGGCGATCAGCCCCTACCCGCCGCTGATCATCGGCTTCCTGGTCGGCCTGGTCGTCTCGCTGATCGTGATCTTCAAGCAGACCCCCAGCCCCGCGCTGGTGCTGACCTACTCCGCCGCGGAAGGCGTCGCCCTCGGTGCCCTCACGGCCGTGGTCAACTCGCTGTACCCGGGCCTCGGCCTGCAGGCGCTGCTCGGCACCGCCCTGGTGTTCGGCGTGATGCTGGTCGTGTACCGCACCGGTGCGGTGAAGGTCACCCCCAAGCTCACCAAGTGGGTCATCGCGGCTGCTGGCGCCGCGGTCCTGCTGATGCTGGCCAACCTCATCTTCTCGCTGTTCGGCGTGTCCCTCGGCATCCGCGGCAACGGCCCCCTCGCGATCGTGTTCAGCCTGATCGTCATCGGCATCGCGGCGTTCATGCTGCTGCTCGACTTCGACCAGGCCGACCAGATGATCCGCCAGGGCCTGCCCAGCAAGTGGGCCTGGTACGCGGCCTTCGGCCTGATGACCACCCTCGTGTGGCTCTACGTCGAAATCCTGCGCCTCCTCTGGGCCCTCCAAAGCAGCGATTGACATCCACCCCACCGAGAAGCCCCCGCCCCGGCGGGGGCTTTTCCATTGCCACCACACCGATCCGCGCCCACCGCTGCGGGCCGACCACCGCAGTCAAGAACCACAAGCAGAAGGCGCCGCCCCACCAGCCCAAGAGCCGTGGAGCGGCGCCAAACCACGTCGGCCAAACGGCCTCAGCTGAGGCGTTCGAGCACCATGGCCATGCCCTGACCGCCGCCGACGCACATCGTCTCCAGCCCGAACTGCTTGTCGTGGTGCTGCAGGCTGTTGATCAGGGTCGAGGTGATGCGGGCGCCGGTCATGCCGAAGGGGTGGCCCACGGCGATGGCGCCGCCGTTGACGTTCAGCCGATCGATGTCGATGCCGAGGTCCTTGTACGAAGGGATGACCTGGGCGGCGAACGCCTCGTTGATCTCGACGAGGTCGATGTCGTTGATGGACATGCCCGCGAGTGCGAGGGCGCGCTTGGACGCTTCCACCGGGCCGAGGCCCATGATCTCGGGCGAGAGGCCCGACACGCCGGTCGCGACGATCCGCGCCAGTGGGGTGATCCCGAGTTCGGCCGCCTTGGTGTCACTCATGATCACGAGGGCTGCTGCGCCGTCGTTCAGGGGGCAGCAGTTGCCCGCGGTCACGCGGCCGTCGGGGCGGAACACCGGCTTGAGACCGGCGGTCTTCTCGTACGTCACGCCGGGGCGGGGGCCGTCGTCGGCCGAGACGACCGTGCCGTTGGGCAGCGTGATGGGGGTGATGTCCTTGGCCCAGAAGCCGTCGGCGATGGCCTTCTCAGCCAGGTTCTGCGACCGCACGCCGAAGTGGTCCATCTCCTCGCGGCTGACGTCCTTCAGCAGCGCCAGGTTCTCGGCGGTCTGGCCCATCGCGATGTACGCGTCGGGGATCAGGTCGTCCTCGCGGGGGTCGTGCCACTCGTCGGCGCCGTGCTCGGCCGTGGCGACGGTGCGGGCCTCGGCGTCGGCGAACAGGGGGTTGTGGGTGTCCGGCCAGGAGTCGGAGCTGCCCTTGGCGAACCGCGACACGGTCTCGACGCCGGCGCTGATGAACACGTTGCCCTCACCGGCCTTGATGGCGTGGAAGGCCATCCGGGTCGACTGCAGGCTGGACGCGCAGTACCGGGTCACCGTGCACCCCGGCAGGTGGTCGTAGCCCAGCTCCACCGCGAGGATCCGGCCCATGTTGAAGCCCTGCTCGCCACCGGGCAGGCCGCACCCCAGGATCAGGTCGTCGATCTGCTTCGGGTCCAGCTGCGGCACCTTGGCCAGGGCGGCCCGCACCATCTGCACGGCGAGGTCGTCCGGCCGGATGTCCACCAGGGACCCCTTGCCGGCACGTCCGATGGGGGACCGGGCGGCGGAGACGATGACGGCCTCGGGCATGGCGGAGCTCCTTTGCGCTACCAACAGTTACTCGTCAGTACGCAGCCTTACATCAGGAGCACTGGGTGGCAACGCGGTGAAGACCACTTTTCACAGCCGCGCACAAAGGTGCCAGCAGGATGTCCGCGGCGTGCCGGTATCCCGCGCCATTCGGATGGAACCGGTCCGGGCTGAACAGCTCGTAGTGCCGGATGTGGAACTCCGGCGAGACCAGGTCGGCGATCGGTACCGGAACGCCTCCGGCGCGTTCCACGGCCGCCCGCTGGGCACGGGCGAGCATCTGCCCCCACTTGCGCACGATGTACCGCAACGGCTGAGGGATCGGCCGGATCGTCCCCAGATCGGGGCAGGTGCCGACCACGACCTGTGCACCCGCGTTGCGCAGCCGGGCGACCTCGATCCGCAGCAACGCGGCCGACGTGCGGACCCGCATCTTCCCGGTGACGTCGTTGCCGCCGATGATCAGAAGCACCAGATCGGGTGGATTCAAGATCGCTTTGTCGACTTGGGCGATCAACGTTCGCGTGTTCGCGCCCACGATCGCGTACGTCGTCAGCTCAACCGGGCGACCCGACTCCTCCGCCAGGCCACGGGCCAGCAACACGCCCGGCAGCATGTCGGTGCTCTCCGCGCCCAGCCCAGCCGCAACTGAGTCACCCAATACAGCGAACCTCAACGGGGCCGGGCCTGGCGCTCCGTACACACCGTCGGCCAGGTGCGGGTCGCGGGTCGGCCGCCCGATCAGCGTCCGCGCGCGTTTGCCCTGCCGGTCGAGGAACCCGTACATCGCCCCGGACAGCCCGCCGACCGTGAAGACGGTCATGGCCGCCACCCGGATACTCCCCAGGACTCCCATGATCGCCTCCCCTCCGGTGCCATGAATTAAACACGGAAAAACCCAGGCGACCCACCAGTAATGCCCCTTAGATCGGGTCCCTTAGGGGCAGACCTTCGGTCCGCGGTGACGGCACTGTAACCGCAGGTAGGGGGTGCCGGGCGACGGCCACTTCGAACTCCTCGGCGCGGATCCGGTCGACATGGTGCAGCAGGGTGACCTTGCTGAAGAACGGCAGCGTCCCCGGATGTCCCGCCAGGGCGTACACGAACCGCGGTTCCCTGGCCGGTGCGGCAGGCCAATTGCGCCGGTGAATGCCGGCGAGTTCGGCCCGGGTCTCCGCACGTTCCCGGTATCGCTTCGCGGTCTGACTGCCCCGGGCGAATGTCTTTTTGGTGAAGACCAAATCCATCTCTTCGGTGAGTAAATCGGCGTGATGCGGCAAAGACACCACGAAGGTGCGTTGTGCGAGCTCCGCGGTCACATCGGGTAAACCACCAAGTTCACCCTCCAGGTGGGCAAGATGGGCCCGATCGACGAGGAACCACCGTCCGTCCGCGAGCACGTAGAATTCCCCGCGGTGCCAAAGTTCCGCGGACACGCACTCGCGCAAAGGCTTGGTGTGCACGACATTCCCGTGCTGGTCGAGCGCATCCACTCGCAGCCGGGGAACTCTGGCGCTGGCCGACTGGGCCAGATACTCCCGCACCCAGTTCAGCGTTGGCCGGTCCGTTGGCAGCGGCGGCACTCCGTCGCCGTGGATCCGGAACGCCCGGATCCCGTCGGCGGCCTCGACCGCCCAGTCCAGCCCGACGTGCAGACCGGTCCGCACCCGGTGCTCCAGCGTCAAATCCAGCTGTGCCACCACGTTCATGTCCGGCCGCACCGGATGCAGGATGTCCAGCAACGGAACGTCCGACCGGTAGCGCGTGGCGAGATAGCGCGAGCGCAACTCCGCCAGCAGCTCGGGAACGGGCAGCCGCGGATCCTCGACGTGCACGATGTGCGACCCGGTCATCCCGCGAACCAGCCCATCGTGTGCGAGTGCCCGGAACCATTCGTGGTCAAGGCCGATCGACGGCAGATAGAGCGAATTGGCGGCGACCCGGATGCCGAAGTCCGGGACCAGCGACTCCCGCCGCGGTGCGGGGCCGGTCTGGGCCACCAAGGTGTCCAGCAACAGGTGCACGCTCAGTTTCATGCGAAACACCCCCTGTAGTCAAAAGGTACGTCCACTACCTGGTGCAGTGAAGATCCAGAAGGGTGAAACGGCTGGTACGTAAGGGTGTGCACGGTTCGTGGGTAGGCTCGGGACGGTGAACGACGTTCTGCGCCAGTGGCATCCCGGGCTCGGGCCGAAGCTGGCCGACTTCTACCGGGACCTGCACCGGCACCCCGAAGTGTCGCTCGCGGAACACCGCACCGCCGCCAAGGTCGCCGGCGCCCTCGAACCCCTGGGCTATCAGGTGACGACCGGTGTCGGCGGCACGGGCGTGGTCGGCGTCCTGCGCAACGGTGATGGTCCGGTGGTCATGCTCCGCGCGGACATGGACGCCCTGCCGATGCAGGAAAAGACCGGATTGCCTTACGCCAGCACGGATCCGGCCGTGATGCACGCGTGCGGGCACGACATGCACACGACGTGCCTGCTGGGCGCGGCGACGCTGCTCGACCGGGCGAAGGACTCCTGGTCGGGCACGGTGCTGATCGTGTTCCAGCCCGCCGAGGAGCTGTCCACCGGCGCCCGCGCGATGGTCGCGGACGGTCTGTTCGACCGGTTCGGCAAGCCGGACATCGTGCTCGGTCAGCACGTCGGGCCGCTCCCGGCCGGGATGGTCGGGTACGGCAGCGGACCCATCATGGCCACTTCGGATGACCTGCACGTGACGTTGTTCGGCCGGGGCGGGCACGGGTCGAGGCCGGAGACCACGGTCGACCCGATCCTGATGGCCGCGCACATCGTCACGCGATTGCAGGGAATCGTGGCCCGGGAAGTTCACCCAAGTGATACCGCCGTGGTCACTGTGGGCAAGCTGCACGCGGGCACCAAGGACAACATCATCCCGGACACGGCCGAGCTGGGGATCAACATCCGCAGCTACGCCGAACACGTCCGGGTACAGATAAAAGCCGCGATCGAGCGAATCGTGCGCGCGGAGGCCGCGGCGAGCGGCACCGAGAAGGAACCCCTGATCGAGTGGCACACGAGTGCGCCGCTGCTGGTCTCCGACCCGGACCGGACCGCGGCCACGGTGGCCGCGTTCACCGAGCACTTCGGTGTGGAGAACATGTTCCCGATGCCGGTCGTCACGGGAAGTGAGGACGTCGGCATCTACGGCGAGGCCGCGGGGGTGCCAACCGTGTTCTGGTTCTGGGGTGGCATCGACCGCGACCGGGTGCTGAACGCGCTCGCCACGAACACGGTGAACTCGTTGCCCAGCAACCACTCCCCGGAGTTCGCGCCGCTGATCGAGCCGACCCTGCGGACCGGTGTCGAGACGCTGACCGTCGCGGCCCTCACTTGGCTCGGCGCAGGCGGTTAGGCTGAACGGGTTCCCAGGAGTGCCGCGAAGGAGTCAGTGGTGGAGTACGTCGAGCATGTCGTCGACCTGATCGGCAACACGCCGCTGGTCCGGTTGAACACCGTCGCCGAGGGCCTGCAGCCGCTGGTGCTGGCCAAGGTGGAGTACGTCAACCCGGGCGGCAGCGTGAAGGACCGCATCGCCAGCCGGATGATCGAGGCCGCCGAGGCCTCCGGCGAGCTCAAGCCGGGTGGCACCATCGTCGAGCCGACCTCCGGCAACACCGGTGTCGGCCTGGCGATGGTCGCCCAGCGCAAGGGCTACAAGTGCGTGTTCGTCTGCCCGGACAAGGTCAGCGAGGACAAGCGCAACGTGCTCAAGGCGTACGGCGCCGAGGTCGTGGTGTGCCCGACCGCGGTCGCGCCGGAGCACCCGGACTCGTACTACAACGTGTCCGACCGGTTGGTCCGCGAGATCGACGGCGCCTGGAAGCCCAACCAGTACGCCAACCCGGAGAACCCGCGCAGCCACTACGAGACCACCGGCCCGGAGCTGTGGCGGCAGACCGAAGGCCGGATCACGCACTTCGTCGCGGGTGTCGGCACCGGCGGCACGGTCTCCGGCACCGGCAAGTACCTCAAGGAGGTGTCCGGCGGGCGTGTGAAGATCGTCGGCGCGGACCCCGAGGGCTCGGTGTACTCCGGCGGCACCGGCCGTCCGTACCTGGTCGAGGGCGTCGGCGAGGACTTCTGGCCGGACACCTACGACCGCGGCATCTGCGACGAGATCATCGCGATCTCCGACGCCGAGTCGTTCACCGTGACCCGTCGGCTCGCCCGCGAGGAGGCGCTGCTGGTCGGCGGGTCCTGCGGGATGGCCGCCGCGGCCGCGTTGAAGCTCGCCGAGCGGTGCGGTCCGGACGACGTGATCGTGGTGCTGCTGCCCGATGGCGGCCGCGGTTACCTGTCGAAGGTGTTCAACGACAACTGGATGTCCTCGTACGGGTTCCTGCCGCCCGAGCACTCCGGCGCCACCGTCGGGGATGTGTTGCGCCGCAAGGACGGCCGCATCCCCGAGCTGGTGCACGCGCACCCCTCCGAGACCGTCGCGGACGCCGTGTCCTACCTCCGCGAGTTCTCGGTCAGCCAGATGCCCGTCGTGAGCGCGGAACCGCCCGTGATGGCCGCCGAGGTCGTGGGCGCCGTCAACGAACGGGACCTGCTCGACGCCCTGTTCACCGGCAAGGCCGCCCTCGCCGACCGCCTCGACCGCCACATGTCCCCACCGCTGCCGACAATCGGCGCGGGGGAGCAGATCACCATGGCGATGAAGGCCCTCGCCGGCGCCGACGGCGCGCTGGTGTTGATCGACGGCAAACCCGCCGGCGTCGTGACCCGCCAGGACCTGCTGGGCTACCTGGCCGCCCACTAACGGGTGAACCCCTTCAGCTAGCGTGGGCCGCCACGTGACCTGAGGGGGTCCCAATGAGCGCACCACAACAACCCCAGTGGGGCCATCATCAGCCGGTCCAGGACCGGACCCAGACCCTGAACAGCCCCCAGCAGCCACCCGACCCGGACGCAACCCAGCATGTGAGCGCCCGGTTGGGTGGCGGGCCAGGCTTTGGTGCGCAGCCAGGTCTTCCGGACGCGACGCAGGCGGTGGCTCCGGGCGGTGCGGCTGCTGCGGCTCTGATCGGGCAGGCGGATGCGACGCAGTTGGTCGGCCTGGGCGGGGCTCCGGAGGCACTGCGGCCCGCTGGGCTGCCCGAGGCGACACAGGTTGTGAGCCCGGCTGGCGGGCTCGGTGCGGGGCCGTCTGAGGCGATGCGAGGCGGCGGTGCCGGGCTGGCGCGAGCTGGTGGGTTTGGGGCTGGGGCGCCGGAACCGACGCGAGCTGTGGGGACGCCGTGGGCAGGAGTGCCACCGCAGGTTGTGGGGGCCGGAGGTGCGCCTGAGCCGACGCAGGTCATGCGGCCCGGGGCGGCGCTTCCGGATGCGACGCAGGTAGTGGCACCGGGTGGTGCCGCGGCTGCGGCTTTTGTTGCGCAGGCGGATGCGGCGCGGTTATCCGGGGGCGGTGGTGCCGCCGAGGCGACTCATGCGTTGATGCCCGGAACCGACGCGACGCAGCTCGTAGGGGCAGGCAGTGCATCGGCGGCGACTCAGATTGCGCGGCCTGGCGGTATCCCCGAGGCAACTGAGGTTGTCCGCCCTGCGGGTGCTGTGGAGGCGACTCAGGTCGTCGGCGCGGATGGTGTTCCGGTAGGGGCGCAGGCGATCCGGCTCGGGAATCTCCCGGAAGCGACGCAGGTGGTTCAACCTGGGGCGACTGGGATGGTGCGGCCTGGCGGTGTTCCTGAAGCGACGCAGGCGATCCGGCCCGGGGGCGTTCCAGAGGCGACTCAGGTGGTTCGGCCCGGCGGTGCTCCGGAGGCGACGCAGGTGGTTCAGCCTGGTGGCGTTCCGGACGCCACTCAGGCCATGCGGTCCGGCGGCGTTTCCGGAGCGACCCAAGTGGTCCGGCCCGCAACCGCCCGACCCCAGCCGTTCCCAACCGCGACTCCCCAGTTCCAGCAACTCCAGGCCGTTCAGCCCGCGCCACCGGCATTTCCGGCCGGACCCGCTCAGCCGCAACCCTTCCAGCCGTTCTACCCCGGAGCCGCGCAACCCCAGCCTCCGCAACCTTTTCCGCCCCAGCCTTTCCAACAGTCCCAGCCATTTCCGCCGCAGTTCGCCTACGGCCAGCCGCCCGTGGGGCAGTTCGCGAGTTGGGGTTCTCGGGCGCTGGCGGGGCTTGTCGACTATGGGGTCATCGCGGCTTTGACGGCGATCGCCACGTTCAGTGACCTTATGTTGCTCTTGGTTGTTGAGCTGGTCGCATTGGCCAATGTCTTCTACAACGTCGCCTATCTGGGTGGGCAGGGGCAGACTTTGGGGAAGAAGGTTTCGGGCATCAAGCTGGTCCGGGCGGACACCGGGCAGCCGGTGGGGTTCGGGCTCGCGCTGGGCCGCGCGTTCTTGCACATCGTCGACGCTTTGCCCGTCTGCGCTGGGTTTTTCGCCCCGTTGTGGGATGAGCAGCGGCGAACGTTCTCCGACAGGATCGTGAACACAGTGGTCGTGGTGGCGGGTCCGCCCGCATCGGCGTACCCCGCGCAGTACGGTCAACCGCCACGGCAATGGTGAGTTCGTAACTCCCGAACCGGGGTTGTTCCGGGCGAATCGCCGGTGCATCGACTAGCGTTACACCCGATCGTCAGGTAGAGGCCAAGGGAGTTGTTACCCAATGAGTGCTCCGCAGCCGCCGAACCAGCCATGGCAGGGCGGCCAGCCCCCGCAGGAGCCGGCCGGTCAGCAGCAGGAACCCGAGCGCACCCAGGTTCTGCAGCCCGGCCAGCAGCAGCCGGGCCAGCCGCAGGACCCCGGCCCGGAGAAGACCCAGGTCGTACAGCCCGGCGGGGGACAGCAGCAGCCGCAGCAGGGTGACGCGACCCAGATGGTCCCGCCCGGGTCGATGCCGCCGCCGGCCCCGCAGTACGAGCCGCCGCCCAGCGCGGTCGACCCGCAGTCGTCGCCGCCCGGTGGGTTCCCCGGGGCCCAGCAGTACACCCAGCAGATCGGCCAGCCGGGTCAGCCGCAGCAGCAGTCGCCGTTCGGCCAGCAGCCGCCGCCCGGCTATGGGCAGCCGCCGCCACCCGGGTATCCCCCGCAGGGCGGCTTCGCGCAGCAGCAGGGTTTCGGCCCGGCCCCGCAGTACGGCGGCCAGACCGTCAACCCGCAGATGATCACCTGGGGCCTGGCCGGTGTCGTCGGCATCCTCGGCCTGATCTCGGCGATCATCGCGCTCAGCGACATCAGCCTGATCAGCCGGTACAGCGACACCATCGCGGGCCTGCCCGCCGGGATCGAGACCGGTGCGCCGAGCCCGGCGATGCTGTGGATCGGTGAGATCCTGGCGATCCTCGGTGGCGTCGCCGCGGTCGCCGGTGCGGTGCTGATCTTCCTCAAGCACCAGCTGTCCGTGCTGGTCACGGCCGCCGGTGGCGCCGCGCTGTTCGTCGGCGCGATCGTGTTCATGATCGCCGCGTCCGGCTTCAGCGCCCCGTTCTACCTGATCTCCGGCATCATCGTCGGCGGTGTCGGCGCGATGGGTTACATCCCGGCGACCAAGAAGTTCCTGGACCCCAAGGCCTCCGCGTTCGGCCCGACGTCCTTCGGTGGCCCGCCGCCGTACGGCCAGCCGCCGCAGGGCTACGGCCAGCAGCCGCCGCCCGGGTACGGGCAGCAGCCCCCGCCTGGCTACGGCCAGCAGCCGCCCCCCGGCTACGGCCCGCCGCCCGGGTACGGCCAGCAGCCGCCACCTCCTGGGTACGGGCAGCAGCAACAGCAGCAGCCTCCCCAGCAATGGTGAGTGACTGAACGAGCACGGGGCGTTCCGGCCGGCTGGCCGGGACGCCCCTTTTGTTGCCCCATCGGGTCAAAACCGCTGGCCACGGTCTGGTCAACAAGTCAAAACCTCCCCTGATCGCCGCCCTGCTGGGTTACTGTGGCCGCGCCAACTCCAGCAACCAACCCAGCCCAAAGGGCGGTTTGGGGGACAGTCGTGAGCTATCCACAACAGGGTGGTTACCAGCAACAGCCCTACTCCGGTGGTGGCTACCCCTCGGCACCGTCCGGCAGTAGAACCAACCCGGCGACAGCGGTGATCACCGCGCTGCTCGCCCTCGCGGTGACCGCGTTCGAGATCGTGTTCCTGGTCCGGTTCTACGAGCTGATCATGAAGCCCATCGGCCTGGGCAACCTGACCGTCAAGCTCTGGATCATGGTCGCGGTGCCCGCGGTCGGCGCGCTGCTGCTGTTGCTCGGCTCGATGTTCACCTTCGGCCGCAAGATCGCCGGCACCGTGCTGATCGTGTTCGGCGCGCTGTTCGCGATCGTCGGGTTCTTCCTGTTCCCGCTGCTGGGCGCGGGCGGAGCCGGCGCCATCGGCAGTTTCGTGTCCGAGGTCTTCAAGTTCGGCGACACGCTGTCGACGTTCCAGGCGCTGACCCTGATCGGCGCGCCGCTGGCGCTCATCTTCGCGATCCTGCCGTCCACGCGCCGGCACCTGCGGCGTGACACCGGGGACAGTGGCGCTGTTTATGACCCGTACCCGAACTCGGACGGGTTCCAGCAACAGCAGGCCTACAACCCGAACCCGGACTCCGACCCGTTCCAGCAGCCCGGCTACCAGCAGGGCTACCAACAGGGCGGATACCCCCAGCAGGGCTACCAGCAAGGCGGGTATCCCCAACAGGGTGGTTACCCACAGCAAGGTGGCTATCCACCCCAGCAGCAAGGCTGGTGAGACCCCTCACCCGGGCCGGGCGAACCATCCCAGGATGTGGTCGCCCGGCCCGTTCCACGTAGAGTTGGCATATGTCAGAAGAGGACACCCGGCTCGGTTTCGAGACCAGGGCAATCCATGTGGGACAACAGCCTGACCCGCGTACCGGCTCGGTGATCCCGCCCATCTACGCGACCTCGACGTTCGCCCAGGACGGCGTCGGTGGCCTGCGGGAAGGCGGCTACGAGTACTCGCGTACGCGCAACCCCACGAGGACCGCCCTGGAGGAGTGTCTGGCCTCACTGGAGGGCGGCAGGCACGCGCTGGCGTTCCCGTCCGGCATGGCCGCGAGTGACGTCGCCATGCGCACGCTGCTGCGCCCCGGCGACCACATCGTGATCCCCGACGACGCCTACGGCGGCACCTTCCGGCTCGTCGACAAGGTGCTGAGCCTGTGGGGCGTCGAGCACACCCCCGTGCACCAGTCCGACCTCGCCGCCGTGCGCGCCGCGATCCGCCCGAACACCCGGGTGATCTGGTGCGAGACGCCGACGAACCCGTTGCTGGCCATCTCGGATCTCGCGGGACTGGCCGCGATCGCCGCCGAAGCGGGCGCGAAGCTGGTGGTGGACAACACTTTCGCCACCCCGTACCTGCAGTCCCCGCTGGGCCTGGGCGCGGACGTGGTGCTGCACTCGACGACCAAGTACCTCGGCGGGCACTCCGACGTCGTCGGCGGCGCGCTGATCACGTCGGACGATGAGCTGCACGAGCGGTTCGGGTTCCTGCGCAACGCCGCGGGCTCTGTGCCCGGTCCGTTCGACGCGTGGCTGACCCTTCGCGGCGTGAAGACCCTCGCGGTGCGGATGGAGCGGCACTCCGACAACGCCGAGCGCATCGTCGAAGCCCTCCTCGGCCACCCGCGCGTCGAGCGCGTGTACTACCCCGGCCTGCGTGAACACCCGGGCCACGAGGTCGCCGCGAAGCAGATGCGCCGGTTCGGCGGCATGGTGTCGTTCACCGTCACGGGCGGCGAACAGGCAGCGCTGGACGTCGTGGCCAAGACCAAGCTGTTCATCCTGGCCGAGTCCCTCGGCGGCGTGGAGTCCCTGATCGAGCACCCCCACAAGATGACGCACGCCAGCGTCGCGGGCTCCGAGCTGGAGGTCCCTGACAGCCTGATCCGGCTTTCGGTGGGCATCGAAGACGGCACTGACCTGGTGCAGGACCTCCTGCAGGCCCTCGGCTGACGATCTTGGGCGCCGATTTCCGTCGGTGCCCATTGGTAACGTGAAATTCAGGGGTCCCCCGGCGGGACCCCTGCAGCCGCATGGGCGGGGGCCGTGGGTGCGGTGGGCCGGACGGCGCAGAGTGACCGTTGCGCGCCGTGGTGGGCTGGCCGGATTGGGGCGGTTCTCTGGGGAGATCAGGGCTGCGGTGTGCGTGTGAGGACTGCTTGAGGTGGCGTCCGGGCTGGTAGCCGGGGGCTGGGGAGATCAAAGCCGATCAGGCTGCGGTGTGCCTGTGAGGGCTGCCTGAGCGGCATGCTGGGCTGGTGGCCGGGGGCCGGGAGACCAAGCCGATCAGGCTGCGGTGTGCGTGTGAGGGCTGCCTGAGGCGGCATGCCGAGCTGGCAGCTGGGGCCGCGGTGTTCGCTCCGGAGGACTACCTGGCGCGCGTCCGCGGTGGGCTGGCGGGGGTTGCGGCGGTGCTGGTACCAGGGAATTGGTGGGGAATCGTCGGCCGCGGCGAGTGCGGGGGTCCCGAGGCTGCAACGAGTGCGGTGGATGGCGGCGATGCAGAGGGCCCAGGGGCGAGCCGAGGTGGTGGGTCCCGGGGTGAGGGCGGTCGAGCACCGCAGGGCCCGGCAGGAAGCCAAGACTCGGTGTTGTCTCAGGAACGGGCGTGATCAGCCGGGGCCGCGGCGGGGCGTGTGCGAGCGCCGGTAGCGCAGGTGTGTGCGTTACTGCTGGAAGAAGGCGGGTTGCTGGCCTGGGGCGGCGGGGGCCTGCTGGGTCGCCGGGGCTGGGGGCAGGTTCTTGGGGTCGATGCAGCCGCCGACGAGCTCGACATACCCGTCACGCTGCACGTACTGCCCTGGGCTCGCGCACCCCGCGCTGGAGGCGCTGAACACGGCCACTCCCGCCAGCGCCGCCGCCGCGGCCAGTGTGCCGACCAGCGGCACCACTCCAGCTGCCCGGGTCACGGCCATCGTTTACACAGCCCCTCTACGGCGACTACTCGTTGTTGCCGAGGATACCCGGCCATCCGGGCCAATGTGTCGGCCCGGCCACAATGACAGGATTCCTTAAGGGTTCCCAGCCGGGAATGCGCTCTGGGAATGTCAGCGGACCGGCCGGTAACTTTCGGGGAGGCCGTCGGCCGCGACGATCGCGCGGTAGGCGCCGACGGCGTCGGTGGGCTTCCTGGCCAGCGCCGGATCGGTCTCGACGTCCACTGTGTACAGACCGAACCGGGGCCGGTAGCTGCCCCACTCGTAGTTGTCGGTCAGGCTCCAGTAGTTGTACCCGATCAGCCGCACGCCTTCACTCCGCGCACGCAGCATCCAGTAGACGTGGTCGCGGAGGTGGTCCGATCGGGTATAGCCGTCGGCCCGGGGTGCGCCGTCGTCGGACGGCATCCCGTTCTCGACGATGTACAGCGGCAGCTTCGGGAACCGGCGGGCGTAGTGCCGCAGCGCGCGGTAGATCCCTTGGGGCTCCGGGTCGATCCGCCACAGCTCGCCGGAAGCCCCGTGCAGCGCGGTGAGATTGCCTGGCCGGACGTCGTAGTAGTAGTCGATGCCGACGAAATCGAGACTGTCGCTGACCCAGTCGAGGAAACCCAGATCTGCCAACCGGTTCACCACCGGGATGTACGCGACGTTGCTGGACACCAAGGCGTCCGGGTCCGCGGCGTGGATCAGCCGGTAGGCGTGTTTGTGCGCCCGCACGAGCCGGAACGGCATCTGCGGGCGGAACGACCCGAGCCGCATTTCCTGTGCCATGTAGACGGTTGGCTCGTTGAACGTGATCCACAGGGTCCCGTCGCCCGCGTACCGGCGGATCACCTGCGCGGCGTTGTCCAGCCACCGCTGGAGCATTTCCGGCGAACCCCAGTTGCCCGCCCACGCCGGATACACCCAATGGTCCAGTGTGATCATCGGACGCATCCCGGCCGCGCGAACCCGCGCGATCACCTCGTCGTAGAACGAGAAGTCCCATGATCCCGGCTTCGGCTGCACCCGCGCCCACTCGACGCAGAACCGGAACACCCGCACACCGAGGTCCGCGGCGAGCGCGATGTCCTCGGCACAGCGATGAAAGAAGTCCACCGAGTCGCCGTAGTTCCTGGCGTATCGTTTCCAGTTACTGTCCGGAGCCGATCCCTCGGACTGGAACCCGGATCCCGCCACTCCCCACAAGAACATGGGGTTGAGGTTAACGGGAAGTGACCACGTTTCACTCGACTGGTTGGTGCTTGACACGTGTGGGCACTACTCGCCGGTTTCTATGCTCCAAACCGGGTTCTCCGAAGTCTTATGAGTCGTGACAACAGAGTCCGAGAGCCTGGCATTGCTGGCCGTCACACACCGCTCGCTGGTGTTCCGAACCTGCCGGCAGATCCTGGGCAACGACGAAGACGCCGAGGACGCCACCCAGGAGGTCTTCGAGCGGGCGACGCGCTACCTGCACGGCCGGACCGTGGAGAAGCCCTCGGCCTACCTGACCACCGCCGCGCGCAACACCTCGTACGAGATGCTCAAGCGCAAGCTCAAGCGGCTGGAGACCGGGCCGTTGCCCGAGGAACTCGTTCCCGCGCAGGCCTCACCGGACGAGGCCGAGGAACGCCTGGCCCTGATCGCGGTGAACCAGCTCGCCGAGCAGATGCGCCCGTTCCTGACGAGCAAGCAGTACAAACGGCTGCGGATCCGGATCGCCGAGGGTGCCGGCCGGATGTCGGACAACGACGCGGCCGAGGCGTTGAAGATCAAGAAGGCGAGCCTGCGCGCCACCGACGGCAAGATGTCCGAGACGTTCACCGAGGCGGCCGTCGCGGCCCGGCTGATCGCGAACCCCACCTGCGAGTACCTCGCGGGCCTGGCGCAGCAGGAGCCGTCCCCGTCGATGTTGCGCGGCATCGAGGAGCACATCCGCGGCTGCGCGCCGTGCGCTGAGCGGCACGAGAAGGAGAAGCACCGCACACGTGAGCTGCTCTGTGCGGTTCCCGGCCTGCTCACCGTGCCGATGGGCGGCGCGGGAAAGATCCTGGCGGTCAAGAAAGGCCTGATCGCCGCCGGTGTGGGTGCGGCCGCGTGCCTGACCTTCGCGGTGGTGAAGCCGGCGCCGTACGCGACCGATCTTCCTGCCGCGCCAACGCCTTCCACCGTGACCCCGACCGTCGTCGCGGCCGCCCCGCCGTCGATGTCCGCTGCGCCCCAAGGCGAAACGACCTCGGCCACTCCCAAACCGACGACCCTGCCCAGCCCACGTTCGCCGATCAACACCCCGGCGGCGTCCGTGGCCGCATCGCAAGCACCCGCCGCGCAGCCGAACCCGGGCCTCACGATCACCGCGGGCCCGGACGCGATCGAGCGCACCGAGATCTCCCCAACCGGGTGCCCCGGGCCGAAAACCTCCACGATCCGGGTGAATGTCACATCACCGGATGGCGTGTACATCGTCCGGCTGGGCACCTACACGGGTGGAAAAACGGCCAACAGCGAGATGCGCAACGCCGGCGGCTCGACGTGGACCGGCACAGTCGGCCCGTACCAAGGAAAGAAGGACGCGAGCGGACCGATCCGGGTCGCCGTCGTCGCGATGGACAAAGCCGGCCGGATCGCCGAGCGCTACCTCGGAACGGTGAACCTCGACCCTTGTGGTCGCTGAAATGTGGGATGGCTGCGGTGGCGCGGTCCGCAGCCATCCCACGCCTCCGCAAACAAGGATCACCAGGATGTGTTCGGATCACACAATGGGGATTTCAGGCTGCCGCAGGCGGGGTCGTACTTCCGCCTCGCCGCGGTCACCGTGTCCGAATAGGACCGCGTGCCGGTCGGCCTTGGTCTGGAGTGGACCGGCAGGTGTCCCCTTCCTTTGCCATCACGCATAGGTCACTCGGGATGGTGGCGGACCGGACCCACCCGGATGTCGGGTTGCCGCCGCGGACGGGCCGGGTGCACGCGGACCGGAATCGAGATGGGGTCCGGTGGCCCGGCCACCGGATGCCGGCTGTCGTAGGTGGCTCGGCGGTGCGGATCCCGCAGCAGCGCGTACGCGGCTATGACATCGTCCAAGCGTGCAGGGTCAGCGGGTTCGTGCTGGGTGTCGGGATGCAGGGCGCGGATCAGCGCCCGGTAGGCCGCAGCGATCTCGGCGGATGTGGCCACCCGCGCGACGCCGAGTACGTCGTACGGATCGCGCGGCGGGAAGGGCGATGGCGGCATGACTCAGCCCTCGTCGCGACAGGGAACGTAGTGGGCGTCACCGGATGATTCAGGCCCTCGAACATCCGGTGCGGGCGTGACGTGGATCTTGCGAGTGGCACGCTTGCCGTCGTCGGTTGCGTGACGCAGCACCCGGCAGGTGTTGGCGACTTGCCCGGCCGAGTGATCGGATCGCACGCGCTCGCAGGTGGTCGTGTCCAGCGTGGACAGCGACGATCCTGGGCAGCAACCGCTCATCGCCACACCTCGCCGCCGGTCAGGGCCACGCTTGATCGTCGAGGGGGTCGTCGGGCAACGGCACGACGCGGTGCTGGTCGGCGAAGTCGGCAGGATCGGCCTCGATCGGCTCTGTCCCCATGACGAGGTCGTCGTCGACGAACTCGTCGTCCGGAAGATCGAGATCGGGCTGGGCGGGGCGCAATTGGTCGGCCACGTCGTTCCACGGCTTGTCCAGGCTCATCAGAATCCTCCTCCCACCAGCACAGGTTCCGGCCGGACCCCGGAGAACGACTGTCCCCCGGGGTCGGTGTGGACCGTCTTGATCAGGCGTTGATCTGCTTGGTGCCGCCGCTGGCGCTGATCGCGATCTTGCGGGGCTTGGCGCGCTCGGCGACCGGGATCCGCAACGTCAGCACACCCGCCTCGTAGCCGGCCTGGATGTGCTCGGCGTCCAGGGC